>NZ_JAXADV010000015.1:0-86161 GCF_033901115.1 Providencia sp. CIM-Carb-044
TAGCTCAGTCGGTAGAGCAGTTGACTTTTAATCAATTGGTCGCAGGTTCGAATCCTGCACGACCCACCATCTCAAGCAAATAATTCAATTTAACAACCACCTAAGTAAACACTCAGTCGTTAATCCATACCTCGACAAGCTGGTTGCAGGTTCAGCCCGTAGGGTAAATCCGAAGGATTTCAATCCTGCACGACCCACCATCTCAAGCCATTATCAAGCAAGTAATCCAATTTAACCGTCACCTAAGTAAACACTCAGTCGTTAATCCATACCTCGACAAGCTGGTTGCAGGTTCAGCCCGTAGGGTAAATCCGAAGGATTTCAATCTTGCACGACCCACCATCTCAAGCCATTCCCAAGCAAGTAATCCAATTTAACCGTCACCTAAGTAAACACTCAGTCGTTAATCCATACCTCGACAAGCTGGTTGCAGGTTCAGCCCGTAGGGTAAATCCGAAGGATTTCAATCCTGCACGACCCACCATCTCAAGCCATTATCAAGCAAGTAATCCAAACTAATACTTAGCTAAGTAAACACTTAATCACTAAATAATACACATATTTTGTAAGTTACATTTTCTAAGTAACATGATAAGAACTTGGAGAATTATCGGCTACACAGCCCGCCTAATATGTGAAATAATTCAAGATGTACTTTGAAAAGCCACTTAGTTTTTATGTCTATATTCCAATATGGCATTAGCAGGATATATTTTAAAATATAATGACGTCATTTAAGCATAAATGAATGGCTAATTACTCTTCAATAGAATGGACGAGTAATTATCATTTTTTATAAATAGCTTTCATTATATCGTAAATATAAAAATCTGTAATTTAGCTATAAATGCTTAAATTGTGTTTATTTTTAAAATTTTGTATTACCCTTCATCCTGAAAAAAACAGAAACCAGTGGAATCAAAAACAGACCGTCGATGAAAGTTATTTTTCATAATTTTGTGATATTCATCTAGTAAAATGAATAATAAGCTTTCTTAACGTTATGGTTTTGTTATGTTTGGTACTTGTAGATAATAAATCCATCTCTTGCTACTTTAAAAATTTAGTAATTTACTAATTGTAACAGTTTAACTGGCTTTTTAACGTACTGATATTTTGCCGAATTAGAGAGTTTTAGAGATAAAATTGACTGTTTTTACCATTTTTTACATAAAAGTATCATTTATAGTGGGTTTATCACTTTTCATCGAGTTTAATTGTATCAATAACATTAATATTGTTACAGTGTTAAATAATTCTATTTATTTCCTTTATTTTTAGGTTATACATCGGCTACATAGGTCTTTTTTAGATGAATATTCCAAGGGTTTAGGCATATCCTCTGGAATATTACTATGCAGTGATACACACGTTGCGTGTAACTTTGTGATATTAAAGTATTATTTTGATTTTAAACACGAAATGTATAGCATGAAATACTTTGTTACATAGTTGCAATGTCAATTTAGGACTAGTTGAAACTAATTATAAGGGTAGTATATCATTCTGTTAGATATATGCTGAATCGTCTGTAGCATTATCAATGTTATACACATAAATATAAAAAATAAAATATGTAGATAATTATCTGCTAATTTTTATTTCCTTAAATATAAATTGAAGCGAGAATGTTTATGAACACGAAATATCCTGTCGCTTGTGCAGTTGGACAAAAAATAAAAGCCCTTAGAAGAGCTCAAGGCTTTACTGTTTTTCAGTTAGCTAAAGAGATAGATATAAGTGAACAGCAGCTATTTCGTTACGAGCGTGGTGTGAATCGTATCGATATAGATTGTCTAGTTCGAGTATTAAAAGTTTTAGACGTTAACATGGGTGAGTTTTTTAGTGAAGTCCTGCAAGAGGATACTCAAGTAGATGAGAGCACGGGTAATAAGGGGTTTGAAAGCTCTGCATATACTCTGGTGTAACTAAATATCTATATTGTTTTAGAATGAAACGTAATTCGCTTTAATTCTTAATTGTTTCAATTAGGAACATAAATTAAATATACCTGCTATTTATAGCTTAAAATGACAATAGCTGTTTTTATCTTATGTTTCATTAAAGAACAAATAAAAGCCCGAAAGGGCTTTTATTTTTGTATCCTTAAAATAATTATAACTTAAGATTTTACTCAACATCTAAGAAAAATATTGGGTAAGATATTTATGCTCCGTTAACCTTCCTGCTCTTTGATTGGCTCTAATATTACGGTTACGATACGTGTGCCTATCATCTCTCCAATTTTTAATTGCAGTTGATCTAATTTTATGATGGTATCTTGCAAAGGTTCCGATATAGAAGCGTAAATAAATTGGTTAAGAGTCCTTTCATCACTATTATCAATTTGGATACCATAAGATGAGTAGATCTCATTTAATCGAGTCGTTCCTTTTAGACTTAGCCCTGTATCGGGAAGTTCAATAGGAGTGTGTTCAGAGATGTTTTTTTCTGAAAAAAGGCGTTCAAGAAAAATACGATTTTCAGGTTTAAGAACAACGAATAAATGGTCTTCAGCATGAAAGGTAGTTGAACCCCTTGGAGGTAAAACACTTTTTTCACGCGTAATCATTGCAATGACAGTTTGGTCAGGTAATGCAAGTTGCGATAATCGGCGACCCACTGCAGAGCAATCCTCTCCTAATGTATATTCCACTAAATCTGCGTCTATTTGTTCTACTGCGGTAATATCTAAAGTGGCCGCAGGGATCAATGGAGGTGGCTGCATTAAATTTAATTTACGTGCAACGTAAGGCAAGGTTGAGCCTTGTAAGGTTGCTGAAATTAATACCACAAAGAAAACCACGTCAAAAATTAAATGGGCATTAGGTAGCCCGTAGATAAACGGGAAAATAGCAAGAATAATAGGAACAGAGCCACGTAACCCTACCCAAGAAATTAATGTTATTTCAGGTTTAGGGAAACCAAATAATTTTAGAACAGGTATTACAGCCAATGGCCTCGCGATAAACGTTAAGACCAGAGCAATAATTAAGCCTTCAAGCCAGACTTCAATAAGAGAACTTGGGTTGACAAGTAACCCTAGCATAACGAACATGATAATTTGGCTTAGCCATGCTAATCCATCATGGAACAAAAATGTATTGCGTTGAAAAACAAACCGATGATTACCAATCACAACACCAGTGACAAAAATAGATAAAAACCCACTGCCTTCTAAATTACTGGCGAGACCGAAAGATAGTAGTCCACATGCAGCGACAAGCACAGGATACAAACCAGTAGCTAATAGCTTAATCTTATTGATAATTTTGACTGAAACCCAGCCAACGCTCAAGCCAACAACAGTACCTATTCCCATTTGGCTAAAAAACAGCAGAATTAATTCACTACCTGAAGCTTGTGGGTTCATTAAAAGTTGTAATAAACCAACAGTTAAAAATATGGCCGTAGGGTCATTTGTTGCACTTTCTATTTCTAAAGTGGATTGCAATCGTTCATTTAAATAGATCCCCGCGTTGCGTAGTAAGGAAAAAACGGCGGCGGCATCGGTAGAACCTACGATAGCGCCTAGTAATAGCCCTTCAAGCAGAGGAACGCCGAGAATATAGGCAGCAGCAAGACCTGTTACACCTGCGGTGACAAGAACGCCTAATGTTGCTAGTGTAAAAGATGGTTTCCAAACTAGACGAATTGATTTTACTGATGTTTGTAGACCCCCATCAAATAAAATTAAAGCAAGGGCGAGAGAACCAACGGCATAGGAAACATTCACGTTATCAAATGTAATCTTACCTATCCCGTCTTCGCCTGCTAACATGCCAATAAACAAAAACATGACTAGCATAGGTAAACCGAGCCTAGCAGACAATTTGCTAGAGAAAATTCCCAAAAGAATGAGTATAGAAATCAATAAAATGAGTTGTTCAATAGTTGGCATAATCAGTTTAATCTGTAAGTGAATAAAACGCTGACGATGCATCGTAAAGCGCGCGTAGAAAGCAAAAAATGAAAAAACAGCAAGACGACTAAATATACATAGAGAATAGATTATTTTAGCGAAAAGCTGATAATATCCATTAAAAAGTATATCTACATGATTATAATATAAATAAATTTAAATAATTTGATTATTTATCGCATTTTTTATTATTAAAGTGAGTTAAATCACGTAAAAAAACGATAAATTTGAATAAGTAAGCACTGCAGTTCACTTTATTTTTAATTTTTTAACTAAAGATAATTTTGAAATGAGGGACATAAGCATTGAGGGGAAAAATAGGCACTTATAAAGTAAGCTAAAAGAGAGAAGGCCGAATATTCTTTCGACCTTCACGATCTAATTAATGGAAGCGCGCTTTTTTCGCTAAATAGTCACCAATAAATTGCATGCCTTGTACGATAATTACTAATGTAACAACGGTGATAGCCATTGCAACATTATCAAAACGCTGGTAGCCGTAGTTTAGTGCTAAGTCACCGACACCTCCACCACCAACGGCTCCTGCCATTGCGGTTGCACCAACTAAAGTAATGCTGGCAGCGGTTAAACTTAGAATTAATGATGACTTCGCTTCAGGTAAAATAAAGTGCCAAACAATTTGCCAATTTGTTGCTCCCATAGAATCAGCCGCTTCAATAATACCCGAATGTACACTGAGTAATGAGTTTTCAACTAAACGTGCAGTATAGGGGGCAATAAAAATGACTAATGGCACTATTGCTGCAGTTGTTCCTATTGAGGTTCCTACCATAAATCGTGTAAGGGGGATCATCGCAACTAATAAGATGATAAAAGGCAATGAACGAATAATATTAATTATCGGGTTCACAATGCGATAAATACATTTATTTTCCCAAATACCCTCTGGCCTCGTTACAACAAGTACGATACCTAATAGGATCCCAAATATAGAACCTAATACGAGCGCAACGCTAACCATCGTAAAAGTTTCTGACATCGCTAATAAAAACTGTTTAGTTGTTAAAGCGGTTTCGAATAATTGTGTCATAGTGCCCCCTTATTAACTGCAACTCCACGTTGGCGAAGAAAAGAAACTGCATCTTCAATTTTTTCTTTATCACCAATAAATTGGACAAACATACTGCCTAACACGACACCACTAATTTCTTTCATATTGGCAAACAAAATATTTATTTTGACAATTTCTTTCAGTATTAACTCATTAACAACGGGTTGTTGCGCAGAGGACCCTAAAAATTCAAGACGATAAACATCTTGTTGGTGTTCTAAGTTATGTAGAACGCGTTCTGGAATTTCTTCATTTAACACTGTCCCTACAAATTTTCTGGTTGTGTCTTGATGCGGATTTGCAAAAATATCAAGTACAGTTCCTTCTTCGACAATTTTTCCTGATTCCATAACGGCTACACGGTTACAGATTTCTTCAATGACTTCCATTTCATGAGTTACGAGCAAGATAGTAATATTTTGCTCTTGATTGATTTTTTTTAATAATTGCAAAATTGAGCGAGTTGTTTGCGGGTCAAGGGCTGAAGTGGCTTCATCACATAACAAAATTTGTGGGTTATTGATCAAAGCACGAGCAATACCAACACGCTGCTTTTGCCCACCGGATAGCTGCCCAGGGTATTGGTGTTTTTTATCGCTAAGTTCGACATATTCAAGAATGCTATCAACTCGCCGAGTGATTTCTTGTTTATCGACACCTGAAAGTAATAAAGGCATCGCAATATTTTGAGCAACAGTTTTAGTTTCTAGCAAATTGAAATGCTGGAAAATCATACCAATGCTTTTTTTATGTGAACGAGTTTCTGCAGGGGTATGTTCAGCAATATTTTGGCCATTAATAATAACTGCCCCACTGGTTGGTTTTTCTAATTGATTCACTAAGCGGATAAGTGAACTTTTACCCGCTCCGCTATAACCAATAAATCCAAAGATATCACCTTTATTGATATGCAAATTAATGTCTTGCAATGCAACTAAAGACTGCCCATCTTTTTCATAGACTTTTTGAATATTTTGAAAGGTAATCATGATTTACTCTACATTATCAGTTAATTGCATGCGTTCTGAAGGTGGTGCTGCGGGTTGCCACTCATCACCCAATAATTCAGCTTCTTGGCTATTTTTGACTTGCTCAAGGTGTTGCTCTTGATGGCTCAAGTACAATTGAGCTGCAATATGGTCAGCCAACCGTTCTGCCCCAACATTAGTTCCGGGGATTAAGCCTATAACGGGCCCCATACTGAGCGATGCACTTAAGTTGAAACAATATAACTGATTGATTTTTAGTGTGTCTTGCTTGTGTTTCGCTTGAAATTCAAAGTGATTACCTAAATAAGGATGTGAAGCTAACTCTGTATTTTCTTCATGAATGGATGGCGTGTATGCATCTCCCCACGTTTTAACTAGCGGTGATAACCGATGAAAGGCGCTGTGCTTGGCCCAATTAATCCGATAACCAGTTGCCAAGATCAAATAATCTAATATAAATTTACCTGTCGTTGTCGTGACATGTAACTTTTTGTTTTTTAATTCAATAAATTTAACTTGAGTATTGAAATTGAAATAAGCATTCTCATGACGAGATACTCTTAATGTGCTTCCGTGGGGCGCTGGCGTTTTGGCTTTGGCTACATAGTCCGTGTAATGCCATTTTTGAGCATCGGTAAAATAGGCATATGCATTGGTAAAACCTGCGCTTCCAGCAACTTTCCCTCGGTTTACACGAGGCATATCGCTAGCACGAATTAAAATTTCAACCGAATTAGCACCATTTTCTAATGCCGTTGCTGAACTATCCATAGCACCTGCACTATAGCCAACAACACCAATGTCTAAACCCTTAAAGCGACGATAGTTAGTACCTGCATATGAATGTTCCCAATAGTTCGTTGGGATGTCATTCATAAAGCTAGGGATATTAGCTTCACTGAAAGACTCCATACCAGTCGCTAAAATTACATGTTGCGCTTGATAACTGACCGTTCCTTCTGGGGTATCAAAAATTAATTCACGGTAGTTATCGTTTAATTGCACATCCACTAACCGATATTGATTAAGCACATAGGGTTCTGTCATGGTTTTATACCATTGCAAGTATTCTCCCCACTGCAAGCGTGGGATTTTATCGAGTTCATCCCATTTTTGAATGCCAAACTGGGCTTTAAACCAAGCCTGAAAAGTTAAAGAGGGGGATGCAAGCGCAGGGCCAACCACATGTTTTGGGGAACGTAGTGTTTCCATTAGTGCAGGGCTTTGCCATGGGCCTTCTTTGCCGGCAGGGGCTTGATCGAAAACAATCGCGTTGATACCGCGTAATTTCAGGGCGAATGCTGCTGTAATACCTGACATACCCGCACCAATGATAGCGACATCAACAACTTGGTTTTCAGGGTTATTTTTTGATAATGACCAAGACGTTATTGGTAAATTTAGATACTGCAAATCTTGTTTTATTTGCGCTTCTAATGCCTCTAAACCCATAATCAGTTCCATTGAATTACTCCTTACCTTCTACTATTTCAAAGGGTTCACCCAGAGATAACATCAAGCGGTTTGCCCATGAAAAGAAGGCCGTCGATTGAACTAAATCGA
The DNA here is from genome assembly GCF_033901115.1 of Providencia sp. CIM-Carb-044. Classification (NCBI taxonomy): domain Bacteria; kingdom Pseudomonadati; phylum Pseudomonadota; class Gammaproteobacteria; order Enterobacterales; family Morganellaceae; genus Providencia; species Providencia sp. CIM-Carb-044. The sequence continues at coordinate 7,547 of NZ_JAXADV010000015.1, forward strand.
GTAATTCAAGTTCAGATAAACCCAACGCTTGTAGTGTTTTTATTTGTGGTGCTGTGGCTTGGATGGGGGTTGCAGATAAAGAGGCGACTAAATCTGTGATGGCTAGGAGTCTGTCATCAAAACCTTCAGCAAGTACTGAACCCGTCGCAGTTGCTAGTAATTTATCAACATCAGCACGTCGTTCTTTTGCATACTGACTGGCTTTTCTAGCATGTACAGAAGCGCAGTATATGCAGCCATTAACTTTACTCGTTACCGCCGCAGCAAATTCACGTTCCCAGCGGGGTAACCCTTCTGAGGTATAAAACACGCCTCGGTCAACTAAAGTTCGTAATTCTAAAATTTTGCTTTGATGTGCGAGTAGTAAAAAATATTCAGAGTTTAATTGGCCAAATTTTTTCATAACCTGAGCTTCTTCAACAGACAATGTCTTCGCATCCCTTGCTGAAATCCAAGCTTCCCATCCTAAGTTATCTTGTGTAAAAGAGGTTGGAGAAGAGTTCCCTTTTCGGGTTAATAGTTGATGGTTCCATTTACCAGCCACAACTTTGGACGAATTACTTGTAAGGCTGCTATTATCTGTCAGTAAAAGGATCCCTTCGATTAGCCGAGCTTGATAGGTGACATAAGTTATTAATTGGGCAAGTAAAATGATGTCACTCTCTTGCCAACCTTGTTCAGTTAATGCAGCAATTAATTGGTAATGGGTGTCTTTAGGTGATTGCGTTAAAATTTGCAGATATTCTTTTGCTGTGGAAAGTGGTTGGGTAAGAGGTTCATCAGGAATTGAGTCTATTAATTGCAAATAAAATTCAGCGAGACGGGGACTTCCCGTTATTTTCGCGACTTCATGAGCAAAATAATATTTCACATCATTTGTGAGAAGTGTCGATGGCGTAGAAAAAATAGCTTCAAATACGGCTTGAGTATTTTCAGTCGCGACTGAGCGTTCATGGCGAATTTTAGCTAGATTGGAATCTGGTGTTAAATTAGTTAAATAATTAATTACATCATTATAGGAAATAGTCATAAAGCAACTCACTTTTTTTAAACGTTTTTATCTCCTTCATTACATATCAATCACATCACTAATCGAACGATCTATTTGTTATATATTTATAACCAAAAAGAATTACAAGTGACTCTTATATTACTTTTGTATTAAGTTATAACGATATAGTCTAAGTTGTGTTCTTTAATTATGATTATACTGCCCAAAATATCTTTACAGGGTTGTTACATATGTTAAAACAAAAAATAATAGGCTTATCTTTAATTACTACTGCTTTAGTTGTGTTGGCAGGGTGTGGCGATAATAGCGAAAAAGATAATCCTAATAAAAAACAAATTACAATAGGCTTTGGTGTTGGCAATTATATTGACCAAGTGGATAAAGGTATTGTACCGATTTTAGAAAAAAAAGGTTATACCGTTAATTTGCGCCAATTTTCACAGAATAGGCAAATAAACCCTGCTTTTGAAGAAGGCTCTATTGATGCTTCTGTAAATCAAAGCCGTGCCTATATGGAGGCTTATAACAAAAAAAATAATATTAATATGGTGGCATTGACAGACTCACCGAGTGCGCCTCAAAGCCTGCGGTCAAATAAACATAAAACGCTGGATGATGTGAAAGATGGTATGATTGTTGCGTTATCTAATGACCCCGTTAATGCAGAGCGTGGCGCTAGGATCCTGGAAAAGTTAGGTTGGATTACAATTAAGCCTGATGTGAGTACATTAAGTTTTAGTGTTAATGATATCTCCCCAAATGAATATAACTTAGATATTCGAGAAACCGATGCGGCTCAAGGGTTGCGATTATTAGATGATGTTGATTTTGTTGTTGTGAATGGTAACTATGTGGCAAGTGCTGGCCAACGTATTGCTGATGGTTTAGTTGTAGAAAACTCACCGCTAGAGCATCGCGTTATTGTGACTGTCATGCAAAAAGACCTAGATGCTCAGTGGGCAAAAGATTTGAAAGAAGCTTTTGAATCTAAAGAGTATGCAGATTATATTCGTTCTCAGCGTATTTATGATGGTTTTATTGAACCTGACAGCTGGAACAAATACCCTAAATAAAATCCTAGTCTATTTTTTTATTATTAATATTATGTTAACCACTAATTTTTATTAATTAGTGGTTTTTTGCTATAAAAGATAAATATCTTACTGATTTAATATGAAAAAGATTCGTGTTGAATTTGTAGACAACAGGATGTTTTTTCGTTATTTAATAGGTTAGGAAAGGCATTATAAAAATAGTCTGTAGATAATTTTATTTAGAAAATAGAACTGACAGGGGAAAATATGAGCAATGAATTAATTGATGCATTTAATGTAATAAAATCTAAAAAATGGGTTGATTTGACACATAGCTTCGATAAAGACTCACCGCATTTTTTTATGTTTGACTCTGCTGAGTTTAAAACATTATTTGGCTATCCAGAAGGTTTCTTTGCACAGCAATTTACATTTCCAGGACAATATGGCACCCATATTGATGCTCCCTGTCATTTCGTTGAAGGGAAACGTTATTTACATGAGCTTGAATTAAAAGAACTTGTTCTGCCATTGATTGTTATTGACCAGTCTGAAAGGGCAAAAGAAGATCCTAATTTTGCATTTTCTCTTGATGATGTCCTTAATTTTGAAGCGAAAAATGGCCGAATTGAATCAGGGAGTTTTGTTGCATTACGTACTGACTGGAGTAAACGTTGGCCATCACAAGAGCTGATGGATAATAAAGATGACGAGGGCAATAACCAAATACCGGGTTGGGGAATGGATGCACTTAAATTTTTATTTGAAGAACGCGGAATAAAAGCGATTGGCCATGAAACATTTGATACTGATGCAGCAAAAGATTTTCGAAAAAATAATGCGTTACTTGGTGAGTATTATGTATTAGAACAGGATACATACCAAGTTGAATTACTGGCTAATTTGGACCAAGTCCCCACTCGTGGTGCTGTAATTTTTAATATTGTTGCTAAACCAAACAATGCTAGTGGTTTTCCTGTTCGTTCTTTTGCAATACTGCCATAGAATTTATAATTATAACCAATCTGCTAATGTAATAGCAGATTGGCTAAAACGACTATAAAGCAAATAAAATCCATGCAGCAGCTAATAACATACACAAGAGTGCTACAACTCCCCCTGATTTAGAAAACTCACCAAAAGAAATTTTCACGCCATATGCCGCTGATTGTTCGACCACAATAATGCCAGCAAGACTACCGAAAACCAGTAAGTTGCTTGAAAAACCAGAACCCAAAACGAGAGCGGCGCCTAACGAATCGGCATTACCTTCAGGTGTTAAGAAGGGAACGAGTAACATGACTGAAGGGTTGTTTCCAACGATAGTACTTAGAACACCAGTAACTAAAAATAGGGCTAATGGATTGTTGAGATCCACACCATAGCTTCGCAAATCAGTTAATAATTGCTGAGGAAGACCTGTGGCGGCAAAAGCGGCATTGACGACAAATAATCCCATGATGAGTAATAAAAGATTGCCATCGACGAGTTTAAGCATATCACTCGAGGCAATGGATCTATTTAATAATAAAAATCCAGCAGCCGTTAACGCTATAAGTTCTTTAGGAATATCTGTCACAATAAAGGTAATGATAACTGCGAAAGTAATAACGCCAGCTTTTGCTGTTTCCCATACATTTAATGTTTCTTGGGTGGTTTTAGGGGGCGTTGCTAATGTATTTTCTTTAGTCAAATACCAACGATTACGATATAACCAAACAAGTACCAACCATGTTAATGGTAAGGAAAGCAGGGCTGGTATTGCAGACGCCTGTAATAAACCAACAAACGAGATATCGAGTCCTTGCGCTGCGATCATATTCTGTGGGCTACCAATTAATGAGCCCGCCGCTCCGTTATTAGCTGCGAAACAAAAGCCAAGCAAAAAAGGAATTGGGTTTAAACCGCGAGATAAACTAATTGATACTAATAATGGTGTCATGGCGACAACAACAACATCATTCGTGAGCAATGCAGAAAGAAAGCCGCCGACAAGAATTAAAACAGCTAGTAATATTGGTGGTGAAACTTTTAGCATCGCCACCCGGTTTGCGGTCCAGCTATAAAAACCAGAAACAACAAAAGAAGCAGAAACGACCATAAGCCCAAATAACATACCAATAGTTCGGTAATCAATAGCATTCCATGCATGGGGAGGGGTAATACTATCGATAGCCATCATAGCTAAGGCACCAATAACCGCAGCGCCAGTTCTATCAACTTTGAAGCCAGGTAGCTTACCAAAGCCCATCGCAATATAAACCAAAAGAAAAACAATAACGGTTAACGTCATGATATTCACATTTTAATTAAGAAAATTAGAGGTAATTTATCGGTGAACACCTGACGAAGCAAGGCTAAATAATGTATTGATAATAATGCGTTGCTGTTGATTCTATTTAAGACTATCTCAAAAAGATAGTAGCCATAATGAAAATGAAATAGAAAATACGTTTAGTAATTTTATTACAAAATTGAGAAATGATCTGTGCGGATGAAAAAATGTTGGCAGTTCACTGGGTAGAAAAAGATAAATAGAAAATAAATTGTGATGATTGTCACCAATTGAAGATAAATTATGATTTTTTCTTTGTGATTAAAATCACGCAAAATGGTTTTTTAGTGCAAAAAAAGAGCAATGTAATTTAGTAACATGATTTTTTTGTGATCTTTGTCAATATAAAGATGGGGTAAATAGGGGGTGGATGGTGATGATGGTCACAAAAAGGCCCGCGTGGTGCGAATCTGATCAAGCTCATGCTAGAGTGAAAGTGTTGAAAAAATCACAGACGTTATTTGGCGATAACGTTACAACTTTATCATTTTCGTACCACGGGGTTTTGTCATGGTAACATCAAATATCAAATTAAAGGTACAGAATTTTGGGCGTTTCCTCAGTAATATGGTTATGCCTAATATCGGTGCCTTTATCGCTTGGGGATTAATAACGGCGTTATTCATCCCAACTGGCTGGTGGCCTAATGAGACATTAGCTCAACTTGTTGGCCCTATGATCACTTATTTACTACCACTATTAATCGGTTATACCGGTGGCCGTTTAGTTGGTGGAGAGCGGGGCGGAATAGTCGGCGCAATAACAACAATGGGGGTAATTGTTGGTGCTGATATGCCAATGTTTATGGGGGCAATGATTGCTGGCCCATTAGGCGGATATGCAATAAAACGTTTTGATTTGTGGATAGAAGGCAAAGTTAAAACAGGTTTTGAAATGTTGGTGAATAATTTTTCCTCCGGCATTATAGGCATGTTATTAGCCATTTTGGCTTATTTAGCTATTGGGCCTCTTGTTGCGGGGCTATCCAAAATATTGGCAGCAGGCGTGAATGTGATGGTGGAGAATAATTTACTTCCACTCACGTCTATTTTTGTTGAGCCCGCCAAGATATTATTTCTAAATAACGCGATTAACCACGGTATTTTCTCACCCTTAGGTATTCAACAAGCGACTGAAACTGGCGCATCTATTTTCTTTCTTATTGAAGCCAACCCTGGACCGGGTTTAGGTGTTTTACTTGCTTACATGTTTTTTGGTAAAGGAAATGCGAAGCAATCTGCACCAGGAGCCGCAATTATTCACTTTTTTGGTGGGATACATGAGATTTATTTCCCCTATGTCTTAATGAAACCTCGGTTAATTCTTGCAGTTATTCTGGGTGGGATGACAGGAGTGTTTGTTATGAACCTTTTTCATGCAGGGTTAGTCTCTCCTGCATCACCGGGTTCAATATTTGCAGTTCTGCTGATGACGCCTAAGTCATCATTGGTCGGTGTGATTTTATCAGTCACCAGTGCGACGTTAGTTTCCTTTATTGTTTCCGCGATTTTATTAAAGAAAACTCGCATAGGTGATGATGATGAGCTCGAAAATGCTACGAAAAAAATGCGTAATATGAAATCGCAATCAAAATCATCGGCAGCAGTAGAAATCAATCAAAATACCTCTGTTAATTTAGCAGAAGTACGCAACATTATTGTAGCTTGTGATGCAGGAATGGGTTCTAGTGCCATGGGAGCAGGGGTATTAGCTAAAAAGGTGCGTGATGCGGGCTTATTAGGGATTTCTGTTTCGAACATGGCAATTAACGACCTGCCGGATAACGTTGATATTGTGATAACGCATAAAGATTTAACACAAAGAGCGAAAACATTTGCACCAAATGCAATGCATATATCGTTGACTAATTTCCTAGATAGCCAAACGTATAATGATCTTGTAACAAACTTAATAGCTAAAAAAAATCCTCAAGCAGCAAATGATGGACGACTGATTAAACAAACGATTATTGCAGCAAATGATGAATCCTATGAAATAGAAGATCATGATGCGATATTTACATTGAGTGCAAAGCATATTCATTTAAACCTATCTGCACAGAATAAAACGCAAGCCATCCAATTTGCGGGGCAAAAATTAGTTGAGGGTGGCTATGTTGAGCCTGACTATATTGAGGCGATGTTAGCTCGCGAAAAACTGACTTCAACCTATCTAGGTGAATCTATTGCTGTTCCTCATGGCACCATAGAAGCAAAAGATCGAGTATTAAAAACTGGCATTGTTATTTGCCAGTACCCTGAAGGCGTACAATTTGGTGAAGAACCTGATGAAATTGCCCGCCTAGTTATTGGTATTGCAGCACAAAATAATGAGCACATTGAAGTTATCACACGAATTACTTCCGCTTTAGATGAAGATGGGGTTATTGAGCGTTTATGTGAAACCCAAGATGTTCAGGAAGTACTCGAAATTTTAGCGTCTCAAAGTGCAGCATGAGGAGAATAATAATGAAAGTCATTCATTTTGGTGCAGGAAATATAGGCCGCGGTTTTATTGGTAAATTATTAGCAGATGCAAATTCACAAGTAACTTTTACTGATGTCAATCAGCCATTAATTGACCAATTAGCACATCAACAATCTTATAATGTTCATGTTGTTGGTCAGGAAAATCGTATTGAGAAAGTCCAACACATTCACGCTGTTAATAGTAATGACCCTAAAACGATAGAGTTTATTGCAACAGCAGATATGCTTACAACAGCAGTCGGGCCACAGGTGCTGGAAAAAATTGCCTCAACGATAGCTAAAGGCATTATTCATAGAAAATCGTTGGGAAATAACCAGCCGCTCAATATTATTGCATGTGAAAATATGGTAAGAGGAACTAGCCAACTAAAGCAACATGTATTGGCTCAATTGCCTGAAGAGTTGCATCAATGGGTTGAGCAGCATATTGGCTTTGTAGACTCCGCAGTTGACCGTATTGTTCCTCCGATGGATGCAGCGAATGATGACCCGCTTGACGTTACTGTCGAATCCTTTAGTGAGTGGATTGTTGACCAGACACAATTTGTTGGTGATATTCCTATTATCAATGGAATGGAATTAACGGATAACCTAATGGCATTTGTTGAACGCAAACTATTTACGTTAAATACAGGCCATGCGATGACAGCGTATTTGGGACAATTATATGGATACCAAACAATTAGTGAGTCAATTGGGGATTTGAGGATCCATACTGTTGTTAAATCGGCTATGCAAGAAAGTGGACAAGTTTTAATTCAACGTTATGGCTTTGATTCACAAATACATAATCAATACATAGATAAAATACTAAGTCGCTTTGCAAACCCATATTTAAAAGATGATGTTAGTCGAGTAGGGCGACAGCCTATGAGAAAGTTAAGTTCTAATGATCGCTTAATTAAACCGTTGTTAGGCACATTTGAATACCAATTACCAAATGAAAATCTGATCATAGGAATTGCTGCCGCATTGCATTTCAGATGTGAAGCTGATCCTCAAGCAAATGAAATGGCAAAGTTAATTGCTGACAAAGGTATATATCAAGCGGTTGTTGAGCTTTGTGGGTTAGAGCAATATCCCGAGGTTGTTGATAGAATCTGTTCCCAATACCAGTTATTGATATTGAGTAACAAGTGATATTACGGATAATAGATTGATTAATTGAGGTTCAGTCACTTTATGGCTATCTACAGTATGATAGTAAGTAGTATAGCTATAAAGTGATAAAAGAAGCTAATATGGAAAATAAACAAAACATTGAAAATCAGATTCTTGAGCGGTTAAATCAACGGCCGGAAGTAAATTTATTTGTTCAAGAGGTCGTTCTTTTAATTTCACAAGCTATTGATAAATTAATGTTAAAAGTTTTTAGAAAGGATGATTATGCGGTAAAATATGCAGTTGAACCACTTTTAACTGGAAATGGGCCATTAGGAGAGTTATCGGTTCGTTTGAAACTTCTATTTGCATTAGGGGCGATTTCTCGTGAAACCTATGAAGATATAGAATTATTTCTTGCTTTGAATGAATCGTTATCAGCAGAAAATTTAAATATAAATTTTACAGATGATGAAATTTTAGGCAGTATTAAAATGCTTCATTGTATGGAACCTTTACCAGAAATGATGAGATTCAATCAACCAGAGGATCTTGTCGATAACCAATTAATTGAATTGCAAAAACACCGTTTTCAACAAATGATAAAATCATCGTTAGTATTATCTGTAACTGCTTTAATTACCCAAATTATAGAAACCGATGTATTTTAAAATTGTAAACTCAATTCTCTGATATTTTATTGTTTACTTATCAAAGTAAATATGTATGAAATAATGCTTTATTATCCGACTATCAATAGAATATAGAATGAATATTATTGTTGCACATGAAATCACCACTGAAGATAAAGAAGAACTACTTGCAGGGTTACGTAGTTTTAATATCCAATATTTGAATGCAGAACGTTTTAGTGAGTTAGGCGTTTATTTTAAAAATGACTCTGGTGTTATGCTTGGTGGATTACTGGCTTCTGTAAAGGCAAATTGGCTTTGTATCGATTTTTTATGGGTAAGTGAGGACGCCAGAAAAATGGGGTTAGGCAGTAAATTGATGTATACCGCTGAACGAGAAGCAATAAAATTAGGGTGTATTCATAGTTTAGTAGATACATTCAGTTTTCAAGCCTTACCCTTTTATGAAAAATTAGGATATGTAAAACAAATGTCCTTGCCTGATTTCCCAGAGACAGGCATGGAAAGGCATTATCTCACTAAAACTGAATTATCATAATCATATTTACTGCATTTAATCTGCTGTAAGTTGACATTGTTGTTATCATTTAAATTTATTTTGTGCGGCTAGCATTTGATACACGAAGAGAAGATATGAAAGTTTGTATTATAGGAACATCTGGAGTAGGTAAGACGACCTTATCTGCCAAGTTATCTGATGAATTTAACACGCCTGTGTATGGTTATGATGAGATTTATTGGGATAAAACTCAGCAGGAATATATCAAAAATCCTCAACCTATTATTAACGCCTTAGTTTCAGCGATAACGTCTAAAACGGAATGGATAGTTGAAGGTGCTTACGATAGGCGTTTAATACCATTTTTTAACGATTGTACGCTGATTATTCGCTTAATTATACCTTATCGTATTTGTGTCTTTAGAATTGTAAAACGATACCTTTCATCGAAATTTACAACAATGGGGCCTAAAGAAACGCTTTTTAATATGATTGAACTGCTACGCTTTGCAAAGCAATTTGATAAGAGACTTGATGATTTCTTTGCTAAAAATCCTTTATTTGCATCTAAAGTCATCATCATAGATAACTCCGAACAATGTATTGATACGATAAAAAAACATTTAGAGCAAATAAAATAAATAGAGTTGGTTTACTACCAAGCACCTGCCTTTATAACTAATCTTTGCGATAATTTTATTTAAGATGATTAAGTTTGGGTTACTACCAACCGAGGCTTATGCGAACACAGCGTTTGCGTCTATGGTACTTCTTATTTTCTTAATGTTTAGATATTGTTTGATTGCTGATCTGAACTTACAAACTTATATAGGTCTAAAACTTAATATAAGTGTAAATATGAGGTATGACATGAGGCTGTTTATAATAGTTTTTGCAGTAATGCTTTCCGCTTGTGCATCTTCTGGGCGTGAGTTAAGTAAAGAAAATCCTAAAGATGACCCTTACGTTGATAGCACATTAAACAGTATTAAAGCTGGTCAGAATATTCAAATAGAGCGGAAAATGCGACGAGGATATTAATCTAGCAATAGAATAATTAATAATAAATTAGGAAGTTTGCCTATGAAGTGCCTTCTACTAATCGTTGGGCAACTAATTACTGGGAGGCATTTCATCGTTATAAATTTTTCTTTTTGGCTATTTAGTATTTTAAAAGCCAAGACATAGGACCGTTGTTGACATATGAAGATACAAACCTTAGGTATCGGTTAATTCGTATGCTTTTTTTGTGTCTTGCTGTTTCGATTTGGCTTGTATTTCGCTTTATAGGGGGGATTGAGTATGAGTAGTAGACATGACTAGCTTGATGAGGTTTTTGTTTAGGTGGGAATAGCTGGGTTTAGCTTGCTGTGGTGTCCCCTGCAGGAATCGAACCTGCAACTAGCCCTTAGGAGGGGCTCGTTATATCCATTTAACTAAGGGGACTTTTGGAGTCATAATTATGACAGCGAAGGCATTTTACTGTTCAGGTCTAATTGAATCAAGTTGTTACGGGCAAATAATCTAATTTATCTTCCATAAATGTTTTTTTGACTATTTTTTACTCTAAAATAGGGTGATTATCATTTCCATAATTAAGGGAAGCGAGCATTTCTGCTTTGTACTAATTGTTCAATTTTCTTATAATAAGAATATGATTAAATGGCGTATAATTAATCCTTAAGGTAATTAAATAACTCAAAAGGATTAACATAATTCTTTTTTTAGCCTTACTATAAGCAAAACAGTTATTACAGTGGAAAGTACCGTAGTGGAACGGTGCAGGGAATGGAGAAATGTTATGAAGTTTCGCATGACGGGCGTTTTTCTGGCAGGGGTGCTAATTGCAGGTTGTGCAAGTAGCATTGACCCAGAAACACATGAGCGTTCAGACCCCTTAGAAGGGTTCAACCGAGCAATGTTTAATTTCAACTATAACGTCCTCGACCCTTATGTGTTAAGGCCAGTCGCTGTTGCTTGGAACGATTATGTCCCGATGCCTGCCCGTAATGGATTAACCAATTTTTTTGTTAACCTTGAAGAACCTGCAAGTATGTTGAATAGCTTTTTGCGGGGTGAAGTCACTCAAGGTTTCAAACATTTTAACCGCTTTTTCCTTAATACCGTCTTTGGCATGGGGGGACTCATTGATGTTGCATCAATGGCTAATCCTCAGCTAGTTAAAGAAGAACCTAAACGCTTTGGTAATACATTGGGTTATTACGATGTGGGCTATGGCCCCTATGTGGTACTGCCAGGATATGGTAGCGCAACACCGAGGGAACAAGGGGGGGACTTAGTTGATGATTTATATCCAATGCTAAGCTATCTCACATTCTGGATGTCAGCGGGTAAATGGGCACTGGAAGGAATTGAAACTCGAGCAAGGTTATTAGATTCAGATGGATTACTGAAAAACTCTTCAGACCCGTACTTAATGATGAGAGAAGCCTATTTCCAACGTAATGACTTTTTATCAAGTGGTGGTGCGTTAAAAGCAACAGAAAACCCAAATGCAGCAGCGATTGAAGACCAACTTGATTCGATAGATTAGTATATTGAATTGTTTTGGAAGGTTTATCACTCTCTTGTATACGAATGATACTAGAGAGTGATAAATAAAAAGCTAATCATTGTCTCGCTTTCCTCGTTGAGAGACGGTGTCAATTAAGGCTATTACCCCTAATACACCAATAAAACCGACAGTAAACAGTGTTCCCATAAAGCCTCCTAAGTTTTAGTCATTGTAGCCTCTTTTACATGCCTTTCGGCTTTAGCCAATAATAGAATATAGCGTGATTAATACAGTTTGATGAAAAAGCCATACATATTAGTGGATATCATCAGTATAAAATATGCTATTAGGTTGTACTTGCAAATAAGAACATTCAGAGAATGAATGGTAATCTAATGAAATATAAAGCGATTTATCTTAAAAATGCGATAGTGTGTATTTTATAAAGAAATGATGAGGTGAACTCATGTGCTTAACATTTAATTTACATATGATGCGGATTAGGGTCAAGAAAATTTATGTTAAGTTTTGAAAATTAGTGAGATGAGATAGTTGAAGTTGAAAATAGTATCAGGGAGTGAACTCCCTGATACTTAAAAATTCAATTAATTAGAATGTATAGTTGAAGTTTACGCCGTATAACCAAGCAGAACCTTCAGATTTGAAGCGAGTTGTTGTGCTTGGGTCACCTTCTTTTAACATTTCATTGATATTAACCTTCTTGCCATGCATATAAGCAATACCCACATCAACAGAAGTGTTTTCATTGAATGCGTAAGTTGAGCCCGCACTTAACCAGTAGCGATCTTGGTCAGGTATAGAAATTGAACGGTATTCTGCACGAACAGGCGTTTGGTCGTAGGCGATACCGGTACGGAATGTCCAGTTGTCGTCATAGAAATAAGTGGTACCCAAAGCTAAACGCCAAGCATCTTTGAAATGCTCAGGTTTATGGAATAGCTCTTTGCCATTACTTTTTTGATAAGCGGTTAACTCTTTAAATTCACTCCAGCCAGTATAGGCAACACTGTAGTGTAGAGCCCACTTAGGTGCAACTTTATGGTACCCGGAAAATTCCCAGATATCAGGTAAATTAAGGTCAAGTTTACCTTTAACACTGCCACCATTTAACCCACCAACCATGGCAGGAAGGTCGTTTGAAAATTTACCATCTTCAAATTTAACTTTAACTTTTGAGCGATACGTTAAGCTTAAACGGTTGTCTTGATTAAACTCATACAATATACCTGTATTCCAACCATAGCCCCAGTCATCACCTTTGAGTTTAGCGGCTGTTGTACTTGATGTGACGCCAAGCGCAGGAGGAAGTTGAGATGCCCCTATTCCCATATGACGTGTGATTTCGGCATCAGCATAGACTGCATTAACGCCTAAACCAAAGCTAAAATTGTCATTTAAACGATAGGCGCCGCTTAGATTTAAGTTAACCGTTTTTAAATCTGTTTTCCCACCAACAGGTCCACCTGCATAATCTTTAGGAAAATCGGTAGCTAAACCAAAGTTGGTGGTCATTGAGGTACCAACAGCCCACTTGTCATTAATTGGGAAAATGAAATGGGCATTGGGCACAACGGCACTTGGTGCTATATCATTGGCAGTAAAAGCACTGCTATCACGCCCTTTAATATCAACACTTGGGTCAATATAAACAGCACCAATAGAAAGAGAAGGGCGATCAAACAACATCATGGCAGCAGGGTTTCGGCTTCCCTCACTTGCGTTGTCGCCCATCGCACCAGCCCCCGAAAACGCGCGTCCCAGTGCGGATGTAGAATATTCATTAAGCAAAAAACCAGCCGCGCCTGCGTTGGATGATACAATTGCCACTGCTATTGCTAAAGCTGATCTAGAGAACAGGTTTTTCTGGTTCATGACCAAAACCCTCTTATGTTTTATTTTGAATAAAGCGACTTCTATCGCAAGAAGCGCAGAATTGTAGGGTCCCTTGCCGCTATGACAAATCAGACCAGTTACTAGAGTATAGGTCTGACCACCTGATATGTTGCAAGCTTGTTTTGCAGTTATTGTGACTTTGTTTTCAAAAATGCGACATATTTAACAAAATGGCAACATAAACTGACGAATTGGGAGCAATAAGTATACGAATACGGGGTAAGATCAAACTTATGTTTAATTATTAGCGATATATTTTGATGCACACTAGTTTTTAGCACTTTTTCAGCGTTATGATAGCAGCTTAACAGTTTGTTTATTTGGAGAGTAAGATGACTGATGCGATTAACCGTTGTAGCGCGGATGAAACCGCAGCCTGCTGCTGTGTAGATGTGGGAACAGTATTGGATAATAAAGACTGTACTGCTTCGTATCAGCATGTTTTTGCTACACAAGGTGAAGCAGAAACCATGTTGAAAACACTCACAGAGAAAGCAAAATCTGTTGAGTCAGACCCTTGTGTAATAACTCATTCTATCAAGTCTGTAGAGGGTGGAGTTGAGCTGACGGCTGAGTTTAGTTTTAGCTGTGAAGCTGAAAGCCTGATTTTTCAATTAGGCCTTCGTTAATCAAACGATTGAATTTACTCTAATTTGCCTTTTATCACTAAAACGATGGTGTGATTAACGTTCAGTGGTAAAAGGCTTCCTTTATCTTTTCACTTTCTTCTATTGCAAATCGCTGCGTTTTTACTCTAAGTTGCGTACCTGCTCGCATTTTTTATTAATACCCATTGATAATTGTGAATTTTATGTTAACAATCATTAGAGGTCAGACCTCTTTGTCCGCTTAGTGAGTTAGTTAACTATAATTTTCATTTTTGCTTTTAGCAGGAGCGACCATGAATCAATATCTCCACCATGGTGAAAATACAGATAAAACAAAAGAAAGGATCGCCATTGTCAGTGGTCTACGCTTGCCTTTTGCAAAGCAATCTACGGCATATGCAGGAATTCCAGCCGTCGATTTAGGTAAAGCAGTCGTTGCTGAATTATTAGCCCGCAGTGATTTAGACAAAAACCTTATTGAGCAACTGGTATTTGGGCAAGTAGTACAAATGCCTGAAGCGCCGAATATTGCGCGGGAAGTTGTTCTTGGAACAGGTATGAGTGTCTCAACAGATGCCTATAGTGTATCAAGAGCCTGTGCGACAAGTTTTCAAGCAATTGTTAACGTTGCTCAAAGTATGAGGGTAGGCGATATTTCTATCGGTATTGCTGGCGGGGCAGATTCATCTTCTGTGCTTCCTATTGGCGTATCAAAAAAATTGGCCGAGACGTTATTAGCATTAAGCAAAGCAAAGTCTGTTGGGCAAAAATTATCATTGTTAGCGAAATTACGTTTGAAGGATTTAGCGCCAGTTGCACCCGGTGTTGCGGAATATTCTACAGGGCTGCGTATGGGAGATACCGCGGAGCAAATGGCGAAAAGTTATCAAATTAGCCGAGCCCAGCAAGATGAGCTTGCTCATCGCTCGCATATGTTAGCGACAAAAGCGTGGGAAAATGGCGCTTTAAATGATGAAGTTATGACTGCCTATATGCCTCCTTTTAAGCAAGCCTTTTCCCAAGATAACAATGTGCGTACAAACTCAGTATTATCATCCTATGCGAAATTAAAACCCGCCTTTGACCGTAAGCACGGTAGTGTTACCGCTGCGAACAGCACACCGTTGACCGATGGTGCTGCTGCAGTATTGATGATGACCGAGTCCCGAGCAAAATCGCTGGGTTATACGCCGCTAGGCTATATTCGAAGTTATGCGTTTTCAGCGATAGACGTATGGGAAGATATGCTATTAGGGCCTTCTTATGCCACACCACTTGCATTAAAACGTGCAGGGCTATCGTTGCAAGACTTATCCCTGATTGATATGCATGAGGCCTTTGCTGCGCAAACGCTCGCTAATTTACAAATGTTTGGTAGCCGTAAATTCGCTCAGGAGAAACTGGGAATGGATAACGCAATTGGCGAAGTGGATATGGCTAAATTTAACGTCTTAGGCGGTTCTATCGCTTATGGGCACCCATTTGCGGCTACAGGCGCACGAATGGTGACTCAAACCCTAAATGAATTGCGCAGACGGGGTGGTGGTTTTGGTTTAACAACAGCTTGTGCTGCGGGTGGTTTAGGTGCAGCAATGATCTTAGAGGTGGAATAATGGCTCAAAATTCTGCTACAGAAGTTGCGAGAGAAACAATACAACAAGCTTTTAGCTTAGAAATTTATGGCGAAAACGTGGGGGTGATCTTCATTGATGTTCCCAATGAAAAAGTCAATACATTAAAAGCTGAGTTTGCGGAGCAATTCCTTGCGATTTTACAACAAGCGCAGTCTACCTCTGGTCTGAAAGGGTTAGTTATTACCTCAGGGAAAAAAGATAATTTTATTGCTGGTGCGGACATTAGCATGATCGCTGGCTGTGAAAATAAAGCCCAAGCCAGTGAGTTGTCAAAAGCAGGCCATGTATTATTTGATAAAATCGATAATTACCCCTTGCCTATTATTGCTGCGATACATGGTGCGTGTTTAGGGGGCGGGCTAGAGCTTGCCTTAGCATGTCATGCACGAGTTTGTTCAAATGATAATAAAACGAAATTAGGCTTACCCGAAGTACAATTGGGGTTGTTACCCGGTTCCGGAGGAACTCAGCGTTTGCCTAGGTTGATCGGCATTCCACATGCATTGGATTTAATGCTGACAGGTCGTCAGTTAAAAGCCAAACAGGCGCTGAAATTAGGATTGGTTGATGATGTGGTTCCTGAGTCTATTTTACTCGACGTTGCAGTTAAAATGGTGAAAAAAGGGGGCGTTCAGCGTCCTGCTATTCATTGGCAACAGCGCCTATTAAGTAGCAAATTACTTCGCAATAAAGTGTTCGATAGTGCCAAACAAAAAGCACTCAGCAAAACCAAAGGCCATTACCCCGCCCCTGAAAAAATTATTCATGTTGTGAAAACAGGAATGAATAAAGGGTTGCAAGCCGGTTATGCAGAAGAAGCGAAAGCCTTTGGTGAGCTTGTGATGACACCAGAGTCTGCTGCATTACGTAATTTATTTTTTGCGGTTACTGCGTTAAAAAATGAAACGGGTGCACAAGCAACACCCTTGAAGATTAATCAAGTTGGTGTGCTTGGTGGCGGGTTGATGGGGGGCGGAATTGCTTATGTCACGGCTTTTCAAGGTAAATTACCCGTTCGTATTAAAGATATTTCAGACAAAGGTGTTACCCAAGCCTTGCGCTATAGCTGGGATCTGCTGACTCAGCGAGTTATCAAGCGGCGGTTATTAGCTCGAGAGCGTGCAGCCGTTATGGCTAGAGTATCAGGCACATTAAGTTATCAAGGTCTTGAAAACGCTAATGTTATTATTGAGGCGGTATTTGAAGATTTAGCACTAAAACAAAAAATGGTTGCTGAAGTTGAAAAGATGTCGAAACAACAAGCCATTTTTGCTTCTAATACATCATCTTTACCTATTCACCAAATTGCACAGAATGCGACCCATCCTGAAAAAGTTATTGGCTTACACTATTTTAGTCCAGTGGATAAAATGCCGTTGGTTGAAGTCATCCCTCATCAACACACCGATGAAACAACGATTGCAACTGTTGTTGCTTTGGCAAAACGCCAAGGCAAAACAGCGATTGTTGTAGGGGATGATGCAGGTTTCTATGTAAATCGTATTTTAGCGCCATTCTTATGTGAAGCCGCCCAATGCCTTGTTGAAGGTGAATCAATAGAGCATATTGACCGTGCTTTAGTTGAATTTGGCTTCCCTGTCGGGCCTTTTAATCTATTAGACGAAGTCGGTATTGATGTAGGGACTAAAATTTTACCGATTTTAGTTGAGCGTTTTGGTGAGCGTTTTAAAGCCCCTGATTTACTCGATAAAGTCGTTAAAGATGACCGAAAAGGGAAGAAAAACGGCAAAGGTTTTTATGAATATGGTCATCACACAAATAAGTTGTGGTTTTGGAAAAAAGCCAATAAACGTCAAGTCGATAAAACCATTTATTCACTGATTGGTGTAGTTCCCAACAATACACTGACTAAAGCGGATATTGCACAGCGGTGCGTTATGATGATGCTTAACGAAGCTGCCCGTTGTCTTGATGAAAATATCATTAAAAGTGCGCGTGATGGGGATGTGGGGGCGGTATTTGGTATCGGTTTCCCGCCTTTCTTTGGTGGCCCATTCAGGTATATGGATAGCTTGGGGATTGCAAAAACCGTGGAAACCCTGAATAACCTCGCTGTGAAATATGGTGATAAATTCGAGCCTTGTGAATTGCTATGTAATATGGCAGAAAATAATCAAACCTTTTTTTCTGCAAATGCAGAAGATGAGGTTAACGCAACAAAACTAAGTAACGAACAATAATGGCATAGCAGGGTAGACTATTAGCCGATGGTTGTTTGATTCAATAAAACTAGTCAAGGCCTGATGCCAAATATATTCTTGGTTATCAGGCTTTTTTAAGTAAAGTTCGCATGATTAGAATAAATAATTATATTATCTTTAACTGATTGATAATAAATAGCAAGCTTTAGCCCACAACATAGCCAGCTAAAGAAACATACATAAAAATCTACCCAAATCATTTTCTTTGTTGGTCATTTCATGCAGAATCACATTTCACCCCAACTGATGGTTACTTTTACAACAATTATCTTAACAACAAAAGAATAACCACCTTAATAAGGTAGGTTACTCAGATGGTGGATTATGCAAGTTTACATTATGCGTCACGGTGATGCAGCGATACAAGCGCCTAGCGATGCTGAGCGCCCATTGACTCAAAAGGGAAAAGACGACTCAGTATTAATGGCTCAATGGTTACAGAACCAAGGTATTAAGATTGATTCGGTGTTAGTAAGCCCTTATTTAAGAGCCGAACAAACTAGGCAGGTTGTGAGTCAATACCTTGATTTGCCAGCAAAGTCGGAAATTTTAGGGCAATTAACACCTGGAGGGAATGCTGAATTTGTGGCTGATCATATTCGAGACCTTGCTGTGCTAGGTGCAAATGCGATATTAGTTGTATCTCATTTACCGCTGGTTGGTTATTTAGTATCGGAGCTGTGCCCACATAAAGAACCACCTATGTTCACCACATCAACAGTTGCATGCGTAGATATTGATGTGGCTCATCAGAAAAGTCATTTCGAATGGATGTTGAGCCCATCACAATTGCTGTTTGCTAAATAATACAGAACAGTATGAGCGCTTAACGGCGAGCGCTCTCTGCAGTTTCAATAAGTAGTAATAAGGCAGCATTACCACCCCATTCTTTAGGTGCTTGGTGAAAAGCAATAATATCAGGATGTTGGGCAAGCCATAGTGGTGTTTGCTGCTTTAAAACATGCTTGCCATGGCCGTGCATAATACAGGCACAATAGACATTTTCACGCTTACAGGCCGCAATAAGCGCGCCAATTTCTTGTTTTGCTTCCATTTGTGTTAAGCCATGTAAATCTAAAAATAGCTCGGGAACGTAGTCACCCCGACGAAGTTTCTTTAATTCATAAGGGTTGGCTTCTGGCCTTAAATAACGTGTAGGCCCTTCATTTTCAAGTTGAGGCTGGAATTCATCTGAAAAATAAAAAGAGGCGTCAACCTGTTCTTGCATGACTTTTTTATTTGATGCTTGTGTCACTTTGGCACGTACAGGTGCGTGCAGGACTTGGTCCTGACGGATTTTTTTTGCTCCATTAATGGCTTCTTTGAAAAGACGAATATCTTCATCTTCTAGACCAAATTTTTTTTTCATAATTTTAGTAATGTATTTTTGTGATTAATTTTTCTGGTTGCTAGTGTAACTCATTTTTAATGAATGGTGATAATCGTAGATTGTTCGCGCTAAGTAACATATTTATAACCTTTTTACAGGTAAGCATTGACAAAAGGGGACTTGCTAGTCTAATTGTATATACATATCTATACTATTTATTAATACAATGATTAAAACTGAATTCAATAACAATGAATTCAATAACAATAGGAAAAACGATGGTATTCAAAACACACTCACAAGATATCGTTTGGCGTAATGGCCGTATTGCCACTATGGACCCAGAACTATCGGTCCCTTATGGACTTGTTGAACACCATGATTTAGTTGTCCGTGATAATAAAATAGTTGCAATTGTTCCTTCTCGGGAAGTTGAATTAAATGACTGCCAGGTTATTGATGTCAAAGGTAAATTAATAACGCCCGGATTAATTGATTGCCATACACATTTAGTTTTTGGCGGTGACCGTGCTTCTGAATGGGAACAGAGAATGAATGGGGTTTCTTATGAAACCATTAGTTCTCAAGGTGGTGGAATTAATTCTACTGTGCGTGAAACTCGCAAGATGAGCGAGAACGAATTGTTTGAACGAGCTAAACCAAGGCTCGAAGCATTAATTCGAGAAGGCGTGACAAGTATTGAAATGAAATCAGGTTATGGGCTTGACTATGAAAATGAAGAAAAACAATTACAAGTCGCGAAACAGTTATCTGCACAATATCCTATTTCAGTCAGTTCAACCCTGCTTTCCGCTCACACTGTCCCCGTTGAATATAAAGATAGACCTGATGAATACATTGATTTGATTTGCCAAAAAATCATGCCTGAATTATGGGAAAAAGGCCTGTTTGAGGCGGTAGATGTTTTCTGTGAAAGTGTGGGGTTTTCCCTTTATCAAAGTGAAAAATTATTTTCAGCGGCTCAGAAATTAGGGATCCCAGTGAAAGGGCATGTGGAGCAGTTATCAAACTTAGGTGGGAGCGAGTTGGTTGCTCGTTACAAAGGTTTGTCAGTTGACCATATTGAATATCTAGACCTAGAAGGGATTAAAGCACTTAAAGCGAGTGGAACGGTTGCAGTTTTATTACCGGGAGCATTTTATTTTTTACGGGAAACCAAGTTACCGCCAATTGAGCTGTTGCGGGAACACAATGTTCCTATGGCAGTTTCAACGGATTTTAACCCGGGCACCAGTCCTTTTGCCTCATTACGTATTATTATGAATATGGCGGCCGTCCTATTTAAGCTGACACCGGAGGAGATATGGGCAGGCGTGACACGTAACGCTGCAAAGGCGTTAGGCCGTGAAAATAGCCATGGGCAATTGAAAACGGGCTTTGTTGCTGATTTTGTTGTGTGGAATGCGCAAGAGCCTGTCGAAATGATTTATGAACAAGGGAGTAATCCATTGTTCATTAGAGTGCATGAAGGCAAAATTACCCATCGAAACGGGTGATATATGTGACCCGCAGTTCTAGCTACGAAAATAACAATAATTAATAGTGGTAAATGATGTTGTTTGCCGCAATTTACCCTAAATATTTTCTGTTTTTTGTTTGTTTTTATTAAAATTACATCGTTTAATTATGTGAATGCTTAATAATTAAGCATGATGTTTTTATTCGCGACTGTCAGGATAAAAAATGTCCGATAGCACTAAGGTCGTGTTGTATGCTATCCAATGAATAGCATATTAATACTTAAGATTTTAATCATTAAATTGGAAATGACTGTGACAGCCGATAAAAAGGATAAACAGGGGGCACCGCTCCCACTCTATTTGCAAGTAAAACAATCGATAATTGAAAAGATCCATACGGCAGAGTGGAAGGCAAATGACCGTATTCCATCTGAGTCTGAGCTCGTGACACAGTTTCAATGTAGCCGGATGACCGCTAACCGAGCACTACGTGAATTAACGGCTGAAGGGTTATTGGTTCGTTTGCAAGGTGTGGGAACGTTTGTGGCTGAGCCAAAGGGGCAATCTGCACTATTTGAAATACACAGTATTGAAGCCGAAATACTGGCAAGAAACCATAAATACAGTTGCAGGATCATTAAGCTCGAAGAAATACAAGCGTCTCCAGCGCTCGCAAATGAATTAAATATCAGCCCAGATAGCGCCGTGTTTCATTCTATTATTGTACATTTAGAAAATGATGTCCCTGTACAAATTGAAGACAGATATGTCAATGCCTTAGCAGCACCTGACTATTTAAAGCAAAATTTTTCATCGATTACACCGCATGATTATTTGTCTCAAGTCGCTCCTTTAACACAAGGGGAGCATATTGTTGAGGCCGTAGAGGCAGATGAGCGCTCAGCGAGGTTATTGCAAATTACCACAGGCGCATCTTGTTTGTTAATTACAAGGCGTACTTGGTCCCAGTCTTTCACGGTGACAAGTACCAAACTATTGTTTCCTGGTCACCGCTATAAGCTTAAAGGTAGTTTCACGTCATAAGTTATTTCTCCACGTAAAAGTATGGGCGGAATGATATACAACATATTTTCCGCTTATCGTATCGAGTGATTTCCTTTCATACCCATTTCGTGTGAATTTATTGTGAATTAAATGTGATCCAACAAGCATATTTAGAATAAAAAACACACACAGAAATATCAGGTTAATTTTATATCCAATTGTTTTATTTGAATAAAAATATTTTTATATCATATTTTTTTAATCTTTATGTTAAAAGATTGATTGATCGTACATGTATATACAACTATATCTATAAGAACAATAAAAGGTAGCTAATGGACAGATAAAAGAGGGTATACAAGTGACAGCACTGAATAATAAATATCGAAATATCGAAATTAGGGCGCCGCGGGGAAACACATTAAATGCCAAAAGTTGGCTGACAGAAGCCCCATTACGCATGTTAATGAATAACCTTGATCCTGATGTTGCAGAAAATCCTCATGAATTAGTGGTCTATGGCGGTATCGGGCGTGCAGCACGTAATTGGCAATGCTATGACCAAATTGTTGAGTCCTTAAAACAACTCGAGAGTGATGAAACACTGCTGGTTCAGTCAGGTAAGCCCGTCGGTGTTTTCAAAACCCATGCAAATGCTCCACGTGTTTTAATTGCTAACTCAAATATAGTGCCACATTGGGCAAACTGGGAGCATTTCAATGAGTTGGATGCGAAAGGCCTCGCCATGTACGGGCAAATGACGGCAGGTAGCTGGATTTATATCGGTAGCCAAGGCATTGTTCAAGGAACGTATGAAACCTTTGTGGAAGCCGCTCGTCAGCACTTTAATGGTGATTTAACCGGGCGTTGGGTATTGACTGCAGGTTTGGGTGGAATGGGGGGAGCGCAACCTCTTGCTGCAACATTGGCTGGTGCATGCTCATTGAATATTGAGTGCCAGCAAAGCCGTATTGATTTCCGTTTAAGAACTCACTATGTGGATGAACAAGCGGTCGACCTTGATGATGCATTAGCGCGTCTTAAAAAATATACATCGGAAGGAAAAGCCATTTCTATTGCACTGTGTGCCAATGCCGCTGAAATTCTTCCTGAGCTTGTCAAACGTGGTGTAAAACCGGATATGGTGACCGATCAGACAAGTGCTCATGACCCGCTAAATGGTTATTTGCCAATTGGGATGAGCTGGGAAGAGTACCGTGAGCGCAGTGTCCAAGAGCCCCAAGCCACCGCGTTGGCAGCGAAAAAATCTATGGCTGAACATGTTAAAGCCATGTTAGCGTTCAAACAACAAGGCATTCCTACGTTTGATTATGGGAACAATATTCGCCAAATGGCGTTGGAAATGGGCGTAGAGAATGCGTTTGATTTCCCAGGTTTTGTGCCTGCTTATATTCGTCCGCTATTTTGCCGCGGTGTTGGCCCATTCCGCTGGGTCGCGTTATCAGGGGATCCTGAAGATATCTATAAAACCGATGCGAAAGTGAAAGAGCTGCTACCGGATGATAAGCATTTACATCGCTGGTTGGATATGGCTCGTGAACGTATTAGCTTCCAAGGCTTGCCAGCACGTATTTGTTGGGTAGGGCTTGGGGATCGCGCTAAATTAGGTTTAGCATTCAATGAGATGGTAAGAAGCGGTGAGGTTTCGGCCCCGATTGTTATTGGGCGTGACCATCTGGATTCAGGTTCAGTGGCCAGCCCAAACCGTGAAACAGAATCCATGAAAGATGGCTCTGATGCCGTTTCAGACTGGCCGTTACTCAATGCGTTATTAAATACAGCCAGTGGTGCGACGTGGGTGTCTTTACATCACGGAGGTGGTGTAGGTATGGGCTTCTCTCAGCACTCTGGGGTAGTGATTGTGTGTGATGGAACGGATGAAGCAGCAGAGCGTATTGCCCGAGTGTTGCACAATGACCCGGCAACCGGTGTCATGCGCCATGCTGATGCTGGCTATGATATTGCTATCGCTTGTGCGCAGGAAAAAAATCTTAATTTACCAATGATTAAAACACGTTAAGGAGTGCCATGATGACTAAGTTAACCATTCACCCAGGAAAAATGACACTCGAAGACCTCCGCATTGTTTTCCAACAAGCAGTAACAGTGGTATTGGATAAACGCGCTCACACGGCTATTGAGAAAAGTGTGGCGACGGTCAATAAAATTATTGAAGAAGATAGAACCGCTTACGGTATCAATACAGGTTTTGGTTTGCTTGCCAATACCCGCATTGCAACTAAAGATTTGCAATCACTACAACGCTCTATTGTGATGTCTCACGCTGCGGGTGTTGGCGAGCCGTTAGATGACGACCTCGTGCGTTTAATCATGGTGCTCAAAATTAATAGTTTAGCTCGTGGTTTCTCGGGTATTCGTCTTGAAGTCATTAATGCCTTGATTGCATTAGTGAATGCGCAAGTTTATCCATTTATTCCTGCGAAGGGTTCTGTGGGAGCTTCTGGCGACTTAGCGCCATTAGCACATATGAGTCTAATTCTGTTAGGAGAAGGGAAAGCACGCTATGAAGGCAAATGGATTTCAGCGAAAAAAGCGTTAGAAAAAGCAGGGTTAGCGCCACTAAAATTGGAAGCTAAAGAAGGTTTAGCCCTATTAAACGGCACGCAAACCTCCACGGCTTTTGCGTTGAAAGGGTTATTTGAAGCAGAAAAATTGCTGTTATCTGGCATTGTTTGTGGTGCGCTTAGTGTTGAAGCCACACTGGGCTCTCGTAAACCGTTCGATGCACGCGTGCAAGAGGTTCGAGGGCAAAAAGGGCAAATTGATGTTGCGGCGATGTTCCGTGATGTTTTATCACCGACCAGTGAGTTGGCGAAGTCCCATGAGAACTGCGTGAAAGTGCAAGACCCTTATTCACTACGTTGTCAACCACAAGTGATGGGGGCTTGTTTAACCCAAATTCGCCAAGCCGCTGAAGTGATTTTAATTGAATCAAATGCCGTGTCGGATAACCCGCTAGTCTTTACCGATAATGGCGATATTATTTCAGGTGGTAACTTCCATGCAGAGCCTGTTGCTATGGCAGCCGATAATATTGCGCTTGCGTTAGCGGAAATCGGTGCGTTATCTGAACGCCGTATTGCATTATTGATGGATACCCACATGTCACAGTTGCCTCCTTTCTTAGTGAATAATGGGGGGGTTAACTCAGGTTTTATGATAGCTCAAGTCACCGCGGCTGCATTAGCCAGTGAAAACAAAGCATTAGCCCATCCTTCGAGTGTTGATAGTCTGCCGACATCAGCCAACCAAGAAGACCATGTCTCGATGGCGCCTGCCGCGGGTCGTCGTTTATGGGAAATGGCAAAGAATGTCACGGGTATTTTAGCCATTGAATGGCTTTCAGCGTGTCAGGGAATGGATTTCCGCGAAGGTTTGAAATCGAGTGAAACCTTGGAGAAAGCACGTAAAACATTATGTGACCAAGTGGCTTACTATGATAAAGACCGTTATTTTGCCCCTGATATTGAAGCGGCAATTAATTTAATTAACCAATATAAACTGTCCGCGCTTTTTAAGGACGGCACTGTTTTCCCTAACTAGTCTATCAAGCAAATAAAAGGTGGCCGGCAATGTACTGGCCGCCTGAAGTATTTATCTGCACGACAATAAAATAATACGAAGGATAAATCATGCAAAGCACATCACAACTTGCGCGAGGGCTTTCTGCGCGCCACATTCGATTTATGGCTTTAGGTTCTGCGATTGGTACAGGTTTGTTTTATGGTTCAGCGAAAGCAATAGAAACCGCTGGTCCTGCGGTATTACTCGCCTATATTATCGGCGGTGCCGCAGTGTTTATGGTAATGAGAGCGTTGGGTGAAATGGCGGTCCATCGGCCACTTGCGGGATCGTTCTCACAGTACGCCAGCCATTATTTAGGGCCGAGAGCCGGTTTTTTTGCGGGTTGGACCTATGTTTTTGAAATGCTTATTGTTTGCTTGGCGGACGTGACAGCATTTGGTGTTTATATGAAACTGTGGTTTCCGGAGGTTGCGCAGTGGATCTGGGTGTTGAGCATTATTTTCTTTATTGGTGCAATAAACCTATGCCACGTGAAAACTTTCGGCGAAATGGAGTTTTGGCTTTCAATCATTAAAGTTATTGCGATTATTGCAATGATTGTTGGTGGTGCAGCTATTATGATGTTTGGTTTTGGCCAAGCGGCAGACCATGCGGTTGGGGTATCAAACTTATTTATTCACGATGGGTTTATGCCAAATGGTATTGGTGGGGTGATTGCTTCCTTTGCAGTGGTGATGTTTGCGTTTGGGGGAATTGAAGTTATTGGTATTACTGCGAGTGAAGCGAAAAACCCGGAAACCACTATCCCAAGAGCGATTAATGCCGTGCCAATTCGCATCTTACTGTTTTATGTCCTGACCTTATTTGTCTTAATGTGCATTTATCCGTGGAACCAAATTGGGCAGCAAGGTAGCCCATTTGTGCAAATTTTCGACAGTTTAGGTATTCAATCTGCAGCGAATATCTTAAATATTGTGGTGATCACGGCGGCAATTTCGGCGATTAACAGTGATATATTTGGTGCTGGGCGTATGATGTATGGCATGGCACATGAAGGGCAAGCGCCAAAAGCCTTTACCAAGCTGACAAAAAATGGTGTGCCTTGGATGACGGTATTAGTCATGGTTGCGGTGCTGTTAGTCGGAGTGGTATTGAATTATGTCATTCCTGATGATGTGTTTGTAGTGATTGCGTCAATTGCAACATTTGCCACCATTTGGGTATGGTTGATGATTTTACTGTCACAGTTTGCAATGCGTAAAAAAATGTCACCAGAAGAAATTAGCCAATTAAAATTCCCTGTGCCTATGTGGCCTGTCGCACCTATTCTAGCCATCGCATTTATGGTATTTGTTTTTGGTGTACTGGGGTATTTTGAATCAACACGAATTGCACTCTATGTCGGAATTGTTTGGTTAGTATTACTGGCTATCGCCTATGCACTTTGGGTCAAAAAACCTACGAAAGAGGCGGAAGTCGTGCTGCAAAACGAAAGCTAATATTGTTACTTTCTTACTGAGCTTGTTATTTTTCTCACGCCCTTTAGCTAAAATAAAGGGCGTTTTTACATCACCGCATTCATTAATAAGCGCGATAACCAGACTTTTTGGGCAAATTTTATTATATTAATCTGCTGATTTGTCTTTCACTTCGTGGCAAACTTTAACTATTCATATATTCCCTTTCAAAATACAGGCTGGAGAACCCCTTCTTGGAAAAGATTTTCGTTGATGAAGCCGTTGCAGAACTTCATACCATTCAAGATATTTTGCGTTGGACGATGAGCCGCTTTAATGCGGCTAATGTGTACTATGGCCACGGTACAGATAACCCATGGGATGAGGCGCTACAACTGGTGTTACCAACACTTTACTTGCCTCTAGACCTGCCCGATGAGCTGTTAACATCCCGCTTAACGCCAACAGAGCGTCACCGTATTATTGAGCGTGTTTTACGCCGCATCAATGAGCGTATTCCAGTTGCATACCTGACAAATCGTTCATGGTTCTGTGGTCATGAATTTTATGTCGATGAACGTGTGCTTATCCCTCGCTCGCCAATTGGTGAGTTAATCAATAACCACTTTGTTGGCTTAGTGGCAGATGAACCACAAACCATTCTTGATTTATGTACCGGAAGTGGTTGTATTGCGATTGCTTGTGCTTATGAGTTCCCTGATGCAGAAGTCGATGCGGTTGATATTTCAAGTGATGTGCTGGCGGTGGCTGAACAAAATATTGCCAATCATGGTTTAGAACACCGTGTGATACCGATTCGTTCTGACTTATTCCGTGATATGCCAGAGGTTAAATATGACCTGATCGTGACGAATCCACCGTATGTTGATGCGGAAGATATGGACGATTTACCAGAAGAGTTTCGTGTCGAGCCTGAATTAGCACTGGCTGCTGGAAGTGATGGTTTGAAACTGGTACGCCGTATTTTAGCGAATGCCCCGCGTTTTCTGACGGAAGAAGGGGTGTTAGTGTGCGAAGTGGGTAACAGTATGGTTCATTTAATTGAACAATACCCTGAAATTCCATTTATTTGGCTGGACTTCGAATACGGCGGTGATGGTGTGTTTATGTTAACACGTGAACAACTTGTTGAGCACCACGCACATTTTGAGCTTTATATCGATTAATCAACAGTTGCGTGATGTTCCAAGATCATGTAATCAATAATAACGACACAACGATATAATAACTAACAACCAAAATTCTTGGTAAAACAAGAATGGCTTAGAATAGGAAACTCCGATGGCAGGAAATTCAATTGGGCAGCTGTTTCGTGTGACCACATTTGGGGAATCACACGGGGTTGCATTAGGTTGCATCGTCGATGGGGTTCCCCCAGGCTTAGCACTAACAGAAGCAGATTTACAAAAAGATTTAGACCGTCGCCGTCCAGGAACATCACGTTATACGACTGCGCGTCGTGAACCCGACCAAGTAAAGATTTTATCGGGTGTATTTAATGGGGTAACAACCGGAACCAGCATCGGTTTATTGATTGAAAATACTGACCAGCGTTCGCAAGATTATGGTGCAATCAAAGACGTGTTTAGGCCTGGCCATGCGGATTACACTTACGAACAAAAATACGGCCAGCGTGATTACCGTGGTGGTGGCCGCTCATCAGCACGTGAAACGGCAATGCGTGTTGCGGCAGGCGCGATTGCGAAAAAATATTTACAAGAAAAGCTCGGTGTGCAAATCCATGGCTGCTTAACGCAAATGGGCTCCGTCGCTTGTGAAATTAAAGACTGGTCAATTGTCGAAGAAAACCCATTTTTCTGTCCAGATCCAAGCAAATTAGAGGCTCTTGACGAATTATTGCGCGGTTTAAAGAAAGAGGGTGATTCGATTGGCGCTAAAATTACTGTCATTGCAGAGCATGTGCCTGCAGGCTTAGGTGAGCCCGTATTTGACCGATTAGATGCCGATCTCGCTCATGCATTAATGAGTATTAATGCAGTGAAAGGGGTGGAAATTGGTGATGGCTTCGGTGTTATTGCGCTTAAAGGCAGCGAAAACCGTGATGAAATTACACGAAATGGTTTCACATCAAACCATGCAGGCGGTATTTTAGGCGGTATTAGCAGTAGTCAGCCTATCATTGCACATATTGCGTTAAAGCCGACATCCAGTATTACCGTTTCAGGTAAAACATTAAACCGTGATGGCGAGGAAGTGGAAATGATCACCAAAGGGCGTCATGACCCTTGTGTAGGCATTCGCGCGGTACCGATTGCGGAAGCAATGATGGCGATTGTTCTAATGGACCACTATTTACGTCATCGTGGCCAGTGTGCGGATGTAACGCCAGCAATGGAACCTTTTGAGTAATCGGTTTTACTGTGTTTTATGTAGTGACAACAGAGCGGCCTATAAGGTCGCTTTGTTGATGATGAAGGTTCGGATGAAGCCTCCTAAAAATACCTCATCTAGGTTGTGATATCACCAAACCTGACTGGCGATATATTCACATCAACATCATGATATTTCTTCTCTTTGGATAGTAAAATGGATTGGCTAACTGCCGTTGCACCTGAAGTTTATGCTTTACTCTTCTTTGTTGCGCTGTTTGCAGGGTTTATTGACTCCATCGCGGGTGGTGGTGGGTTATTAACGATCCCAGCCCTGTTATCTGTGGGGATAACACCTGTTGAAGCTTTAGCAACCAATAAGTTGCAAGCGGTTGGCGGTTCGTTTTCTTCAACGCTCTATTTTGTTAGGCGCAAAGCCATAGATTTACGAGCACAACTGTTTCCGTTCATTATGACCATGATTGGTGCCATGCTGGGTGCGATTGTCATTCAAATGATTGATACCGCGTTCTTAAAACAGCTATTACCCATCTTGGTGATTTGTGTCGGCTTATACTTTTTATTGACGCCATCAATTGGTGTACAAGACCGCCAAC
This sequence comes from Providencia sp. CIM-Carb-044, assembly GCF_033901115.1. Taxonomy (NCBI): domain Bacteria; kingdom Pseudomonadati; phylum Pseudomonadota; class Gammaproteobacteria; order Enterobacterales; family Morganellaceae; genus Providencia; species Providencia sp. CIM-Carb-044. The sequence goes on from NZ_JAXADV010000015.1 coordinate 37,371, forward strand.
AGCGTATCAGTATGCCTTTCTTCGGGGTGGCAATTGGGATGACGCTGGGTTTTTATGATGGTGCCTTTGGTCCCGGAACCGGTTCATTTTTGGCATTGGGTTATGTTTTGTTGCTTGGTTATAATCTTGCCAAAGCCACCGCGCATGCGAAGTTACTTAATTTTGCCTCTAATTTTGGCTCTTTAGTGTTCTTTATTATCGGGGGTCATGTTCTTTGGGCCTTAGGTTTTGTTATGCTAATCGGCCAAATGGTTGGCGCTCGTTTAGGTGCGCGTTTGGTCTTAACCAAAGGACAAAAACTGATCAGGCCGATGATCGTGGTGATTTCGTTACTGATGAGTATTAAATTACTCCATGATAGCCATGGTGACGTGATTAAAGCTTGGTTTCTCTCATTATTTTAAGATGATTTAAATTATTCATGAGTACACATAATTATCAGGATCTAATCAATATCTTTGATGAATGTTTTGGTGTGACATATAACACCAGGCTGGTAAAAGGGGATGATGAACCCATTTATTTACCCGCAGATGAGGCTGTGCCTTATCACCGTATCGTCTTTGCACACGGCTTTTTCACCAGTGCGCTGCATGAAATCTCACATTGGTGTATTGCTGGGGAAGCAAGACGTCAGCAAGTCGATTACGGTTATTGGTATTGCCCAGATGGGCGAGATGAAAAAACACAGTGTGAGTTTGAAGTGGTGGAAATCAAGCCCCAAGCGTTGGACTGGCTGTTTTGTGTTGCCGTTGGCATTCCATTTAATGTCAGTTGTGACAACTTAGAGGGGGATTTTGAGCCTGATCGTATTGCGTTTATGCGCAAAGTTCATGCACAAGTCATGCTTTATTTAGAAAATGGCATCCCTGAACGGCCATTACGCTTTATTAATGCGTTACAATTGTTTTACAATACGCCACCTCTTTGTGCAGAAGCTTTTCCTTATCCGGAAGATATTTTTGCCTAATGAACACACATTTAAGTAAGGATTAAGCATGCTTGCGGATTTAGAAACACGCATACTAACGAAAATTGATGATATGGTTGAACACGCGAGCGATGATGAACTCTTCGCTGGCGGCTATTTGCGTGGTCACTTAACCCTTGCTGTGGCTGAACTGGAAGAAGAAAACGAAACCAGTTCTGAAGCATTATATCAACGTGTCGAAGTCAGTATTCAAAATGCCATCAAAGCTGGCGAATTGACACCACCAGACCAAGTATTGGTTTTAGATATGTGGAAAAACTTATTAAATAACGCCATTTAATTTGTTGAGTTCTGTATGAAAAGCGGGGAAACCCGCTTTTTTGTTAGCTAAATTTTGTTGCGAGTAAAAATTATGGCGAATATTCGTTTAGCAACCCCCCTTGATGCCAAATATCTTCCTCCGGTGGAAGCCTCCGCAGGACAGGCATTTACGAGTATCGAAAAATATAAATGGCTTGCTGAAGGTGATGGGCAAACGGAGCAAGACCACCTCGATTTTATTTCTGAGCAATTAGAGTGGGTGGCAGTGAATGATTGTGATGAACCAATTGGTTTTATCAATGCTGAAGATCATCATACTAGCCTGCATATTTGTGAGGTTTCTGTTTGCCAGCCATGGCAAGGACGCGGGCTGGGTAAAAAGCTGATTAAGCAGGTACTTGGTGCTGCTTTGGCACGGAATATCACGGTAGTGACATTGACCACTTGCCGCGATGTGCCTTGGAATGCACCTTATTACCAACGCTTGGGTTTTAAAATTCTTGAAGATAATGAGCTAACCACCGAACTACAGGCTATTTTACAGTCTGAGGTCGATGCAGGGTTTGCTGCTGAAGACCGTTGTGCAATGGCTATCTCATTAACTTAATGCATTAATAAGGGAGTTTAATAGGGCGACCTAATAATAATTTCCTTACCCAAAAACGGTTTGGGTTGAGTTCTGCAAGAGTTTCATCGTCGAGGGGGAGGACTTCCCCAAAAATTTGCGCCGCAAGCAATTCTGCGCAAAGTGGTGCGGTTGATAACCCTCTTGACCCTAATGCACCAAAAATAAATAAATTTGGGTGCACTGGAGCGAGTGCAATAGGCTGTTCTTTGGCAATTTGAGTGGGCAAATTGTGATAGAGTGCCACATGTTGTTCGAAATCAGGCACATTGCCTAATAACGGAAAATGGTCGCGAATAACACAACGAATACCTTGGCGTGAACGTTGCTGAGAAATATCGATATCCTTAGGCCAAGTTACATCGGGTAGGTTATCAACCAGCTTTTGGCGGTTCCCTTGCTGTTCCTCTTCACTATAATCGAAATCAAGACGTTCACGTTGGTAGCTAGCTCCTAAGCAATGTTGTGTACCCGTGGCATCGGCAGGGGTTAAATAGCCTTCAAAGCACAGAACATTTTTCAGTTGTTGTAGGGTGTGATTGGTTGGAATATGGCTGACTTGCCCTCGCACAGGCGAAATAGGTAAATTAACGGTTTGAGCAAATTGGCGCAGCTTGTGCCCATTAGCAATAATGACAGTTGAGTGAACACGTGTTAGCTGTTTGTGTTGTGCGGTTTCAATTAATAACTGCCAATCTTGTTCTGTTTGTTTTAATTCAACGACATTATGTTCAAAACAGAAGGTAATACCCAGCTGTTGTAAATATTGTTGTAAACTCTCACAAAGCTGGGCAGGGCATAGCCATCCTCCAGACGCATAATGAATGCCATCATGGTTGACATCAACGCCGCAAATATCACTCAGTTGCTGACGACTTTTACCAATAGCAAAATCAGTCGGCCATTCGGTTCCTAGCATTCCCGCTATCTTGCGAGCCACTTTGTCGTTATAGGCTAATTGGCTCACGCCACACCATTGCCCTTCAAACGCGAGCCCTTGCTTCGCTAATTGATGGTAAAAACGAGAAGCAAAAGGGAAAGCGCTGACAAAAAAACGTTCGAGTGGGTCGTTATTGCCGGTGAGTAAGGGGTAAATAGCCCCTTGGCGATTGCCCGAAGCATTCTGTGCAACTTGTGCATCTTGGCAGTATAAGGTGACTTTAGCACCGCGGTTATGAAGGGCGTAGGCCGCTGTTAAACTGGCAAGCCCACCACCAATGATAGCGACATCAGTTGGGTTATCTGCGCTTTTTCTGGCAAACCAAGGCGTTGGGATATCAATTTCTTTTTCAGCTAAGACCCCAGTTAACATTTCTCGTTTGTTACCAAAGCCTTTGACTTTTTTAAGGGTAAAGCCAGCTTGTTGAAGGCCTCGTTTAACGGAACCTGCCACGGTAAATGTTGCAAAAGTTCCATTGATGCGGGCGAATTTTGCCATATTAGTGAACAGTTGTTCACTCCACATTTCGGGATTTTTTGAGGGAGCGAAACCATCTAAAAACCAAGCATCTATCTTATTGTTTAAATTGTTTTTTAGTAAAGATATTTGCTCATTTACATCACCAAACCATAAATCTAATATCACGCTACCATTTTCTAACATGATCCGCTGGTTACCCGGTAAGGCTTGTGGCCAATTTTTACAAAGGGATTGTGAGAAGCTGCTCAGTTCAGGCCAACATTGGTGGGCTGTCATTAAGTCAGATTGTGTTAATGGGTATTTTTCAAAACTAATAAAATGTAATTGTTGCAATTTTGCGTTTGGATTTTCTGCTTTAAATTGTTTAAAAGATTGCCATAATGCTAAAAAATTCAACCCAGTACCAAAGCCAGTTTCGGCAATCACACAGGTTGTGAAAGGGTGTGTCGCGAAGCGATCAGGAAAATGATTTCCTTGCAAAAACACATGACGAGCCTCTTCTAAGCCATCTTGGTTAGAAAAATAGATATCTGCAAACTGTTCAGACATGGGTGTGCCTTCGTCATTCCAACTTAGGCGTGCGGTTTGTACAGCGTTCTTTTTCACAATAAGCCTACATTCTTTATTTAATACCTAAATTTTACCGCTGATATGGGTGTAAGGCTACCGTCATAAAAAAGTCTTATTGGCGTCATAAAGAAAAAAATACAAATATTTACCCTGATCGGACTTGTTCAGCGTACAAGTGTAAGCTAAAGTGACAACCTGTAATCCCGCAATCATATAATTATAGACATGAGGTAACGAATGAAGCGTGCAGTCATCACTGGTCTAGGTATTGTTTCCAGCCTTGGTAATAACCAGGAAGAAGTACTGGCTTCTCTGAAGGAAGGTCGTTCCGGGATCACTTTCTCAGAAGAATTCAAAGAGGCAGGGCTGCGTAGCCATGTCTGGGGTAATGTTAAAAATTTAGACCCAAAAGATTTAATCGACCGCAAAATTTTCCGTTTTATGAGTGATTGCTCCGCCTATGCTTATTTATCAATGGAACAAGCGATTGCGGATTCAGGTTTAACAGAAGAACAAGTTTCAAATTTACGTACAGGTATCGTTGTTGGCTCTGGTGGTGGTTCTCCACGCAACCAAGTTGCTGGTTCTGACGGTATGCGTGCTAAAGGTTTGCGTGGTGTGGGCCCATACATGGTGACTCGTGCAATGGCATCGGGTATTTCTGCTTGTTTAGCAACGCCATTTAAAATCAAAGGTGTGAACTACTCCATCAGTTCTGCTTGTTCAACATCAGCGCACTGTATTGGCCATGCGGTTGAGTTAATTCAATTAGGCAAACAGGATGTGGTTTTTGCTGGTGGCGGTGAAGAACTGAGCTGGGAAATGACCTGTGAGTTTGACGCAATGGGCGCATTGTCGACTAAATACAATGAGACGCCAGACAAAGCATCAAGAACTTACGATAAAGACCGTGATGGTTTCGTTATTGCAGGTGGCGGCGGTATCGTCGTTGTTGAGGAATTAGAGCATGCGTTAGCGCGTGGTGCACATATCTACGCTGAAATTGTGGGCTATGGTGCGACCTCAGATGGCGCAGACATGGTTGCTCCATCAGGAGAAGGTGCGGTGCGCTGTATGCAAATGGCGATGCAAGGCGTTGATAAAATTGATTATATCAATACTCACGGTACGTCAACACCAGTAGGTGACACCAAAGAGTTAGAAGCTATCCAAGAAGTATTTGGTAGCAACTCTCCAGCAATTTCAGCAACGAAAGCAATGAGTGGTCACTCATTAGGTGCTGCGGGTGTTCACGAAGCAATTTATAGCTTACTGATGTTAGAACACGGCTTTATTGCGCCAAGCATTAACGTCGAAAACCTAGATGAGAAAGCTGCTGGCTTGAATATCGTGACTAAACCAACCGAACAAGCGCTGGAAACAGTCATGTCTAACAGTTTTGGTTTCGGTGGAACTAATGCCACATTAGTGATGAGCAAATACAAAGCATAATTTGTATTAGGCTAACGTATTAAATAAGCGAGAACTTCGGTTCTCGTTTTTTTTAATCACCACTTCCGCCGTCCCCGCCTCCTGAATCGGACGATGAGCAATCTGAACTTGAATTATCATTAGAACAATAATGGTTGCTTGAGCGGTGATTATTATCACTGGATGAACTGTCATAATAAGGGGGCGTGTAGCTTGAACTCGAATTATTTGAATTCACTCGATATGCAGTTTCTTTCACATTTTTACGCACTTCAAATATTTGGCTTTTATCTTTCGCCCAGCCAATAGTCACCAGCGTGGTATTTTTCTTTACGCTGATAAGCAACATTTCCCCACAAAAAATATGCATTTTACCCAATGCTTTTATTTGGATATAACCACTGTCTTTTTCCGTGATAGTGACAGGTTTCTGACTATGGATAGTGTAACAGTCACCATGGACATCAATAGTGCGAGTATATGCTAACGGTTTTGGCTGGATATTAAAAAGGACAAAAAGTAATCTATCGAACATTGTGTTTTATGTTTTAATAAATGAGATGGCTAAGATAATTGATTGAGGTTATTCAATACATCGTCATTATCTGAATCCGTGGTTTATTAATGATTGAATGAGTATTCGTCATTTTATTAAATTTTTCTGCCTAAAATAGTGACATGATATTGACTCAATGTTTAGTTGATTAGAGGAAATCATATGAGTGTAACAAGGTTTCATACGGCTATTTGGAAACAGGACTTTAAAATTTTAGGTGCGGCATTATCTCGTTATATCCGCAGTAAATTTAGTAGATTGATTAGCAAAATACATAATATTGAAAATCCATTTCCACTACATAGAAATGCACCAAAACGGCCAAGTACTACCATTAGTTCACCATCAAAGAATGTCTATTATGGTGAAGGAGCTCATGATAACAATGTGGTTTTACTTCGTTATATAAAATTTTCTACTGATTAATAAAAAAATGCCCCAAAATCACACTGGGGCAAAGTTTTACAGAGATTATATGAACACTTAATTACGATAAGACAGTGGGTTGTTTACGTTTACGAATACGCTTTATAATTGGTGGCAAAATTAGCACTAATACCGCTAGAATTAATAAACTTTGGGAAATCGTACTGCTCCAAAGAATATCGAAATTACCATTACTGATGGATAATGAACGGCGTAAATTTTGTTCTAACATTTCACCCAGTACAAACCCTAAAATTAATGGTGAAAGTGGGAAGTTCATTTTGCGTAATATAAACCCAAATACGCCTAGCCCCATCATGAGTAACAAATCAAACGTCGTACTATGAACGGCATATACCCCGACAGCAGAAATGCAAGCAATAGCAGGGACTAAAAACCATAACGGAACGGTTAGCATACGCGTGAATAAGCCAATTAACGGAATATTCATGATGAGCAAAACCACGTTAGCAATCAACAGAGCTGCAATTAACCCCCACACAATATCCGGTTGCTCTGTAAACATACCAGGGCCTGGGGTGATATTATAGAGCGTTAGGGCACCCATCATTACTGCTGTTGTTCCCGAGCCCGGAACGCCAAGAGTTAACATAGGAATAAATGACCCACACGCAGAGGCATTATTGGCGGCTTCAGGCGCGGCTACCCCTCGGACATCGCCATTACCGAAATCGCCTTTTTCACCACTGATTTTCTTTTCCGTCATATAAGTGATGGCGCTGGCAATGGTAGCTCCCGCTCCCGGTAATACCCCAACAAAGAAACCAATAAATGAAGAGCGTAATGCAGGGCCTGCGCAAGCTTTGGCCTCTTTACGGTTAAATAGCATTCTACCAGTTTTACGGATCAGCCCTTGGCCTGTGGCAGTGCCTTCGAGCATCAATAAAATTTCACTAACAGAAAATAAACCAATAACCACGACGATAAATTGCACGCCATCCGATAAATGTACGCTATCAAAGGTAAAGCGGTATTCCCCAGAGTTGGCATCCACTCCCACAGTGGCGAGTGATAAACCAATTAATGCAGCCAATAGTGATTTGATTGGGTTTTGGCTCATCATGCTACCTAAGCAGGCAATGGCAAAAACCATTAAGGCAAAATATTCGGCAGGACCAAAGGCGAGTGACCATTGGGCAAGCAAAGGAGCGAATAGTATTATCCCTACAATTGCAATCGTTGAACCAATAAATGAACTGACCGCGGAAATAGAGAGCGCAACGCCACCTTTTCCCTGTTTTGCCATAGGATAACCATCTAGCGTGGTCATGATTGCTGCGGCATCGCCGGGGACATTAAGTAAGATTGATGATATGCGTCCGCCATATTCACAGCCTAAATAAACCGTGGCGAGTAAGATTAATGCGGACTCGGCGGGTAATTTCAGGGCAAAGGCCAATGGTAACAAAATAGCGACACCATTAATTGGGCCAAGGCCGGGAAGCATACCCACGATTGTACCGATAAAACAGCCAATTAAGGCGATCAAGATATTTTGAGGAACTAGTGCGACCTCGAAACCTTGCGATAGATACATCCAAGTTTCCATGATTTCGCTCCTTAACTTAGCAGGCTGCCAATAGGCAAGGTTACATCTAGCCATTTATCAAAGGCATAGAACAAAAAGATACCTAAGACCGGGCCCGAAATAATCGCGGCGATAGGTGTCGCACCAAATAGCAGGGCGATACTGATGGTGAGTAAGCTGGTTGCAATCGGGAACCCTAACCATTCAAAGGCCCATGCATAAATAACAAGTGCAACAACTAATAAAACTAAACGACGTAATACATAGGGTTTTGGCCACTCAACGGCTTCTTGCTTGCCAAATAATAAGGCAAGGGCACAAAGCGCCATTAAGGAGAGTATGACAACCGGAAAAGGGCGGGGGCCCAGTGGTTCATAACTAAATTCACTTTGGATCCCCCAACCAATATAAATTCCGATAGCACACAGTATTAGCCAAACTATGGCAAATATGCGTTGGCTCATCGTTCACTCCGTTATTTGGCTAAACCGAAGGCACGGGCTTGTTCACGATATTGCTCGATTTCTTTTTTGACATAGCTATCGAGTTCTTGCCCGGTTAAGTTGTATTCAAATAAACCACGCAGTTCACGTTGTTTTTTGAATTCGTCGGTTTGTTGTAATTTTTGGAAGGCTTCGACCCATTGGTTATAGTCAGCATCGGAGACTTTCGGCCCCATATAGAAACCACGAATGATTGGCCAAACAATGTCATACCCTTGTTCTTTTGCTGTTGGGATATCTGATAAACCATCCCCAAGGCGTTTGTCTGAGTAGACAGCAAGGATACGAATTTTACCTTCATTGATATATGGCGTCATTTCACTGATATCCCCTGAAAGGACTTGAATATGGTTGCCCAGTAATGCAGTTAAGGTTTCACCGCCGCCTTCAAAGGCCACATAACGCATTTTTCGTGGGTCGATATCAATGGCTTTGGCTAATAAGGCCGTTTTCATCCAATCTTGGCTGCCAATAGACCCTCCCGCACCAAATACGATGCTGTTAGGATCTTTTTTGAAGGTATCCATTAAATCTTTCAGGGTTTTATAAGGTGAGTCGGCACGTACGGCTATCATACCGTAGTCGCTTCCCACACTGGCGAGCCAGCGAACATCGTTTTCGTTATAACGACCAAATTTTCCCTGTGCGAGATTGAGTAAGGAACCTCCTGAGAAAGCAACAATGGTGCCGGGTTCTGCAGGACGTTGTGCGACAATGGCGTTATAAGCAACGGCACCAATACCGCCTGGCATGTAGGTCACTCGCATTGGTTTTTCAATTTCTTTGGTTTCCAGAAGAGACACTTGTACTAATTTACAGGTTAAATCAAAACCACCTCCGGGTTTGGCGGGGGCAATACATTCGGTACGTTCGGGTAGGGCGTTTGCTTGATTGATGCCAACTAAAAATATTGCTGTTGCTAAGGCCGTCTGGGTGAATTTTTTCATTATTTTTCCTTACTAAGACAATAATTAGAGGTATATATTATTACTGCTTGTTGTGCTGGTATGGCATCATCGCCCGATGAAGCTTTCATTTACCTTTCATTAACAAATATTATTATTTTTATGTGATATATATCAGATTGTTTTGTATTTTTACTTTTTTGTTATGTTAATTTAATGTTAAATTAATCACGTTAATAGTGTTTGTTAGCAATAGTTGTGATGGACACAGTAAAAATGTGCACATTTGCTTTCCATTCATTCAATGGAATGCCAACGTATACTGATAAATAATTATAATGAGTATGCGGAATGAGAATTTTATTGGTTGAAGATCATGACGAGTTGTCATTATGGTTACAGAAGGCCTTATCGTCATCTGGGTTTGCGGTTGACCTTGCTAGTGATGGTGCGATAGCAGACCAGCTATTACAAACTGAACGCTATGAATTAGTCGTGTTAGATGTATCACTTCCGAGAATGAGTGGGCTTGAGGTATTGGCGCAAATGCGCAAACGGCATCAAGAAACCCCCGTCTTGTTACTAACGGCGAATTCCGACGTAGCCGACCGTGTACAAGGGTTAAATGCAGGGGCTGATGACTACCTGACGAAACCTTTTGATATTGCGGAATTAGAAGCGCGTCTTCGTGCTTTATTACGGCGTAGCCAAGGGCAAGTTAATGAGTCACAACAGTTTGGTTTACTTAGTTACCATGAGGACGGTTATTTTTTATTAGGCGAAGAGCCGCTAGGCTTAACACCAAGGGAATATGCGGTGTTAAACACCCTATTTCATCGACGAGGTCGACCTGTTTCTAAAATGCAATTATTTGAACAGGTATTTTCGCTGTCAGATGAAGCCAATTTACAAAGTATTGAGTTATATGTTCACCGTGTAAGAAAAAAACTTGCCGGTTCGGATGTTAACATCAATACCTTACGCGGATTGGGATACCGATTAGAGCAGTGTAGTGTATGAAATTAGTCGCTCATCCACGCTCTCTCTTTCATCAGTTACTGCTCTTTTTCGGTATCCCCCTCATTTTGTTGGGGAGTTTTTCGGTTTATACCCACTATTACAGTGCAAAAAATGCTGCAAATTTAGCCTATGATCGAACGTTACTAGCTTCAGCTCGAACAGTTGCAGAACGCTTACAAGTGGTAGATGGGCATCTCTCGGTGAATGTGCCTTATGTGGTGCTCGATAGTTTCGAACTAAATAATAATGACCGAATTTTTTATCAAGTTATCTCTCCTGACGGTGAAACTATCTCTGGTTATGACGACTTACCGCCAATTCCCCCTTATTGGATGCGTTCACAGCACTATACTGCGCTAGTTTATTTTTATGATGCACAGTATAAAGGTTTACCTATTCGTATTGCTGCGTTTTATCAACCGATTAATGAAGGTGGCATCACTGGGATGGTTGAAATTCGTGTTGCGGAAACGGTCTATTCGCGGCAAGATCTCGCTAATCAATTATTAATTTCTGCCTTGATGAGCCAAGGTACAGTGGTACTTTTAACCATGGTGCTTGCCTATATTCTACTTAGTAAGCTGCTGGCACCGTTGAAAAGATTATCTCACTTAATGTTAGGCCGTTCTGCCAATGATTTAACACCCTTGCCAGATTTACTGCCGTGGTCGGATTTATCGCCATTAATTGATGCATTAAACCGTTATATTTCTCGCCTAAAGCGGATGGTTAGACGACAAGAACGCTTTAGTGCAGATGCATCTCACCAATTAAAAACACCTTTAACCGTACTAAAAACCCAAGTTTCGGTTGCCATTAATAGTGCAGACGAAAGTCAACGGCAACAAAGTTTACAAGCTATTGATAAAACTCTCGATGATACGATCATTTTGACGGATAGGCTTTTGCAGCTATCGCGGTTAAAAGCCCATGAAAAAGAATCGATTACGCAGTATCGAGCCATAAATCTAGTGGAAATTGTTCACCAAGCGTGTTTTACTCGGCTATCTCAAGCTGAAAGCCAAAATATTGACTTAGGTTATGAAGGTGCGGAAACGGCATGGATTAAAGGCGAGCCTATCTTATTAGCTGAGATGTGTGCAAATTTAATTGATAATGCGATTAAATACACGCCTGCAAATGGGGTGGTCACCGTTCGAGTGGTCAGCAGTGATGACCATCTTCATTGGGTCTTAGAGGTTGAAGACTCTGGTCCTGGGATCCCAGATGCGAAAATTAACCGTTCTATGGAAGCCTTTACTCGTTTAAATAATGCGTTAGGTAAGGAAGGCGCTGGCCTTGGGCTGGCGCTTGTGAAAGATATTGCTAGCTATCATGGTTCTGAACCTCAATTATTAAAAGGTAAATTACTTAATGGATTATTGGTTAGAATCGCATTTAAAGCTAGCCAAGCGCCGTGGTAAGAAAAACGCCCTTACTAAGGCGTTTCTCTGGTGACAAAGTCTAAACGCAGTAAAAGCTAGATACGTTTAGTTTCACATTGATATTAATATCTGCGATAGCGTGTTATTTGAAGGTTCGTGTTTAAAATCACAGGTTATTGTGTTTTGTTCGAGGCTTGCTATTGAGGATGATAATAATGATTCTGAATCTAACTTATTGTCTTCATTAAGAAATATATTAGCTATAGCTAGTGCTGTGTCATTTTTTACTTCATTAATAAATGTCTCGATTGATTCTATTTTTAAATTTGTGTTGTATATTTCATCAAGCAAAGCCGATATGTCTTGGGAAATCAAATTTGAATCTTTATTTTCTGAGTGCTCTTGAATGTATGTCACTAGATCATTTTTTGCACTAGCAAGTTTTTCTTCTTGTAAATATGTAGTATCAACAGATTCTGATTTCAATTTTTGTATTTTGTTTAATTGTAAGCGTTGATTAGTGATATCTAGCAATGCATCTTTAATCGTTTGACAATAGGTTTCCTCGCTGACATTAGATGTGACAGATTTTAATGGGACATAATTATATACGTTAGAAATAAAGTCATCTCTTACTGCGATTAGATATTCTTTCTCACGTAAAACCTCAGATATATTGATATTGTTTTCACTTTGTTGTAACTCTTGGTTCGTATTTAGGGTTAAATTTGAAATCATAGTAAACACTCCATGTTAATAATTTTTAAATGTTTCATTACTGTGGTCGTAGTTAATTAATATAACCTACTTAAAATGAGGTGACTAATTTTTATTTGGTATGGAAGTATTGTTGATATCATTTGAAATATTGCTAGCTATCATGGTTCTGAACCTCAATTATTAAAAAGTAAATTACTTAATGGATTATTGGTTAGAATCGCATTTAAAGCCAGCCAAGCGCCATGATAACAGAAACCACCTAATTCAGTAGGTGGTTTCAATAATAGTAAAATACAAATCTAGTGAAAATAAAAATACGTGTTAATCCCGTAATGGGATAAATACAGGTATTGATTTGTTATGCAATGGTTGGTCGTATACATCGCTGCTAATTATTGTGTCTTGTGGAAATTCAGCCATGATAGATGATAATAAGGATTCAAAGTCTTTATTATTTCCATTACCATCAGTGAAATTGACTTCATCAGCTCCCTCGTTAATGCGAGTTTCAATTGACATTATTTTTGATTTTTTATTCATGATTTCAATAATTAATGGTGTTATTTCTGAAGAAATTGATTTTTTGTCTTTATTTTCTGAATGAGTATAAATATATTGAGAAATCTCTTTTTCTGTCTGGACAATTTGTTTTTCTAAAGAATGAATATCATTGATATATTCTAGTATCTCTGAGTGTTCTTTTGAACTGTACATTTTAGTTAAACTCCCTAACTGTTCAGTTAAGTCTAATAATGTATACATTTTTCCTTTAACTGTTTGATAATATGCATCTTCACCAACAGCAGACGAAGTTGATTTTAAAGGGATCTTTATATGAATGTTAGAAATTAAATTATTTAATTCATTTTTTAATAGTTTTTTTTCTACTGCTAGCATATATATGTTATTTTTTTTATCACCAAAGTTATTAGTATAAGAGACTATTTTACTTGGAGGATTAAATTGGTGAAGGTGATTGTTTAATTCTAAATTAACAAACTTCTCGAGTGTTTTTGCTCTAAGCAATTCATCATGAAACTGAGTTGTTAATTCTTCAATAAAATTATGAGTTTCCTTCTCATGAGTCAATATCCTGCTCTCAATAATATAACTAGCTAAACTTTCTTTTAAATTTAATATGTCTTTTTCTAGCTGGGATCTATTGATTGAATATGTGGACTGGTTGTAATATAAACCTGCTTCTTTTTTTATTTCTATGTTGATACGTGACTCAATTTTATTGAATAATTCTTCTAACTTTTCATCAATATTTTTTTGATATTTTTCTTGCTTATTGTAGTCAAGTTTGAACAAGTCAAAAGCTGATACTTTGTGGTTTTTAAATTTTTCTTTAATATTGGTTTTTAAGTTTTTTAAGTATTTAATTGACAGGTTTAATTCAGTTAATAATTTAAATTCTTTATTGTTTTGGTAGTCGCTCTCCTGATAGTTAATTTGAGTGTCTTTATATTGTTTAAATAGGATATGAATGCCATCTAAGTATTCAGAACTTTTTATTTGGTCAAAAACGTTATGCAAATCTTTAATTTTTGTATATTGAGTATTTAACTCTGTCGTGTGTTTCATTAAGCCATCGACGGTATTATTGCTGTTGAAATGCATTAAGCTATTGCTGTTAAGTTCTCTTAGTAGCTGTTCTATATTATTTTGACTTTTCTTAGCATTTATGTATAAATTGGTTATATTTGAATCTAATCCTAATGTTCTTTGCATATGATTAACTCTAATCTTCATATTCTCGACTGTTTTATATAGGTATTCTTGGGATAAATCATAACTATTCTTAAGGCCTTCGTTAATTTTATTAAGATCGACTCTTATCGTGTTTAGAATAATAGGGTTTTTTTGATATAAAATTACACTAGGTGAAACAAAATGGCCTTTCTTATTATGTCGTAAACCAAGCATAAAACTGAATAAATCAGCGTTATATTCATTAACTAAATTGGATTTATTGAAAAGAATAGATTCTGAATTTTCAGGGATCGTATAATAGCCTTGCTTATTTGTATGTTTACTATGTAATTCTTGTAATTTTTCGAAATTTTTTTCTTGATTTTTGTCTTGTTCGTGAAGCATAGATTCAATCTGATTTAAATCAGACAATTCATCAGATCCTTCTATCTTAAATTTATGTTTTAATTTATCAATTTTAGCAAGTAAATGACAAATGGCTGTACTATTTTTGTCTAGATTATCGCTAACACTTTGATATGTCTTTTCTAAGTAAATGGTATTTGTCGGTGGTTTTTTACTAACTGATAAGATTGTTGAATAGTCTATTTCCTTAAATATATTTTTACTATCTATATTTGCCAGCGATATCTGATTTTTATTAAATGTAGAACTCATAGTAAACACTCCGTGTTAATGGTTATTGAAATTTGCATATATACAGATGCCAATAAAATATAATCTAACAATAAGAAGTAGACTAATTTTTATTTTATATAAAAATGCGATTAGTATAATTTAAATTATTAGCAATGAAATTTTTAGCAATCTCATAAGTGGAGGGAATGATATTGTTTTATTTAGATATAAAAATGATAATTGTAGATAGGTTAAGGCGCTAAAGAAAGTTAGCGCCTTTATAATTCAATTATTGGTTAATTAGACTAAAATCCCACTCTTTTAGTGCGTTGATTGAGTCTTTGTCTTGGTATTTTGCGCCAAGTTCAAGGTAATCATGGGCTTTTTGGATATCGTCTTTACTTTTGGTACCGACCCAGCCGTTATAATACATATAAGCAAGTTTGTATTTTGCCACCGCATGGTGAGTACCTTGTTCGAGGTCTGTCATATCGTAATATTTTGCTGCGCGGACATAATCTTTTGGCACACCTTGGCCAAAATAGAGCATATCCCCGGCTAAATGAGCGGTGTTACTGTCATTTTGTTGTGCGCCTAAATCAAAATAATAAAGCGCTTTCGGGAAGTCTTTTTCTATGCCGCGCTCATTATCTTTACGATAAAGATTACCTAAAATATTATAAGCGCGAGGATAGCCATTTTTCCCTGCTAATTCATAATAATAGATCATCTTTTGGGTATCTTCAGGCACTCGTTCACCACGTGCATAAGCGATACCTAATGAGAAGGCTGACATTTTGTCGCCTGCCTCAGCTTCGATGCGCTGCTTTTCAATTTGCTCGGCGAAACGACCATATTTCTCATAGGCTTTTTCATCGGCAACTTGTTTTTCAATTGCTTGTTTATCTTGGGCTGAAAGTGTATCCATTAGCTCAATAGAACTTGGTTTTTTATCAAGTTGTAATGCATAGTAATAGGCTTGCTTGGCATCGCCTTTTTCTACATAAGCCTGATAAATTGCATCAAGTGCGTGAGTTGGGTGGTAATTTAACGAAATTTGATACCATTCGATGGCTTTGTTAATATTTTTATCAATATCACAATCGCCTTTTAAATAGAGGGTTCCCATCTCTTTGGAAAGACTTTCTGGATAATGAATATAGTGTTTGTCAGTATTTTTCTGGAAATTGCTTTTTTCAATCCATTCCTTCAAATACCGGCTTGCTTTATCCATATCCACATTATCGCTGTTTCCACAATATTGGCCAGGATAGTAGATTTGATAGAGTTTCTCCGTTGCGGCTAAATCACCTTTATCGTAAGCTTGTTGTAAATAAGTTAAGGCTTTAGCGTTATCACTATTTACGTAATAGTAATACAGATTAATTAAAGCTTTGGTACGAGTGTTTTCTTCACTTAGAAGCAGTGCTAAATATTTTTGTTCGTCTTTAGGGCGATTAAGCTCTCTTTTTTTATCTTTAATTCCATCTCGATACAAATCAACCAGTGCATTGAAGGCATTATTAGAAAGCTTCTCATCGGTTGATTTCATACCTTCTTGTAGATATTGAATGGCTAAATCATATTCAGGAGAGCCAGAAACAATTTCGCTATCATATAAATAAGTTTGGGCTAATTGAACTTTAGAAAATAGGTCACCTTTCGCTGTGCCATCGATATAATTTTGACGTTTTGCTTGGCTATCTTCAGTCACGGAATCAAGCGGTTGATAAGCGGCTAAATTGCCAGCATTGATACTTTTCTTATACCAATCTTGCGCCGCGAGATTTCGGCCGCGTGAACTATACCAATCCCCGAGTTTAATATAAGCGGAGGTATCGCCTTTTTGGGCAGGAACAACGAGAGTTTCATAGACTTCAATATAATCATCAACCCGTTTGGGATTAGAATGTTTGCGTAAATAAACAATGGCCTCATCCCAGTCAGGTTCCATTACCCAAGCGTTTTTTTCTTCATTTAGCACGCCCATATATCGCATCTCACTATAGAGAGCGATTGCGTGGTCATTACCTTCATCACTAGCTTGTTTCAGGTATTTAGCCGCTTCAAGGCGATCTTCTTTGACACCTTGGCCATAGAAATAAGCTCGACCCACTTTGTATTTTGCTGAAGGACTTTCATTGAGCATTTTCATGCCAATGTCATAATCATCCATATATTTGATGAATTCATTGCCCCAGCTTCCTGCTTTAAGGTAATACTCACGTGCTTTTTGTCGATTAGGCTCAACAAGCTGGCTGCCATTTAAATACTGATGTGCCAGTTTACGGGTATAGTCTTTACTGCCAATCGCTGCTAATTGGTCGTAATAACCTAGGATTTTTGCTTTATTTGCATTGAGATATTGATCCTGTTGGTAATAATCAATGAGTTCTTCAAGTGCACTTTCTTGATTGAATTTTGCACTTTTCTCTAAATATTCAAGCCACTTTTTCTGGTCGACTTTTTGCCCATAATTACCATATTTGTAAGCATTGGCGAGCGTACGTAACGCATCAGGGTCATTCTGTTTCGCTTTTAGTTGAATATTGGCAAATGAAGCTTTGGCTTTTTCAATTTCTCTTTTACGTGATTTTAAAAAGCTAAAATCAGGGTCAGAAATCTGATTGTAATAGAAAAGGGCGGTATCATAATTGGCATCTTCGCCGTAGTTACCTTCTTGATATATTTCCCCTAATTCATATAAGCAGCGGTTATTTTTGAGTGCCGCACATTTTTTATATTGAGGAACTAAATCTTTTGCGGTAAGCCCAGTAATTTGCTGGAAGCGAGATTTGTAATACGCCTTATCATTGTGATAAGTAACGCCATCAAGGTTTTGCGCAATATATAAATAAGCAGATGCACTACCCAATTCTGCAGCTTTTAAAATATAATCGTACAATGGTTTTATTTCAGCATCACTTAAGGTATCAATATTAGTTAATTGAGTGAGCTTGTTTATCCCATATAAATAGGTGATATCAGCATCTTTATTAATCAGTGGTTCAATTAATTTCTGAGCCTCAGTATGGTTTTCATATAAAGCCATTTTGACTAATAACGCTTTTGTGTCAGCGCGATTTAAACCTGTTTTTAATAAAATATCTTTAGCGATTTGTAACTGACTTGGAAGTAATTCGGCTTGTGCTTGAGGTGAATGGAGCACATTGACTATCAGGTTAGCTATTTTATTGGTTTCTGTTGGCCGGTATTTTAATAATGCAGCAGCATAATAAACCTGGCTATTATAATTTTGTTTGATTGATTTTTCATATAAATCAAAGGCCTGATCACTATTTTTCTCTGCATCTTCTTTTAGTAAATAGTCAGCATACAAATAAGCTAAGGCGTAATTTTCGCGTTTAATGACATCGTTTTTGAGGATATCGACAATCGTTTTTTCATCGATAAGTGCTTTAATATCATAGCGATAATATACTTGAACTAATAAGCGATCGGCTGTTGATGGGTAATCGTTTTCATTAAGGTTGTCGATGAGTAATTTAGCGGCTTTCTGCACATCCTGCTTAGTACCAAAAGCATTAATATAATAACGCGCTAATTGCATCTGAGCATCATAAGTGGGGTCTATGCGATTTGCTTTTTCTAAAGCAGCGAAGGCTTTTTCTGGCGAAAATAATGGGCTACCTTTAGCACTATAAACTTCACTTGCTACCACTAAAGCATCTGCGGAGTTCGGGTATTTTTCCATTAAAATAGGAGTGTATTTGGCGACAATACCACTCAGTTTTTTGTTTGGAAAATCGTAACTGGAGATTGCTCTCTCGTTGATGATAACAAGTGCGTTTAAGTCGCCAAGATCTGCGGCAGCGGTGAGATATTTTTCAGCTAAAGCGTCATTTCGCTTAACATCGCTAAATGTACGGCCAGAATACACGTTATAGGCTTGATACATCGCGGGAGGGTATTGGCCATCAGCGGCATCAGTTAAATCCTGAATACGGTCGGTGTCAGCTTTGTAATTTAAATATAATGCCTTAGGGTGTTTAGCTTCCACAAGCGGTCGCAGGTAAACCATCGCACGGTTTTTATTTCTCCGCACGCCATCGCCAGTCATATATTTTTGGTACAAAGCATAGATGGCGTTCTCATCACCACGGCTCGCCCGTTCTTCTAAATTAGTGATGACTTTTTGTTTTTCTTCTTCTGTTTGTGAACCATACAATGATAAAGCCCCTGGCTCTAATTCACTTGCGTCAGAAATGTATTCTAATGCAGATGAAAAAGAGAGCCGTTCATATTTTTTGGCTAACAGCGGATTTGGTGGTACGCCGTTACCACCTTTTTCATATATCGACGCGAGTAACATCGCGGGTAAGGGAAAGTCGTTGCTGATAAGCGGTGTTAATATTTCAACGGCTTTCTTACTGTCATTTTCAAAGTCATGAGCGATATAGCCCAAAGCAAATTTTGCCAGTTTTGAACCTTGTTCAGAAGCCAAAGTAAAATATTGGCGAGAAAGTTCGATATTTTGTGGAACTTGTTCGTATTTATCAGCTAAATAAATACCCCCAACCATTTCTTGTGCTTCTTTAACACCTAGATCAGCGGCTTTAGTTAAAGAAGTTAAACCATTTTCATCAGTTGAAGTGTCTTCTATTAGGTGTTTATAACGGAAAAAGCCAAGGTTATATAACGCATTTTTATTGTTAGCTTCCGCCGCTTTAATTAGCCAGTTTTGGGCTGCCACATCATCGGCTTTTGTGCCAATACCGTCTTTATACATCATGGCTAAGGCAAAAGCGGATTGTGAGTCTTTATCTGCGTTTTTTTGGAATTGTTCAAATGCAGCTTGAGATTCACCTTGTTGATATAAGTCGTAGCCTAATTGTGAGGGAGAAGATGAGTTGGTGGTATTGACGAAATAAATGCCAATGGCTACAGCAATTATTATCAATATGAACAACCCAACTTTGAACGGCTTAGTCATTGTCATTCCTTATTATGGTGGTTACTTGCCACGATCCATTTAGGTTTATCGCATTATCACGGCTTATTGAGTGGAGTTAATACTCCTAAAGGGGTATTTAATTTTGCTTAAGTCTAATTGGAATTCCAGAAGATTCAATCGGATTATCCTCTATCTGAAAAACGGTAATTCGATAAATCATATCAATGGTGGGCGAATTAAAGATGAATTGAGTGATTTTAAAATGTCACAAAGTATTAATGGTGAGGAATATTAAGGGGAAATAAACGAAGAAATGGCGAGGATTTCAAACATAGCCCCACAAAGTGGGGCATATGAGTGACGACATTGCATTTATTGCTTTTGTAATTCTATTCTACTGGCAAGAATCTTCTTGAACCACCTTTTTTTCACGGCGGAATAATTCTGTCAGTGGTGTACGCAATTGTTGCGCTAACATTACCCCGAGTAATACCACACCACCACCGATTAAATGGTAGCTTTTAAGTTCTTCACCCAAGGCGAAAATAGCGATAATGGCAGTGAAAACGGGAGCTAGGTTCATAAAAATAGAGGTTGTATTCGCACCAAGGCGCATAACACCTTGGATCCACAATGCCGGAGCAACAATGGAGGCGGCAATCCCCGCAAATACCACTAAACCGATATTTTGGCTGTTCAGAGAGACATCTTCAGCTAGCAAGAAATTAGGGAGTAGCATGATAACGCCAAAGAAAACCTGAACGTACAGCGAGTCCCAGCTAGATAATTGGATTGACCAACGCTTAGTCAGAACACCGTACAGGGCGTATGCAGCGGACGCAACCAACATCATGGCTTCCCCTTGACCTAAGCCTTGAGAAAATAACGCACTTGGGCTTCCTTGACTCACTAACCAGACTAATCCACATAATGAAAGAATTGAGCCTAATACAATCCCCACAGTAGGAATAACGCGCAGCACAAAGATACTAATAATTACTGTTAGTAATGGGATCATTGAATTCATGATTCCCATAAAGGTCGCACTTACACTGTGAGCCGCATAATAAGCTAAACTTTGGTATAGCATCATCCCTAGCGCGCCTAAAATGGCGAGTTGCCACCAATGTTTCATAACCGTTTTAAAGTTTCGGAGCACCGAACGTAATACGAAAGGAGTCATGACAAGAAATGCCAACGCCCAACGGTAAAATGAGATTGCCGCAGGGTCAATGGCAGTGGATGCCGCTTTGTTAACAATGGCATTAATTGACCATAATAAAACCGCAATCAGCGGAAAAAGAAGATTCTTCATTAAAACATTCTCCCATATTGAATGGGCGCTAGTATACATCTGTCCGATTTTTTATATATACTGATAACCAGACAACCGATAACGCTTTTCAGACAGGAACCATGGAAAACTTAAAATCAGACATTTGGCAAATCAGTGAATGTAATATCGCAGAGCCTGAATTGGTGGCTTTTCGGCACGAGCAAACCGCGGCTCTCACTGAGTATAAATCCCATTCACACCCTTTTGGGCAAATGCTGTATGTGGTCTGTGGCATTATGGAAATGGAGGTGGCTGGTCAACATTATCTAGCGCCGCCAGAGTTTTGCATTTGGATCCCAGCGAACATTCCCCATGCTAGCTTTAATAAAGAAAGTGTCAAATTTCGGATCATCGATTTTTCTCATGAATATAACCAAGTGCTTGCCCAGCGACCTTGTGTGATTAAGCTTAGCCCTATATTTCAGTCAATTATGACGGATATGTACCAACGCGGTATTGTTCAGCCTGAAACAGAGCAAGACTTACGTTTGGCTCATGTGCTAATTGACCAATTTCCATTGTCCCCTTGCCAAGATACTTATTTGCCTATTTCAAAAGACAAATTTCTTGCCCCAATCTTATTAGAGTTACAAAGCGACCCAGCCGATAACACGACGTTAGCACAAT
The DNA here is from genome assembly GCF_033901115.1 of Providencia sp. CIM-Carb-044. Classification (NCBI taxonomy): domain Bacteria; kingdom Pseudomonadati; phylum Pseudomonadota; class Gammaproteobacteria; order Enterobacterales; family Morganellaceae; genus Providencia; species Providencia sp. CIM-Carb-044. Next base: position 58,945 of record NZ_JAXADV010000015.1, read on the forward strand.
GGGCAAAACGCTATTATACATCGGAACGCACGTTATCAAGACGCTGCCAGCAAGAATTAGGTATGTCGTTTAGTGAATGGCGTCAACGCTTGCGATACTTACATGCCGTTGCCGGGTTAGAAAAGGGGAAAAGTGTCCATGAAGTCGCATTGGATGTTGGGTATAGCTCTGCATCCGCCTTTATTGCGATGTTCCAGCAGATATCAGGTGTCACACCAGACCGTTTTCGAGCGAAAGAATTTGACGTAGAAGGCAACCTCTCATAGGCATCTGTCTTAAACCGTGGCAAAATATTGTTCCACTTATCTATATAACGACACAATACAAAAAAGTTATTGATTGGGACAACAGCGTGAAAATTTTAGTCGATGAGAATATGCCATATGCTCAAACTTTATTTAGCGAGCTTGGTGAAGTGAAAGCAGTACCGGGACGTCCTATACCAGAACAAGAATTAATTGATGCAGATGCATTAATGGTGCGTTCTATCACTAAGGTTAATGAATCACTGCTTGGTAATACGCCAGTTAAATTCGTTGGAACCGCGACAGCCGGTTTTGACCATATTGATACCGAGTGGTTATCGGCGGCAAATATTGGTTTTTCATCAGCGCCGGGTTGTAATGCGATAGCGGTTGTTGAATATGTTATTTCTTCACTATTATTACTAGCGGAACGTGATAACTTTGATTTGCGTGATAAAACAGTAGGGATCATAGGTGTCGGTAATGTCGGAGGGCGTTTAGCTGCAAGGTTATCGGCTTGGGGAGTCAAAACATTACTCTGCGATCCGCCACGTGCAGCCAAGGGGGATGACGAGTCATTCGTTTCTTTTGATGATATCCTTGAGCACGCTGATGTCATTACCTTTCATACTCCGCTGAATATGTCAGGGGAATATAAAACTTTCCATTTAATGGATGAAACGCATTTAGAAAAATTGCGCGATGGTACCATTTTAATTAACGCAAGTCGGGGTGAGGTGGTTGATAATAAAGCCTTATTATCCGTGCTTAACCGCGGAAAAAAACTGAGCGTTATCTTAGATGTGTGGGAGCCAGAGCCTGATTTAGATACGGCACTTTTAGCATTAGTGGATATTGGCACGCCGCATATTGCAGGCTATACGCTAGAAGGTAAAGCCCGAGGAACGACGCAAGTTTATGAAGCTTACTGCCAGTTTCTCGGCAAATCGTCACAAGTTTCTCTTTCATCATTACTGCCTAAGCCAGATATCAATCAATTGACTTTCAATGGTAAATTAACGCAAAACCAGCTCAAAAGGTTAGTACATCTCGTGTATGATGTGCGCCGAGATGATGCAGTGTTAAGAGCCGTTGCAGGGGTAAAAGGTGAATTTGATAAGCTGCGCAAAAATTATCAAGAGCGTCGTGAATGGTCATCCCTTGAAATTATTTGTGATGATGAACAAACGGCATCAAAACTCAATGAGCTTGGTTTTACAGCAAGTTTAGTTTGCACAAAATAGATTAGTTAAAATGAACACCTGATTAAATAACACCAATTGGTGTTATTTAATTTTTTATTTTTTAGAGGAATAGCCATGACTGAAGGTTGGAATATTGCAGTATTAGGCGCAACCGGTGCTGTAGGTGAAGCTATTATTTCACTGTTACAAGAAAGAGAATTCCCAGTCGGCGAATTATATTTACTTGCCAGTGAGCGTAGTGCAGGGGAGAGCGTACGCTTTAATGGTAAAAGTATTCAAGTTGAAAATGTGACCGACTTTGATTGGTCACAGGCACAAATTGCCTTTTTTGCAGCCAATGAAGGTGTCAGCCTACAATATGCCGAATTAGCGGCACAAGAAGGGTGCATTGTCATCGATACGAGTGGCGTATTTGCTCAAGAACCGGATGTGCCACTGGTTGTCCCGAATGTGAATCCGCAAGTCTTAGCCGATTACCGCAACCGTAATATTATTTCATTGGCGGACAGCTCTGTGAGTCAATTATTAACGGCAATTAAACCGCTGGTGGATGCCGCAGGGGTGGGGCGTATAACCTTAACAAATATGTTGTCGGTTTCTAGTTATGGTAAAGCCGCCGTAGACGAGCTGGCAGGGCAAAGTGCGCGTTTATTGAATGGTATTCCTGCAGAAGAAGGCCGTTTTAGTAAGCAATTAGCGTTCAATATGTTGCCATTATTGGCGGATATGGAAGGCAGTGTCGTTCACGAACGTCGTTTGGTTGAGCAAGTGCGTAAGGTGCTGCAAGATGATGGCTTGCCAGTGGCGGTGAGTTTTATTCAATCTCCTGTTTTTTATGGGAATGCGCAAGTCGTTCATTTAGAAACTTTGCGCCCAATGAGTGCAGAAGAAGCGAACGAAGAACTTGAACGTTTTGAAGATATTCAGGTCTCAGAAGAGGGTGATTATCCTACACAGGTGACTGAAGCGTCAGGTAATGACCAATTAAGCATTGGTTGTGTACGTAATGACTATGGCATACCTGAAATTTTACAATTTTGGTCAGTGGCTGATAACGTGCGTTTCGGTGGGGCACTGATGGCGGTAGAAACAGCAGAAAAACTGGCTCAGGAGCTGTTTTACTAATGTCTGAGCCTACACAGTTGTATCGAATCGCATTAGGTATTGAATACAACGGCAGTCGTTATTTTGGTTGGCAGCGTCAGCAAGAAGTGAAAAGTGTTCAAGGTTGTTTAGAAGAAGCCTTGTCAAAAATTGCAGCGGAGCCAATTAGCGTGTTTTGCGCAGGGCGCACAGATGCAGGCGTTCATGCTACAGGGCAAGTGGTGCATTTCGAAACCTCTGCCATCCGCAAAGAAGCGGCTTGGACTATGGGGGCGAATACGCATTTGCCCCCTGATATTGCTGTCCGCTGGTGTAAACCGGTGGCCGAGGAGTTTCATGCACGCTTTAGTGCAACTGCGCGTCGATATCGCTACGTGATTTTTAATCACCGTTATCGGCCAGCAATTTTATCGAGTGGCGTAACGCACTTTCATTATCCACTCGATGAAAAAAGAATGCATGAAGCGGCACAGGCGCTATTGGGTGAACGTGATTTTACCTCATTCAGAGCAGTCCAGTGTCAGTCAAAGTCGCCATGGCGTAATGTGATGCATGTGAATGTCAGTCGCCACGGTCATTATGTGGTGGTAGATATCAAAGCCAATGCGTTTGTTCACCATATGGTGAGAAATATTGTCGGAAGTCTGTTGGAGATTGGTTGTGGCAATCAAAACATTGATTGGATGGCGCATCTTCTTGAGTTAAAAGACCGTACCAAGGCAGCTGCAACCGCAAAAGCGGAAGGGTTGTATTTAGTGAGTGTCGATTACCCAGAGAAATTTGAGTTGCCTCAGAATGTGATGGGGCCGCTTTTTCTGGCAGATGAACTGATGTAAAGCGAATTTTTATTTATCTCATAATTTTTGTAAATAGCATGGATGCTATTATCAATGAGGATTTTATGGAATTTATCACTTTTATTATCGACTTTATTTTACACATCGATGTCCATCTTGCTGAACTGGTCAGAGATTATGGTACATGGGTCTATGGTATCCTATTTCTGATCCTATTTTGTGAAACAGGGTTAGTGGTCACACCATTTTTACCTGGAGATTCGTTATTATTCGTTGCGGGTGCGATTTCGTCATTAGACAGTAATGACCTGAATGTCCATTTAATGGTCGCTTTAATGATTACGGCAGCGATTATTGGTGATGCTGTAAACTACGCAATTGGGCGTATTTTTGGTGAGAAATTATTCAGAAATCCAGACTCGAAGATTTTTCGTCGTGTTTATTTAGATAAAACTCATGCTTTTTATGAAAAACATGGCGGTAAAGCGATTATACTGGCACGCTTTGTGCCGATAGTCAGAACTTTTGCACCATTCGTTGCAGGAATGGGGAAAATGTCTTATCGTCACTTTGCTTTTTATAATGTGACGGGCGCGTTTATTTGGGTATTATTATTCACTTATGCGGGTTATTTCTTTGGTGAATTACCGTTCGTACAAAAGAATTTGAAATTACTGATAGTCGCGATTATCTTTGTTTCAATTCTTCCGGGTGTTGTTGAAATTATTCGTCATCGTCGAATAGCTGCGAAAGAAAAGCGTGCGGCAGCGCAAAAAATCGATAACCACTAAGCGGTTTAGTAAGGTGGTTTAACAAGTTTTTATCTACAGTGAGATATCATTGTGGTTTAATGGCAAAAAATTACATACTGGTGATAACCAGAGTGAATCAGACAAAAAGGTCCATTAATGAGCTGGATTGAAAAAATTTTAAAGAAAGGTAACTTGACCCAATCACACAAAGCCAATATCCCTGAAGGGGTTTGGACCAAATGCGATAGCTGCGGGCAAGTATTATATGGTGCTGAATTAGAGCGTAATTTATCCGTGTGTCCAAAATGTGACCACCATATGCGAATTCACGCACGTCAGCGCTTAGAAACCTTCCTTGATGAAAACTCAACAACGGAATTGGGCAGTGAACTTGAGCCAAAAGATATTCTTAAGTTCAAAGATTCAAAAAAATATAAAGACCGTATTGCTGCTGCGCAAAAAGAAACAGGTGAAAAAGACGCGATCATCGTGATGAAAGGCACGTTGAAAGGTATGCCTGTGGTGGCTGCGGCGTTTGAGTTCGCTTTTATGGGCGGTTCAATGGCCTCTGTTGTTGGCGCGCGTTTCGTGCGTGCAGTGGAGCAAGCTCTGGAAGATAACTGCCCGTTGGTTTGTTTCTCTTCAAGTGGCGGTGCGCGTATGCAAGAAGCGCTGTTATCATTGATGCAGATGGCAAAAACCAGTGCAGCTTTGGCAAAATTGCAAGAACGTGGTTTACCTTACATCTCTGTATTGACCGACCCAACCATGGGTGGGGTGTCTGCAAGTTTAGCGATGTTAGGGGATATTAATGTGGCAGAGCCGAAAGCATTAATTGGTTTCGCAGGGCCACGTGTTATCGAACAAACTGTTCGCGAAAAGTTACCGCAAGGTTTCCAACGCAGTGAATTCTTACTTGAGAAAGGCGCGATTGATATGATAGTTCGCCGCCCTGAGATGCGTGATCGCTTAGCTGAAGTGTTAGCGATGTTAACCAATAAACCAAGCTTTAATGACACGCCTATCGTCGTAGCGGAAACGGTTGAAATCGACATTAACGCCGTTGATGAACTTGATGCCCAAGAGCCAAAAAAGGATTCTGAAAAGCATAAAAAAGATGATGAGTAATCTAATCATTCCTAATGCCAAGTCTCCATTGGAGGCTTGGCTTTCTTATCTCACCGACTTACATAGTCAAAATATTGATATGGGGTTGGAGCGAGTTGGTCAAGTTGCTAGGAAAATGAACCTAACGCAACCTGCACCTAAAGTTATCACTGTCACTGGGACCAACGGAAAAGGGACAACTTGCCATACGCTAGAGTCTATTTTTATGGCATCTGGGTTAAAAGTTGGGGTTTACAGTTCACCGCACCTTATTCGTTATACCGAACGCGTTCGTATTCAAGGCCAAGAGCTCCCTGAGTCTGATTTCTGTGAAGCATTTGCCACAATTGAAGCACAACGTGCAGATATTTCGCTCACCTATTTTGAATACGGCACCTTGGCGGCGTTACAATTATTTAAGCAAGCTAAACTCGACATTGTGATTTTAGAAGTCGGTTTAGGCGGTCGGTTAGATGCGACCAATGTCGTTGATGCGGATATTGCGGCGATCACCAGTATTGCCTTAGACCATACAGATTGGTTAGGTGCAGACCGTGAACATATTGGTTATGAAAAAGCCGGTATTTTCCGCAAAAATCACTATGGAGTGGTCGGTGAACCGGACATGCCAGCTTCAATTGCCCAAGTGGCTGAGCAGCTAGGTACACAGCTATTTCGCCGTGGTACGGATTGGCAATACAGTGAGCAAGCAAATAGCTGGTCATGGAAAAGTTCACAGCGTGAATGGCATGATTTACCGTTACCCAATGTACCTTTAGCGAACGCAGCAACAGCGCTGGGTGTGGTGAGTTGCTTATTGGAAATTGATGCTGATATTGCCCAAAAAGTGACTGAGTCCGCTATTCATCAAGGTTTGAAATCTGCTCAATTACCGGGGCGCTTCCAAATTATTGGTGAAAAACCGTTAATGATATTGGATGTAGCGCATAACCCCCATGCCGCAGGGTACTTAGTCAGTAAATTAGCGGCCTTACCGGAAACTAAAAACCGTCGCATTCTCGCGGTGGTAGGGATGCTAGGCGATAAAGATATCAAAGGGACGCTTGAGTGTTTATCACAACAAGTCACCGACTGGTACCTTGCGCCATTAACTGAGTTTAGGGGAGCAGATGTGGCCCAACTTAGTCAATATTTACCCACAGCTAACCAGTTTGAAAGCGTAGAAAAAGCGTGGCAGCAAGCTTGCGTCGATGCTAATGAGCAAGATGTGATTGTGGTGTGCGGGTCATTTCATACCGTCGCTCACGTTATGATGTTATTGGAAAATCAAGAAGGATAGTGCCGGTGGCTAGTAAATTTCAGAATCGACTTGCTGGCGCCATTGTGCTTGTTGCAGTGGGGGTCATTGTGCTTCCTGCTCTGCTTGATGGCGATAAGAAATACAATGAAAATGAATTTGCGGCCATTCCTATTATCCCTAAACCAGGTGATGAAGAAGACATTGAGGCAATAGCGCCTATTGTAAGTACGACAACAACAGCTTCTTCAGAAGGGGCTTCTGAAGCCATGTTATCAGAAGCGATTACGCAGCAGCAAAACGAACAGGTTGAAACACGGCCATCGACGACAACTCCGGCACCAAGCGTAGTTGAACCCACAAAGCCAGAACCGAAGCCTGAGCCTAAAGTTGAGCCGAAGCCACAACCGAAACCTGAACCTAAGCCCGAGCCGAAACCTCAGCCACAAGGCAAAGCATTTGTGGTGCAAGTCATCGCATTGAACAATGCGAGTAAAGTTGAGGAGATAGTCGCACAACTCAGGTTGTCTGGTTACCAAGTTTATACTGTTCCTGCAAAACCAGTGAATAATAAACTCACGCGGATTTACGTAGGGCCTGAGGCCTCAAGGCAAAGGCTAGAAGCGGCTTTACCAGAACTGAATAGGATTACGGGAACAAAAGGGATAATTCAAAGCTATAAACCTTAAAATAGAATTTAAATAATCCCTAAAAGGTAAGGGGATTTAGTAACTTACTGCGGCGATTATGATTTTTTCTTTTCGCCGCTATTTTTTTTAATTTGATAGAAAAATGGTTACGCAAACGTTTTCGTTTTCTGTTAGAATGCACTTCGCTGATGTCGCGAGTGCGAATTTTGGAATGGAATATGGTCTGGATAGATTACACAATTATCGCCATTATTGGCTTCTCGGCATTAGTTAGCTTGATCCGTGGGTTTGTACGAGAGGCGCTCTCACTGGTTACATGGGGCTGTGCTTTTTTTGTTGCAAGTACGTTTTATCCTTATTTAGCTGACTATTTTACTCGCTTTGAGGATGTGCTGGTTAGAAATGGCATTGCTATCGCCGCACTGTTTATTGCCACTTTGATTGTTGGCGCAGTCGTAAACTATGTGATTAGTTCATTAGTACAAAAAACGGGGTTGTCAGGCACAGATCGTGTTCTGGGGATCTGCTTCGGTGCGTTGCGTGGTGTATTGATTGTTTCGGCATTGCTGTTTTTTCTCGATACCTTTACACCATTACCTCAAAGTGAGGACTGGCAGCGTTCGGAACTTATTCCGCAGTTCAGTCATATAATCAGGTGGTTTTTTGACTACCTGCAAAATGCGTCAAGTTTCCTACCGGAGAACATTTCTCCGTCTGGCTGATGAGGAAAGACTAAATGTGCGGTATTGTCGGTATCGCCGGTGTTACACCGGTAAACCAATCAATTTATGATGCTCTCACGGTGCTTCAACATCGTGGGCAAGATGCAGCAGGTATTGCCACTATTGATGGCAAAAACAACATTCGTTTACGCAAAGCAAATGGCCTTGTTAAAGATGTGTTTGAAACACGTCATATGCTGAGATTACAGGGCTGCATGGGGTTAGGGCACGTCCGTTACCCAACGGCAGGTAGCTCAAGTGCTTCCGAGGCGCAACCTTTCTACGTAAACTCACCTTTTGGTATTACACTTGCGCATAATGGTAATCTGACAAACGCTCATGAACTCACTCGGAGTTTATTTGAAACAGCGCGCCGCCATGTTAACACCACTTCTGATTCTGAAATATTACTGAACGTATTAGCCCATGAGCTGGATAGGTTTGATCATTTCCCTCTCGAGCCAGACAATGTTTTCAGTGCTGTGTCCGCGATGCACAAAAAATTACGCGGTGCGTATGCTTGTGTGGCATTAATTATTGGCCATGGCATGTTAGCCTTCCGTGATCCTCACGGTATTCGTCCGTTAGTATTAGGGCGCCGCATTACTGAAAGTGGTGAACATGAATATATGGTCGCTTCTGAAAGTGTTGCGCTTGATACTTTAGGTTTCGAGTTTTTACGCGATGTGGCGCCTGGCGAAGCGGTATATGTGACAGAAAAAGGCCAATTATTTACACGCCAATGTTCTGATAACCCACAATTAACCCCATGTATTTTTGAGTATGTCTATTTTGCTCGCCAAGACTCTTTTATTGATAAAGTGTCTGTGTATAACGCAAGGTTACGTATGGGGCAAAAACTGGGTGCTAAAATTGCTCGCGAATGGGAAGACTTAAATATCGATGTGGTAATCCCTATTCCAGAAACATCGTGTGATATTGCTTTAGAAATCGCGCATATTCTTGATAAACCATACCGCCAAGGTTTTGTTAAAAACCGTTATGTTGGCCGTACATTTATCATGCCTGGTCAGCAAGAACGTCGTAAATCGGTGCGCCGTAAGCTTAATGCGAACCGTGCGGAGTTTCGTGATAAAAACGTCTTACTTATTGACGACTCCATTGTACGCGGAACAACATCGGAGCAAATTGTTGAGCTTGCGCGTGAAGCCGGAGCAAAAAATGTTTACTTTGCCTCAGCGGCACCCGAAGTGCGTTTCCCAAACGTATATGGCATTGATATGCCAAATGCAAATGAATTGATTGCACACGGGCGCGAAGTGGATGAAATTCGCAAACTTATCGGCGCAGATGGGCTAATTTTCCAAGATTTAACGGATTTAGTCGACGCGGTGCGTGAAGAAAACCCTGAAATTACAGAATTTGAGTGTTCCGTGTTTGATGGCATTTATGTGACCAAAGATATCGACCAAAGTTATTTAGACTACCTAGAAAACTTACGAAAAGACGATGAGTTAAAGTTGAAGGATCAGAGTGAGGTTGAAGACCTAGAGATTTATAACGAAGGCTAAATTTTCGTCAATTTTCGTCATAGTTTGGGCTACAGCGTTGTTGGCTTCACAAATTCGCCCTAGTCACGTAGTTTTCTACGCTCCTAGGGTCTCTTTGCTAGCCGCCTAGCTGTAACCCTAACTATATAGAAAATCCACAGTGATTCTGATTTTTCCCATCTTTAATCTGTAGCCTAAAATATCAAGAAAACTATGACGTCAAATGAAGGCCTAAGTTACAGTTATATCTGATTTAAAATACGTAAAAATTGAGTAGGCTATAGGGACATTAACTGCCTATTTGGAGCGATATATGGCTGATTTCAACTCCCTCCCTGATGTGATTAAACCTTTCGCAGATAAAATCAAAGCCACTAAAAAACCGCTTGTTGAAATGACGTTAACCCCTATTGAAGACTATGTTTTATGGGATAGTCGTGTTGGGGGAATGCCGTATTTGCCACTAAATGAAAAATACCCGACGAATAGCGAAGGGATGCCACTCAAGTTGCTTGCTCAAATTAATTTTGCACAAATGCCTAAATTAGAAAATTACCCTGAAAAGGGGATTTTACAGTTTTTTATTGGTGGTGATGATTTATATGGGGCTGATTTTGAGCAGCGACAAAAACAAGAAGATTTCCGTATTATTTATTGGGAAGAGGTTATTGAAGATACTCAGCAATTAACCCAAGATTTTTCTGCGGTGATTGCTGCCCATTCTGATGACTACTATACCCCCATAGACCATCAATACAGTATTGAATATACGCCTGCGGAGCAGTACATCAGCATCGATGATTTCCAATTTGGCCAGAAAATATTAGGGGTCGACAACCTCTATGATTATGAAGAGCAATTTGAAGGGGAAGATTTTTACGATGAATGGGTTGAGCCCTACAGTGATACGTTTGAATCAGGGGCACACTGCATCGGCGGCTATCCGTTTTTCACTCAAACCGACCCAAGAGAATACGAAGAAGATATTCAACAATATGAATTGCTTCTACAAATAAATACCGATTATGAAATAGGGATCATGTGGGGAGATATGGGAGTCGGTAATTTCTTTATTCACCCAGATGACCTGAAAAAACGTGATTTTAGTCGTGTGGTGTATAATTGGGATTGCGGCTGACCCAGAAATCCTTTTTGCCTTTTAACCTGTAGCGTTGTTGGCTACAGGCTAAAATAATGAGTGAGTTATTAGTCGCCTATTTAATTAATTTTAATGCTTTCTTTGCATCTGCAACCGTGGCGTATTTCGTATATAATGCTCAATTATCGTTTGCTAGGGTGGTTAGGTAGGGAAATGAAGAAACTTATCATTGGGTTAACTGGCGCGAGTGGGGCTATTTATGGTGTCCGCTTGCTTGAAGTGTTGAAACCGCTCAAAGGTGTAGAAACCCATTTGGTGATGAGTGCGGCCGCCCGTCAAACATTAGCACTTGAAACAACTTACACGGTGAAAGACGTTCAACAGTTAGCCGACCATAACTATGACAGTCGTGATATTGCTGCAGCGATTTCTTCCGGTTCGTTCCGTACTGCTGGGATGGTGATCATGCCCTGCACCATGAAAACGTTATCAGGTATTGTTCACAGTTATACTGATACGTTGGTCACTAGGGCGGCGGACGTAGTGCTTAAAGAAGGTAAAAAATTGGTGTTAGGTGTACGCGAAACGCCATTGCACGTCGGCCATTTACGTTTGATGGTGCAAGCGGCGGAGATGGGAGCCGTGATTATGCCTCCCATGCCTGCGTTTTATCACCAGCCTGAAACTATTCAAGATATTATTGACCAAACAGTTAATCGTATCCTTGATCAGTTTGATATCGAACTGGAACAAGACCTATTTAATCGTTGGCAGGGGGCGAAATAACCCTTACTCATCAGTATGTGGAATAAGTAAGTCAGTTAGCGCTTCTTTTAACTCGATATGTTCAAATTGAAAGCCTGCCTCTTCTAACCGTTTGGGGATCGCCTGTTGGCCACCCAATACCAGCGCTGCGGATTCCCCCATGATGGCTTTAATCACAAAAGCGGGCGTTCGTACAAATGAAGGGCGATTAATAACTTCACCTAATGTGGCGGAAAATAGGTCATTATGGACTGGATAAGGTGAGGTCATATTAAAGGGGCCAGAAAGCGTTGGGTTATCTAATAAAAAACAAATTGCACGAACCATATCGTTGATATGTATCCACGGCATGTATTGTTTCCCGTCACCAATTGGCCCACCTGCACCCATTTTAAAAATAGGGAGAATTTTGGCAAGTAAACCGCCATTCGCTGATAACACAAGGCCAGTGCGTAATAAACAAACGCGAGTTTTTTCTGACTGTGCATTAGCGGCTAAAGCTTCCCAATGCTGTGTGAGCTGGTGAGTAAATTCATCATGGGGCTGTTCGTCTTCGGTAACGACCGATTGGCCCTGATTGCCATAATAGCCGACAGCAGAGCCCGATAAAAATACCCGGGGAGGGGTTTCACTGGCTGTGATTAACTCACTAAGCTGCTGAGTTAACTTCCAACGGCTATCACACAGTAACTTTTTTTGTTCCTCTGTCCAGCGCTTATCAGCAATAGGTTCGCCTGCTAGGTTAATGACAGCATCGAAGTCATTTAAGTGGGTTTTACCATTGAGAGACGTCCAGCACTCAACAGCCTTGCAAAACTGGCTATAAACTTTTTGTGGAGAGCGGCTTAATACAGTAACCTGATGCTCAAGAGAAATCAGTTTTTGGATTAGTGGTGTTCCGATTAGCCCGGTGCCGCCTGTTATGAGTATCTTCATCGCCATCCCCGTCATATTTCAAACCGCAGCGTTGTTGCTTACGTTCTGTCACCTTAGTCACATACTTGTGTATGCTCCTAAGGCTGCCATCTCTTGGCGCCTAGCTGCAATTTGAACTATTTAGGGGATATCCCTGAGATCAGTAACAAACTACAGCGTTATGATTTAACTATAGCATTTGTGAACACAATTTGTATGATTTGCTTAGCCTGCCTTTAAAAAATTCGGTTTCATTATCACTGTAATAAGAAGTGCTTTTTATGATGGCAACCAATCACAAATTCAGCTAGGATCATTTTCATAGGTGCGGATCAATGCAGATTGGTATTGTCAGGCATAAAATAATAATCAGTCTAATGATATAAGCCGTTTTAGCTTAAAAATAAAAGGTTTACAGGATGGAACAACAAACCGAAGTTGTTGAATGGGTCGATATTGTTGATGAAGACAATACTGTGATTGCTCAGGCAACACGTAGCCAAATGCGAGCAGAAAACCTACGTCATCGTGCAACTTACATTGTTGTTCATGACGGAATGGGCAAAATATTGGTTCAACGACGCACAGACATTAAAGATTTTCACCCCGGTTTCCTCGATGCAACAGCTGGAGGAGTGGTTACGCAAGGTGAAAACATTCTTGATTCTGCAAAGCGTGAAGCTGAAGAAGAGCTAGGTATTGCTGGCGTTCCTTTTGCTGAACATGGCCATTTTTACTTTGAAGATGCGCATTGTCGTGTATGGGGTGGTTTGTTTAGCTGTGTGAGCCATGGTCCATTTGCTTTACAAGAATCTGAAGTTGTTGAGGTCAGTTGGTTGACCCCTAAAGAGATCAGCGCACGCTGTGACGAATTTACGCCGGATTCACTTAAAGCGCTTTCTTTATGGTTGACTCGGAATAATGAGTTAGAAAAAACCATCACTTGTGCTGAAAACTCATAGTTGATCAGATTAAAATTGTTAAAGGGCTATTTTATTTAGTCCTTTACTTTATTTCTCCCAAAATCAAATCTCTAGCAAAGTTAATTTCAAGCTAATATATAACGATTAGTTATAACAAACTTGCAAGCTAAACGATGTATTCATTTCTACACTAGATATAATGTGACAGATCTTAACATTTATCGTTTGCGATATGATGCACTGCTTGGTGTATACATGACGCTTCGAGAGAATAAAAATGACAATTGATAAACAAGATACTTTTTTGAAACAACAACACCTTGATAACGTAACCAATAAAGCCCGTGAGATTATGGAGCGTGAAGGAATTGAAGCGTTAATCGCAACCGTGGGTGATAACTTTTATCACTTAACCGGTTTTGCGAGCTTCTTTATGTACACTTTCAGGCAAACAGGTTCGGCGATTGCGGTTATTTTTCGTGATCCTTCTATTCAATCATTGGTTATTATGAATGAATTTGAAGCGGCAAATTTGTCACTTCAAATGCCTAACGCAAGGATTAAAACATTTCCAATTTGGGTGGATGTTGATGACCCTTACAACCCGGAAAATGGCAAAGTGGTGAAGGCAAGGCCAATTAATAGCCCAATAGAAACCATTTTCAATTTACTCAAAGAGGCGTTGTCAGAAGCGGGAGTTTATTGTAAACCGGTTGCAATTGAATTAAACCAAATTACACATACAGGTAAAGTATGGTTGGATAAGGTTATTCCTGAATTAAATTTGGTTGATTCTTCGCCGCTATTTAATGAATTACGCATGATTAAAAGCCCGTGGGAAATTGCTCATCTTAGAAAATCAGCACAAATTACAGAGGCTGGTATTGCTGCTGCGAGTAAATTGATCAAAGTCGGCTGTACTTCAGCGGAATTAACCGCCGCTTTTAAAGCGAAAGTGATGGAATTTCCTGAAACGAATTATAGCCGCTTCAATTTAATTTCAGTGGGCAGTGATTTTTCACCGAAAATGATCCCTGATGACCAACCTGCAAAAGAAGGGGATTTAATTAAATTTGACTGTGGCGTTGATGTGGCAGGTTATGGTGCTGATATTGCACGTACATTTGTGGTTGGTAAACCGAATGAAAAAGTCGCTGCTATTTATCAAACTATCTTAAAAGGCCATCAATATATGTTAAGTCGAGTTGCGCCCGGCGTAGCATTAAGTGATGTTTTCAATGAAACAATGGCACTCATTCGTTCTTCGGGTTTGCCCCATTATAACCGTGGGCACTTAGGCCATGGGGACGGGGTGTTCGTTGGGCTGGAAGAAGCCCCTTTTGTGAGCGCTGCGACCACAGAAATATTTCGAGCTGGGATGGTAATGAGCTTAGAAACACCTTATTACGGGATTGGTGTTGGCGGTATTATGATTGAAGATATGCTTCTGATTACTGAAGACGGTGTGGAAATGTTAAGTCATTTGCCTCGTGAATTGATTTCTTTCGGGCAAGTGGAATAAGGGGCGGAATATGAAATGGTATCATTATTTAGTTATTTTCCCAATCCTAGCGTTAACCGTGGGTATCTATTATGCCAACCAAGTAGAGCCTTTTGTTATGGGCTTGCCATTTTTAATGTTCTGGATTGTCTCATGGGTGATTGTTACAGCCTTAGTTATGTTACTAATCAATATATTAGATAATAAAAATACTAAGGAAACATCATGAGCTCCGCGCTAATTATTATTACTGTTTTCTTCCTGTTTAGTATTTATCTTGCTATTCGTGCGAAGAAAGGAAAAACGATGGACCATGAAGGGTGGTCTGTCGGTGGTCGTAGTTATGGCGCACTGTTAGTTTTCTTGCTGAGTGCGGGGGAAATATATACCACGTTTACCTTCCTTGGCGGGAGTGGCTGGGCTTATGGTAAAGGCCCTGCAATTCTATATACCTTGGCAGTCAATGCTTTTATGGGGATCTTTTTATACTGGGTGCACCCAAGGGTATGGCGATTTGCAAAAGATAATGATGTCAGAACGATTTCTGAGTTATTTACCAAAAAGTATCAAAGCCCGGGGTTAGGGTTATTAATTAGCTTAATATCTATTGCTGCAATGGTGCCTTTATTTGTTTTACAGCTTAAAGGATTAGGCATTATTGTTTCTCAAGCGTCTTATGGCGCAATTCCAGCAGATATTGCCATTTGGATTGGAATTATCGCAGTGACGTTATTTGTGATGATTTCAGGTATTCATGGCTCAGCTTGGACATCAGCACTAAAAGATTTAATGATTTTAATTGTGGTGGTTTTTATCGGTATTTATATTCCACTTCATTATTACGGTAGTTTTGGGGACATGTTTAAAGCGATAGATACGGCGATGCCAAGCTTTTTAACATTCTCCGAAACGGGGCTAAATATCCCTTGGTATATTTCCACAATATTCTTATCTGTGGTTGCCTATTTCTGTTGGCCGCATTATATGGCCGCAGTGTTTACCGCAAAAGATGAAAAATCACTGAAACGTAATAGTATTCTGATCCCAGCGTACAGTTTGATTATGCTATTCGCATTTTTCGTTGGTTATGCATCCATATTGCAAATTCCACATCTTGAAGGGGCGGCAGTGGATTTATCGCTGTTTGAGATATCTAAGAGCACCTTCTCACCGATTGTGGTTGGTTTTATTGGTGCGGCAGGGATGTTAACCGCATTAGTACCTGGTTCGATGTTGTTGCTAACTACTTCTAATATGTTAGCGGGAGTTGTGCAAAAAGCGATGGGAGTAAGTGAAGAAAAACGCCAGTCTGGTGTGTATGCTCGCTTTATGGTACCTGTCGTTGCGTTGGTCAGCTTGTATTTTATTTTCCACAGTAATGATACCTTAGTGGCTATTATGTTACTCGGGGTCAATATTGTCGCGCAGTTTTTCCCTGCTTTACTGATGAGCTTTAAACAGCAAAACCCAATGACACCAGCGGGTGCTATTTGTGGAATTTCTGCGGGGGTTTTATTCCTTGCGGTAACCTATATAGAGAAAATTTCTTTAGCACAATTGTTCCCTTGGTTAGGAGAAAGTTTGAGCTTTATGAATATCGGTATTGCTGCATTTATTCTGAATATTATTGTTGCGGTAGTGGTTTCATTATTTACGCGTAAAAGATAGTTAAAAATAATCAGGCAATAAAAAAGCGCTCAGTTGAGCGCTTTTTAGCAGAAAGAGATGAATTAAGCGTTTTCGTTTTGTACTGCTTGGATAGCAGTTAACGCAACGGTATACACGATGTCATCAACTAATGCACCGCGTGACAAGTCATTGACTGGTTTACGCATACCTTGCAGCATTGGACCAATAGAGACTAAGTCAGCAGAACGTTGTACGGCTTTATACGTGGTATTACCGGTATTTAAGTCAGGGAAGATAAATACGGTCGCTTTACCTGCAACTGGTGAATTAGGTGCTTTGGACTTAGCAACATCCGCCATAACAGCCGCGTCATATTGTAATGGACCATCGATAATTAAATCAGGGCGTTTTTCTTGTGCTAAACGCGTTGCTTCACGCACTTTTTCAACATCACTACCCGCACCTGAATCGCCTGTAGAGTAAGAAATCATCGCAACACGTGGGTCGATACCGAACGCTTTAGCAGAATCCGCAGATTGGATAGCGATTTCAGATAATTGCTCTGCAGTTGGGTCTGGGTTGATAGCGCAGTCACCGTACACAAATACTTGTTCTGGTAATAACATAAAGAACACAGAAGAAACTAATGAGCTACCCGGTGCTGTTTTAATTAATTGCAACGGTGGACGGATAGTATTTGCCGTCGTATGAACAGCACCAGAAACTAGGCCATCCACTTCGCCTTTCTCTAGCATTAATGTGCCTAATACAACGTTATCTTCTAATTGCTCACGAGCAACAACCTCAGTCATTCCTTTGCTCTTACGTAATTCAACGAGGCGAGCAACGTATTCTTCGCGTACTTTAACTGGGTCAACAATTTCAATACCAGTACCGAGTTCAATACCTTGTGCAGCAGCAACACGACGAATATCTTCTGGGTTACCTAATAGAACACAAGTTGCAATGCCGCGCTCTGCACAGATAGATGCAGCTTTAACTGTACGCGGTTCGTCGCCTTCAGGAAGAACGATTCGTTTGCCAGCTTTACGTGCTAATTCAGTTAACTGATAACGGAATGCTGGTGGTGATAGGCGGTTAGGGCGTTCTGAGTCAGCAACCAGTGATTCAATCCAATCGCTACTAATATGACGAGCCACATAGTTTTGAATTTTTTCAATACGTTCATGGTCATCAGCTGGGACTTCTAAGCTAAAGCTTTGTAGATTCAGCGATGTTTGCCATGTATTGCTTTTCACCATGAAAACAGGCAGGCCAGTTTCGAAAGCTTGCTCACACAGCTGGCGAATAGGCGCATCGATGTTGTAACCACCCGTTAGTAGAACTGCACCGATTTCAACCCCGTTCATTGCCGCTAGTGAGGCAGAAACTAATACATCAGGGCGATCCGCTGAGGTCACTAATAATGATCCTGGGCGGAAGTGTTCAAGCATGTGCGGAATACTACGAGCGCAGAAAGTCACTGATTTAACACGACGAGTTTTGATTTCGCCTTCGTTAACAATCTCTGCACCTAAGTGTTTTGCCATGTCAATTGCACGGGTGGCAATTAAATCAAAGTTCCATGGAATGGATGCCAGCACAGGCAGATTCAGCGCAGAAAGTTGCTTAGTATCGAGGTTAGCCACAGTCGCTTTGGTTGAATCATCAAAGATTTCAGATAGGTCAGGGCGAGTACGACCTTGTTCATCAACAGGTGCATTCACCTTATTGATAATAACGCCGATGATATTTTTATTACGTTGGCCGCCAAATTCGTTACGTACTAACTCTAAACGCTCTTGCATTTGTGTGATTGAACTGTTGCCTGGTGCAGTGACGAAAACAATCTCTGCGCCTAATGTTTTGGCAATTTCATAATTTAATGATTGAGCAAATGAATGTTTACGCGTTGGCACTAAACCTTCAATTAAAATCACTTCCGCATTTTTTGTGTGGTCATGATAGCGAGCGACGATTTCTTCCATTAACACATCTTTTTTGGAAGAGGTCAGTAGCGATTCAACGTATTCCATTGTTAGTGGTTCAACAATGGTAGTAATACTTGAATGAGAGCGCAGGACTTCAGTGGTTTGGTCTTTATTGCCAGAGACGCGTGGCTGTGCGATAGGTTTGAAAACGCTTAATTGAACACCTTTTTGTTCCATTGAGCGAACGACACCTAGGCTAACGCTAGTTAAGCCAACGCTGGTGCCAGTAGGTATTAACATAATTGTACGGGACACGGGAACCTCTTTATTTCGGTTACTCTAATGACAAAACGATACCGCCAGCAGGTTGCTGGCGGTAGAAGTTGCTTATGCGGTTAAACGCGCAGTATCTTGGGCGATAACCAACTCTTCATTGGTTGCGATAACCAGTGCTGGGCGGCTGTTATCGGTAGTGATTAAACCTTCTTTACCGAAGCGCGCCGCTAAGTTACGTTCGTGGTCATATTCGAAACCAAGGATAGCCAGTTTCTTCAAGGTAATTTCACGAACTTGCGCTGAGTTTTCACCAATACCACCCGTGAAGATGATAGCATCAAGGCGGCCTTCCATCAGAGCACTATATGCACCAACGTATTTCGCCAAACGATGGCAGAAAACATCCATTGCGCGAGTTGCGTCTTCTTTAGTGCCGTAGTTATCTTCAACATAGCGGCAGTCACTTGTTACACCAGTTAAACCTAATAAACCAGACTCTTTGGTCAGCATCTTGTTGATTTGCTCAACACTCATACCTAAAGAATCATGTAAATGGAAAATAATTGCAGGGTCGATATCACCACTACGCGTTCCCATTACCAGACCTTCTAATGGCGTTAAACCCATTGAAGTATCAACGCATTTACCGTTAACAATAGCAGTAACAGAACCACCATTGCCTAGGTGGCAAGTGATAACATTTAGCTCATCAACAGGTTTGTTGAGTTTTTTCGCAGCTTCACGGGAAACATAGTAATGGCTTGTACCGTGCGCACCATAACGGCGAATACTATGCTCTGAATATAATTCGTATGGCAATGCATACAGATAAGCTTCCTGCGGCATGGTCTGATGGAATGCGGTATCAAAGACAGCGACATTTTTGTTGACCAGATGCGGGAAGGATTTTCTTGCTTCTTCAATACCGATGAGATGAGCAGGGTTATGCAATGGCGCGAATGGAATAGCCGCTTCGATGCCTTCAATCACTTCATCTGTGATTAATACAGAAGAGGTAAATTTCTCACCACCATGAACAATACGGTGACCGATGGAGGTGATTTGCTCTGATAGCTCAGGTTTTTCAGCAAGAATAGTGTTAACAATGAAATCCAATGCTTCGCTATGCGCTGCACCAGCACCTAAAGGCGCTTCTTTCTTAGCACCATCCATTTTCCACTTAATACGGGCTTCCGGGAGGTTAAAGCACTCAGCTAATCCAGATAAAAATTCATCGCCATTAGTTGGGTCGATGATGGCGAATTTCAGTGAGGAGCTACCGCAGTTTAGAACCAGTACCAGCTTACTTGACATGGAAATACCTATCGTTAATTGTTGTTGTGAAGCCTTTTAAAAACATGAAAAGACTCAGATATAAAAATATACCGCTAGAGCCTAGCGTATTTATGACCTGAAACATCATGATTGATATCATGTTAAAGGCGAAAAAAGTTAAAGATCGTGAGATCTTCAGGGGTTGATAACTCAGGCGCTATTCTTTTCTACAGAAGGTTATAAAAGTAAACCTCTGCACCTAGTGTTGAAATAACGATCAACAACCCCAATATATAACTGTTGTCTATCTTCAGTATCGAAGATGGATAAAGCTAAAAAATAACAAATGCAACAGCAATTCTAAATGTGGCAGATTCTACTAAAATTATTTTATATTTTATACGTTTTTTTTAAAAATAGGGACTTTGATTGATTAAAATCATAAGTGACGTATAAAGTAGTGTTATAGCACAGGGTTACGTTGCTATTAGAATAGCTGATATTTAGTAAATTGACTTAACTTAAGGTAAATGTAATGAAATAATTTCGTTACCTTAAATGTGCTATCATTTTACCATGCGTAATTTATAAATTATTGCCTCAGTTTTTAAGAAGTCGATAGGAAACGTTTCATGAGTACATTGCAAAGTACACCGCCCGGTTTTTTTAAGCGCTTTAGATTAGGTAACCGCTATCTGAAGGCTTTTCCTATGGAGAAAAAACTGTCGCCGATATTCCCCGAAATTCGTATTAACAAGGCGGTACGCTTTGGTATTCGCTTTATGCCGCCCATTGCAATTTTTACATTAGCATGGCAAATCGCGTTAGGTGGGCAATTGGGGCCTGCCATTGCCACGGCACTTTTTGCCTGTAGTTTGCCAATGCAAGGCTTATGGTGGTTAGGAAAACGTGCGGCGACGCCTTTGCCATCCAGCTTGCTAAGCTGGTTTTATGAGATCCGTGATAAATTTACCGAAGCGGGAATTGCGATGGCACCAGTTGAACACCAACCCGATTATATGGCGTTGGCTGACTTGCTAAAACGTGCATTTAACCAGCTAGATCGTTCCTTTATGGAAGATATCTAAGGGATAATTTCTATTAAAAGGTAGATTTAACAATAAGTAATGCAAAAATAGTGTTTAGATCAATAAAAGCGATGTTTTCACTGTCTATGATTGATGTTGAATGCGAAGATAAGCCATACTTTTTAGTGGGAGAACCCTGATGGAAATGACTAACGCACAACGCTTGATCTTATCTAATCAATATAAAATGATGACCATGCTTGACCCCGATAATGCAGAACGTTATCGCCGACAACAAACCATTATTGAACGTGGTTTCGGTTTACAAATGCGTGAGTTAGACAGAGACTTTGGTCATTTAAGTGAAGATACCTGCCGTACTGTTATTGATATCATGGAAATGTACCATGCGCTGCAAGTCTCTTATAGCAACATGGCTAATAAGGAAGACATCGATGGCCGCCGTGTGCAATTTTTGGGCTTTGATGCGGCAACAGAAGCACGTTATCTGAGCTATGTCCGTTTTATGGTCAACACAGAAGGGCGTTATACCCACTTTGACAGCGGGACGCATGGGTTTAACTCACAAACGCCAATGTGGGAAAAATATAATCGTATGTTAGCGATTTGGCATGCATGTCCAAGGCAGTATCATTTATCAGCAGTGGAGATCTCCCAAATTTTAAATGCCTAATGCTCGTCATTCTTCGCGCTGTAGCTTTGTTGACTGCGTTCGGCGACTCGGGTCACATACATTTGTATGTTCCCCGAGATATCTTCTCTAGTCGCCTAGCTACAGCGTGAATATTTAGAGCATATTTGCTTGTCATTAGTAAAGCAGTAACACGTAACACTGATATGCGAGCTATATGAGCAAGTTAAAACACATTAACATTTAGCCTACAGCAACAAGCACGCAGCCCCCAGAACATCCACAAGCGACTTTGTGACCTTCTAGCGCAACGGGGATACCATTAATTTTCATTAAGCTATCGCCTTCAACGATAGTCCCTGTTTTTTTACATGAAGGACAATAAACAGCGTCGCCCACACACGCCACACCTTGGATTTGTTTGGCGAGAGAAGAAGCTGTCAGCACCGTACCACCGGTATTCGTCGTATCATTTTTTAAAATGAGTTTTTTGCCGTTTACAAGACTACGCATTGCGTTTTTTCTCTTGATCAAGCTTTGCTAAAATCTGTTCGACCTGTTGCTCAAAATCAGTAGGAAGTGGGTTTTTACCAAAAAACAAAAAGGGGTTACGAGCTTGGTAATCGACTGACGAAACGGCATCTCGCCCCTCTTGCATATAAGCATTGAGAAACGTGATAAAACGATGGTTTTCACTATCGGTGCTGGTCAGGAAACTGGAGTAATGTGAGATATTTGGCTTGTAAAGTATGGTTTTCAATTGCCCTGTTTTTTCATCAATGCCATACAGTTTAATCGCCAACATTTTACCTGCATAGCCGAATTGTGCATCTTCATAGCGTGTTAAACGTACTTTCCCCATCCCATAGCTATACAATATTCCTCGTTGCCTATCCGCAATAAGGTAAACCGGAGGTGTGAAGAAAGAGAGATAAGCAAATAACCACAAAAAACCGGGGAAAAAAATCAACCAGCCAATTATTAAAAATATTTCCGCTTGGCTATTACGGCTAAGTTCACCAGAATAATATGCTTTAATGTAGGTCCATATGCTTATTTTTTCTTTGTTAAAGTATGGAACATATTTATCTAAATATTTTGGAGGGCTGCTACCTTGTTCATTATATGAGTCATAAATGCTTTTGTTATAATTAATTGTATCCTGAAATGTATACATTTTAGATGAGTGTCTATCCATAAAGCCCCAGAGTGTATAACAAGCCATTACTAAGAGCACGATAAAAAAAGGTATCGTGTTGGTAAGTTGACTATTCCGCTGTGGTGAATTAATCACACAACGCTGTTGATTGACCGCATCTAAAAAAATACCAGATTTTGAGGCTCCAATGGATCATCGTAGTGATGACTTTCTTCAATCAATGGCGTGGTTTCTAATTGCTCTGGGTGCTTTGTTGCCGTATATAAACTCGTCATTCGGTGCCTTCCTCATCAATACAGCCATAAAGTTTATCATCAGGATCACCGTTTCGGTAACGCAATGGCGCAATTTCACCTTTCAGACGATCCACCAAGTAGTACCAATAAATGGATGGAATAGATTGCCCCAGAGGATCCCTTGCAAAAATACCCGCTTCGACTTGAAAGCTCAGCACAAGCTCTCCATCACGTATTGCCGTGGTTGCTACGTATTTTGCTGTTTTGCGCAACAAAATTAAGACGTTTTCCTTAAGAAGCTAACAAATACTAAAAATGTCAAAAAAGTGACCTATAAACCAAATGACAAGTAAAACAGCAACAATGCTAGCTACGCCAGCAGCAGCATACAATAGAAGAGAAATAGCGAGAACACTCCCATTTAGCGCTAACGCTATCCTGCCCGATTTTTTGTTTTCATGGCGAATAAATGAAATAGCAGTCAAAATAATGCCAAACACACTGAGCGTTATACTAATTTGTTTGGATAATTCAATTTTATCTAATAAAAGCTGTCGCTGTTCATTGGCAGGATCTACAGTAGGAGCTTGATACGCTTTTCCTTTAATTGCATCGATTGTCGCTTTTTTTATACTACTTACCTTTTCATGAACAATTTGCTCTAACTTAGGTTTGGATTGGACGTATTCACGCTCAAGGCTTTGATTAACAAGTATTACAAGAATGCTAAAAGCTCCAATGATGATGGCAATTAAACTGAATCGATTATAAACCATAGTCATCACAATTATAACTTATGTTTAGCCTTAAAATTAATGTATTTTTCAATACCCTTTTCTATTAACTTAATTGGTAATTTATATACCATTAAATAACCATCATGATTGAATAATAACATTTCTTTTTTGCTTATAGAAAAGAAAATAGTATCGCCATCAATAAAACAAGAGTTATATTTTTTAAAATACCAATCCAAAAAAGAATCAATATCTTTAGAGCCTAATAAAAATGCTATCTTTTTTTCGTATAAGAAATCATTTAATACAATCACTTCACCTAGTTGATATCTTTTAAAATCAATTTCCTCTAATATATCAATATCATCTTTTTCTTCCCAGTTCTTCAGTTGTTTAACTAAAAAGAAATTTTCATCTTCGGCATAATCTATGAAATTAATTATTTCAATATTATCACCTAAAATAGGTGACAATATTTCATTTGCCTCTATCAGATTAATGCATTTATGGTTTTCCATCATACTTCTCTCTACCTTTTATAAAAATTTTATCCGTCACACTGTATCGTTTACCATTATAGTCACGGATAGTTACATGTGGACCCTCATTAGTATTTTTATGCCCGTCTGGATTCCACTCAATTCTTCTTGTGCCATCTGGACTTTCATACCAGTGTTCTTTTATTGGTTTAAAATTATCTAAGCTGCCACCTGCCGCTTTTTCTGCTTCTTCTAAAAGTCCATCTTGATCCTCTACAAATTTTCTTTCTACGGTTTCACCAGCTGAATTTGTGACATTTTTAGATTCATTTAAACTTACGTAAACAGGCTTAACATCCTTCCTGTCTACCGTCAGAATATAATCCCGAAAATCTATAGGCTCAACATCGTGTCCCGTATGGCGCCAAACTATTCCATCATCCGCAATCGGCAATGTTTCAGGCCGAGTATCAGACTCATGGATAGCAAAACCTTCCGGTTTCTCGACTCTTTGAGGCTGAGGCGAGGGGCCCGCATGAATGATGGGTTCATTTGGAATGTCATCAATCCGCGCAGAGATATCAATTATCTCCCCCGATGCCGCCACGCTCATGTAAAGGGTTGTCCCATCTGCATCAAAACGGTAAATTTCGGCTTGGTTATTAGCGCTCGGCAATCCATTTGGGGATTGATATATCGGTAAGCTCAACACCTCTCTCGCTTCAGCTTCGGAAGCCAATTCACCTTTAATCACCGGCACTTGGTCAAAGCCACTGTCTCGCTCAGTATGGTACGCAATCAGTTGAGATGCACTTGCCATCGCTGCCGCTGTGGTTCCCGTTGAGGCAAATCCCACTCGAATACGTGTTGGTGCAGAGCCTCCCATCTCAGCAATTTCCAGCAAATCAGGCTGCGTTAAGCTGTCCCCTTCATAGTAATTCGCTACCATGGCAAACAGAATATTTGCGCTCAAAACTAAAGGGGATGTTTTTTGCAGTTCATGCTCAAGATGCCGAGCGATGCGGTGATTTGCACTTTCTTGTGAATTATCCCATCCAAACGACGTCTCTTGTTGCCCCACGGCGCCACCGACAACGCCACCACTTGCCATAGCGCCACTGCCCATGGCTCCCCCAATTGGAAAAGCCTGTGCGGTGCCAATCGGATTTAATGCGCTAAAGAATGAAGATACCCAGCTTGACTGGGGAACTGTTTGTGTCGAGTTTGATGCAGTGTTACAAGTATAGTTACTGTAATCACACACCCCAAAGTTAGCCAAGGCCTCTACATCGAGTCCCTCATCCGTATTGCCCAGCCCTCTCAAGGTGGATTTGGCAAACACCGGTTCGGCAATGCGCTTAATCGCAATCACACGGCGATGGTCATAGGGGAACAACAGGGGATAGCCGTTATCCCGTTGTTGATAGTGGGTAGAACGGCTTATTTGCCCTGCCGTCATGCGGTGGACGGTCGTTGGGGTATTAGGGTTAAACGCTCCTGCGCGGTTATTTTCACTCAGGAGATACCCCTGTTCACGGCAATAATCACTCAGTGACTTATCGTTACCTTGAATAGCCGCCGGAGGTGACAGCGTTGTCAGGGCATCGGCTAAGGGTTGCGCTTCAAGGCTCAGTGTATACGGGCGAGCCGTTAAGCCTTCCGCTTTAATCAAGCCTTGTGGGTCGCTGCTGCCTTGCAATGTACGGCCTGTGCCTCGCTCTGCGAGCGAATAGGGCACGTTGGCTAAGGGTTGTCCCTTATCATCAACCAATTGCAGCTCTAACCAAAATCGATAGTTTTCACAGATAATGCACGATTCGACTTTCTGACTCATGACAGCTCCGTTGTCGTAGTTAGCCAATCTTGCTAATTGCTATCAGCAATCAGTATACATCCCCCAGAACATCCACAAGCGACTTTGTGACCTTCTAGCGCAACAGGGATACCATTAATTTTCATTAAGCTATCACCTTCAACGATAGTGCCGTTTTTTTTACATGAAGGACAATAAACCGAGTCGCCCACACAGGCGACTCCTTGGGTTTGCTTGGCGAGAGAAGAAGCTGTCAGCACCGTACCACCAGTATTCGTCGTATCATTTTTTAAGATAATTTTTCTGCCGTTCACAAGACTACGCATTGCGTTTTTTCTCCTGATCAAGCTTTGCTAAAATCTGTTCGACCTGTTGCTCAAAATCAGTAGGAAGTGGGTTTTTACCAAAAAACAAAAAGGGTTTACGAGCTTGGTAATCGACTGACGAAACGGCATCTCGCCCCTCTTGCATATAAGCATTGAGAAACGTGATAAAACGATGGTTTTCACTGTCGGTGCTGGTCAGGAAACTGGAGTAATGGGAAACATTTGGCTTGTAAAGTATGGTTTTCAATTGCCCTGTTTTTTCATCAATGCCATACAGTTTAATCGCCAGCATTTTTCCTGCATAGCCGAATTCTGCATCTTCATAGCGTGTTAAACGTACTTTCCCCATCCCATAGCTATACAATATTCCTCGTTGCCTATCAGCAATGAGATAAACTGGAGGGGTAAAGAAAGAGAGATAACCAAATAACCACAAAAAGCCGGGAAAAAAAATCAACCAGCCAATGACGAGGTATTTTCCATATTGACCATCAGTAAAAAACTCGCCAGAGTTATAAGCAAATATATAATCCCAGTAATTTATACTTTTTTTCCCAAAATAAGGCCTGTACGTATTTACATATTTTAATGTGACCGCATCTAAGTTAGGTTCATTACTATATTTAGCCTCTACTTTTTCGACCATAGCTTGAAAATGCTTTTTATTATTTATATGTTCAGAAATAAAGCCAAACAGTGTATAACAGGCCATCGCCAAAAGTATAATAAAAAAAGGTATCGTATTGGTTAGTTGACTATTCCGCTGTGGAGAATTAATCACACAACGCTGTTTATTGACTGCATCTAAAAATACCAGTTTTTGAGGCTCCAATGGATCATCGTAGTGATGACTTTGTGCAATTAATGGTGTGGTTTCTAATTGCTCTGGGTGCTTTGTTGCCGTATATAAACTCGTCATTCGGTGCCTTCCTCATCAATACAGCCATAAAGTTTATCATCAGGATCACCATTCCGGTAACGCAATGGCGCAATCTCTCCTTTAAGACGGTCTACCAAGTAATACCAATAAATGGATGGGATAGATGTAAGCGTCCGGCGAACACATCTTTTATTTGCTAACTGATCACGCATCATAGCGCTCACTGTTGCCAACTGTGAGAC
>NZ_JAXADV010000016.1:0-59217 GCF_033901115.1 Providencia sp. CIM-Carb-044
CGGTAGTTCAGTTGGTTAGAATACCTGCCTGTCACGCAGGGGGTCGCGGGTTCGAGTCCCGTCCGTTCCGCCACTTATCAAAGCCTCGTGATAAAAATCACGAGGCTTTTTTGTATTACTAACATACTGGATTTTATGGATAATAACCTATTGTAGGTGACTTGGGGCATTGTTTGGAGAAATACAGTTTTGCGTCTGCTTTTAATTAGTAATTAGCTTGGTAAGTATATTATCAAATCGTTCTAGGGGTGTTCGTTATTTTGTTGGGGGGTTAAGCTATATTAATATTAAAAATACGCTTTAAAGCTTTCTTACCGTAGGTAGTAAAAGTAATTTCTCGATAACCTTTTGTTTTCTCTATCCATTCTTTTTCTGCAAAAAATTTCAATAGTAAGGTTCCTGCTAGTCCCCCTAGGTGCATACGTCTTTCACTCCAATCCAAACAAGCATTTGCTATTTTTCGTTTTGTATTAGGATCAATGTCGATGCCTAATTTTTTAAATTGATTGGCACCAATCATTGATAATTTATTTTCTCTAGCTGTAAACCAGCCATTTTTATCCATAAATTCGTAGATCTGAACGGCAATTTCTCCGGCTAAGTGATCATAGCAAGTACGTGCCTTTCGCAGATGAATAGGTGTTGTTATAGGTGGGGTGTACTCCAATTTCATGGATACCCCCATTAATGTTTCTAATAATTCGGCAATGTCTGTGCCTGCAAGCCTATAATAACGGTGTCTTCCTTGAGATAGACAACTAATTAAGTGGCTGTTTAAAAGTTTAGTTAAGTGTGCACTCGTTGTTGATGGGGCTATATTTGCAGCTACGCTTAATTCTGTTGCTGTCCAAGCCCTGCCATCCATTAATGCACACAAAATACTGACCCTTGAAGGGTCAGCAATCGCAGAGGCAACTTTTGCGATAGATTGTTCTAATGGCTCTTTTTCTTCAATGGGAATACTATCTTTGCTTGGTATCATGGTTGGCTTTCCCACTTCTTTGTTACTTCAGCGGCTAATATATTGTTGTCTGTTATTAATATTAACCTGTTATTGTGGTCGCTGTATTGAACAAGGATATTAATTTGGTGAAGTGCGAGTTGAGAAACAATTTCTCCAAGTTCGCCAGGACGTTCTTGTTTTAATTTGCGGATCACTGGTTGTATGATACTTTCAACCTGTAAACCCTCAGTAGTTAAGGCATCTCGTGCTTTTTCTGGCTGGGTAACAAGAAAGTGAGCATGACTTTTTTCTTCGATAGAAAAAACGCCACCACCTTCAAGGCCAATACCATGTTTCCCTAATGTTGTCGCCAATAGTGCTAAAGCACCTACTTGGTTTTCAATAATCACATGAATATCATACATCAAAGCTATCCTCGTTATTGAATGAGTAATCCTTTAAGGTATGGGCAACTCGAATTCGATAATGGGAAAAAATGGTTTGTTGTCCTTCAACTTGTGCATCGATATGCATGAAATGGTTTTTCCATTGTTTTACTGCTTCTTCTGTTTCCCACCATGAAAGTGAGAGAATTTTTCCTTCTGTTGTAATAGATTGAAAGCGTTCGACAGCAATAAACCCGTCAATGTGCATAAGTTCAGATTTAAGTTTGGCTGCCAATTCAAAATAACGCTCTTTTTGCACTGGTATTGGGATGGCTTCAAAAATTACGGCAATCATAAAACTCTCCTTAATGTAGAAGCTCAACTATAACGGTTTAATTTATAGATACTTCGATGGTGAGCGAAATATTAAAAATAGGAGAGGAATGTAAAAATGGGAAAGAAGGGCGTGGGTTACTTTAAGGACTGATATAAACTATAACCTGCTATTGACCCTGCAACATCATAGGCAAAATCATGCCAACTCCACCCAGTACCATTAGGCCTGCTGTCATAAAGCTCTTTTGCTGCGCCAAGAGAAACTGAAAATAGAATACCAAATATGGCAGCATCGCGGTGTTGCATGTTTTGTTTATCTGCATAAGCATTACCAGCCGCAGCCATCGCGGCTGAAAATGCAAAATGCTGCGCTTTATCTTTACCTTGCCAATTATCATTAGCCCAATGAAAACCAGTACATCCTGTTGAAATGAATATAAGTAAGCTAATGATCAGTGATTTAAACATTTTTGGTAAGATACCTAAAAAATTAAAGTAGCAAAGTAAAAGCGCCACCGGAGTGACGCTTTGTTTAAATTCTAAAGGATGCGGCTAATTAAGCGATCGACTCGTATTCGACGTAGTCGTCGGATTAATTTCTTCACTTTAACAGGATAGGTTTGGATGCTATCCAGTTCACGAAAATGGCTAACAACCTTAGTATGAGTTCGAATGCACTCTAGCTCGTGATTGCGTTGCTCTTGCAACTGTTGTTTTGGATCGTGAATTAATACTGCGTTTTCAAGATCTAACCCCCAAGCTCGTGGGTTAAGGTTGTTACCCGTGATTAATTGCCAGTCATTATCAACCCACATTCCTTTTAGGTGGTAGGTATTGTCCGAATCTTTCCAGAGCCTTACTGTTAATTGCTGGCTATCAATAAAGCGTTGCAAGCGACTAACAAAACGGCGCAAGTTGATCTCATAAAGGTATGGCAATGCACCAATAATTTTAAATGGCTCTTCAGGTGGGATATAGAAGTCGTTGGCAGTTTTGTCACCAATGATAATTTCTACTTGTTTGCCATCACGCAGTAACCGACTAATAACCCTAACTAACACTGCAGGCAAATTAAAATAAGGCGTACAGATTGTTAGTTTATTGCTTGTTGCACCCATTAAATGCGTGATAACACGGTTTAAATCGTTTTTCTTACCGAGACCAACAAAGGGAGTGACGGACAGCTCATCATTAGTTGCATTCCCTGAAAATTGATAGGACGCTCCCCGTAAGCCCAAACGAAATTGTTTAATTAAATGCTTAAACTCAGCTGTTTTTGGTCGAGTTGGCGTATTTAATAAATGAATGGCATCAGCTTGTAGTAATGCGTCATCAATAAATTTTTTCATTGATGCGGTAAGTTGGCTATTTTTGATCAGGTGATAGCGGTCGTAACGGTATTTACTATGACGTTGTAAATAGACGTCATTAATACTTGCCCCGCTATAGAGTAGAGTATCATCAAATAAAAAGCCTTTTAGATGCAAAACACCCAGAGCTTCCCGTGTATTTACAGGGATGCCGTAGATAGGGATTTCAATTTCAGGGTAATGTTTTGCAACATCATAATACCAATCGGCATTAGTGGCGTTTGCTGCAACCCCGATGCGACCTCGCTGAGCACGGTGCCAGTCTACGAGAATTTTGATATCCAATGATGTATTAGCTTGTTTTGCAGCGTATAAAGCATGAAGTACGTCTTTACCTGCATCGTCTTTCTCTAAATACAAAGCCGTTATGTAGATAGTATTTTGAGCCTGAGAAATTTGTTTAAGCAGTTCATCACGAAAATCTTCTGTCTTATATAGCGTTTTTACATCAGCAATTTCTTGAGAGAGTTTTGGTAAACTTAACAAATATTGTTGATGTTTTGCTTGTTTTAATTTTGACAACATCACAGTGTAAATTTTCTCTTATTAGTCTAATAGCAACTCGCTTTGCGCACATTTTTAAGCGAATGATCTATGGATGATAGCATATTTAGCTAAACCATTTAGTATAAATTGACGACTTGTTTAATTACTATACAAGTTAAGCCGTGTCCTTAGATATTTCTATAAGTGAAGTGTCAGATTAACGACTCCATCTTCAAATTGAACGTCAATCTCAAAACCAAGTTTTTTAGCTAGGCTTATCATATTGCGGTTTTCAGGCATAGTTATGGCTGTTAGCTTTTTAATGCCGTGGCTTCGCGTATAGTTAAGTAACTTTTGCATAAGTTGATAACCGAGCGTTTGCCCTTTCATATCAGAGCGAACCAGTACTGCAAATTCAGCCTCTTGGTTATCAGGATCAGCCATTGCTCGCGTGACGCCAATAATTTCAGGCGTAGTATTGGGGTTTTTTACCGCAACGAAAGCCATTTCACGGTCATAATCAATCTGTGTCATATTGGCAAGATCATCGTGGGTAAATTCGCTGATCTCGCTAAAGTAGCGATAATAAAGATCCTCTTTAGTCACTTGCTCTATAAAGGATTTTAGCAAAGGTTCATCTTCAGGGAGGATCGGTCGTAGTAAGCAGGTAAGATCTTCTTTTAAATGAATTGTTTCTTCTAGCTCACTAGGATAAGGGCGAATTGCCAGCCTTGATGTTGTCGCATCATCTGTTGGGCTTAATGCCATGGAGACATCAAGTAAAGTAAATTCATCCCCTGAGGCGAGCAATGGATGAATATCTAACCTTGTAATATTTGGGCAATCAATAATTAAATTTGAAACTCGTACTAATAAAGCAGATAACCCTATGATGTTTAATGGTTCTAAAGCACTTCGGGATTTTATTTTATAACCTTTAATAGCATTAATAACTAGGTAGCGAGCTAAAGCCATATTTAGCGGAGGAAGAGCTACAGCAGCTTGGCTCTCTTGTTGCCACTCAATACCACCTTCTCCTAACATGATAAGAGGGCCAAAGACAGGGTCTAGTTCAACAGCGATCCTGAGCTCTTGAGCACCTGCTCGATTAGCCATACTTTGTACTAGTAGACCTTCAATTCGTGCATTAGGGAAATTTGTTGAAACACGTTCCATAATCGCTTTAGCTGCATCTTCTACCTCTTTAGCATTGCGTAAATAGAGCATGACCCCTTGTACTTCTGACTTGTGTACAATATCGGGAGAACGTAGTTTTAAAGCAACGGGGTAACCAATTTTCTCTGCGATTTCAATGGCTTCATTGCTCGAATGTGCAATCCAGGTGGGTAAGCTATTTAACCCGTAGGCTTTTAAAATTGGCTGAACTTCATGAGTATCCAAGTGGAGCTTATTATTTTCTAATGCTTGCTGAATATATTCATGAGCCTGTTGCGTATTAGCGGTGATACCTACTGGGAGGGCTGGCGTTTCTTTTAATTGTTTTTGGTTACGGCGATATTCCACCATATGCATATACGCCGTGATTGCCCCTTCTGGAGTGCGGTAGGTAGGGATCCCAGCTTCACTAAATAGGCGACGAGATTCTTGAGAGGAATATTCTCCACACCAGTTGGTTAAAATGGTTAGCCATTTTCCGCGTGGGTGTTGCTTAATAGTTTTAATAATTTTTTCTGCCATGGTTTTACTTTCAGTTATCGCACTGGGAGTGTGGATAAGTAACAAAGCGTCATGGTCATGGCTATCGAGCATTTTGTTTAGTACATTGATATAGCGCTCAACTGTGGAATCATCTCCTAAGTCAATCGGATTTTGTGTTGATAAATCAAGAGGTAATAGTGAGCTTAATTCATTTTCTGTTTCAACACTTAGCGTTGCAAGTTTACCATTACGTAAGAGAAGTTCGTCTAATGCCATCGCGGCTGGGGCAGAACCATTACTCATGATTGAAAGACGCTCACCGCGTAATGGAGTCATATAGCTTAATGTCTCAACCGCAGAAAACATTTCGTGAGTATCTTGCACGCGAAGAAGACCTGCACGCTGGATAGCAGCATCGTAAGCGGCATCTAGGCTAGGTTTATCGCCCAGTAGTTTTTGTGCTTTGCGGGTTCGACCACTTTTTATCACTAATATAGGTTTATTGCGTGAGGCACTGCGAGATGATGATAAGAAACGTCGTGCATCACTAATGCTCTCAAGGTACAACAAAATAGCGCTGGTTTTGCTGTCACGCGCTAAGTAATCGAGTAAATCGTCAATATCTATATCGATGCTATCACCAAGGGCAATAAAATAAGAAAAACCGATGTCTCGGTGCCTTGCCCAATCCAGAACGGTATTCGATACAGCAGCAGATTGAGAGATAAAAGCGAGTTTTCCTTTTAAGATTGGTATTGGAGAAAAACTTGCATTCAAACCTTGCCATGGGGCGAGAAAACCTAGGCTATTCGGGCCTAATAGGCGAATTTGATATTGCTGGGCGACTTTTTTTAATTCATTAAACTGAATTGAAGGGGATGACAAAATAATAACCACTTTACAGCCAGCTTCCCCTAATTGCTGTAAACAGGAGATATTACGTGAGTAATGGGTACAGATAACGGCAAGATCAGGTTTGAGCGGTAATTTATCTATAGAAGGATAAGCAAGTACGCCGAGGACAGAGTTTCGGTTTGGATTAACAGGTAAAATAGGACCTTTAAAACCGCTGGTAAGTAGGTTTTTCATCATCACCGAACCTGCACGGCTCGGGTTTTCAGATGCTCCCACGACAACGATAGACTTTGGCCGGAATAAAGATTCTAACTGACTGACTAAACCCATGGTTGATAACCCTTTGCTTTGCTGAACGAGATAAGCGTTCAATAGATAAAAAGTGGCTGAGTGATACTTATGAATACTATGCCTTATCTTTGAGATTGCGCTAGTTTATCTGGTGAGTTTAATTAATTTATACAAGCACGTTCACGTTTTATCAGCACGACGATCTAAAAGTTGTCATTTAATGGTACTGGGCTCGAAAAGAAAGAGAAAAACAGTACCAATAAATAGTTAGAGGTGGGATTCGGTAAGTAGCTTCTGTGCAATAGGGTGATGCGGTTTCCCTTCAAGGTATTTTCGACGGAAAAGATTGAAGTGGCTAAAGAGTTGTTGTGAAGCGTCTAAATCTCCCGCTAATTCTAAAACGGTAGCTGCAACTTCGGCGGTACAATGTTGTTCTTCCCTTGATGGCGTACGGAGTAAGTAGTCAGTTCTTGCTTTGGTATTAATTGAAAGCATTGGAATATCATTAAGATAAGGGCTTTTTCGAAACATTTTTCGTGCTTCAGGCCAGGTCCCATCGAGTAAAATAAATAAAGCGGGTTTATCCGACAAAGTCGGTTCATTGACTACGATGCGTTCATTTTGAGCGTAGCTTTCTGGAAAAATAAGGTAAGGCTGCCTTGTGGTGTCTTGCAGTGCCGCCAATAGCTGCGTATCAGGCTCTGTTCTTGACCATTGAAAGGCCAAAGTGTCGGGCAAAACATCCGCAATCAACTTTCCTGTATTACTTGGCTTAAATACCTCACCATCAAACATAATCAAGCAAAATTGGCTTTTTGCTTGTGATGATATGGTGTCTTGGCATAGGCATTGTGGGTTAGGTAACAAACAATATTGGCAACGTTTTACTCGGCAGCCTCGTGCCCTAAACGGTTTAGTCGATAATGCGAGGCGCTGTTGACGCAGGTGATAAACGGCATTCGAAGTCATGTTGAATTATTTTTTTTAGGCCTAAAATTAAGGCGCATATTGTACGCAAAACGATTTCTATACGATAGAAGTATATTCAATAACTTTTAGATGAGATAATAGTGCGAATCGGTAGCGTAGTCATGCAACATCATGTAATCTTCGCGCCATAGCTTAGTAGGGGATAGTGATGAACGACTCGAATGATTTTAGTGGTAAAAACGGCAAAGTAAAAGTGATGTATGTCCGCAGTGAAGAGCAGGACAACAATAAAGGTAATGATAAACGCCGAGGCGGTGGCCGTGATGATAGGCGCGGTAATGACAAGCGTGGGGGTGATAGACGAGATGGTGCCCGTCAAGATCGTGGTGGTCGCTCAAGCCGCCCTGAAGGTGGGCGTGAAGGTCGTCGCTCTGATAACCGTAATGAAGCACCTCGCGAGCGTTCGCCATGGCGCACTGTTTCTAAGCCAGATAGCGAAGAGTTAACGAATGACCATGGCGGAATTGTTGGTAAGAGCCAGATTGACCCTGAACAATTGCGTAAGCAGCGCCAAGAAGAAACTCGTATCTATGGTGAGAATGCCTGCCAAGCCATGTTTAAAAACCGCCCTGATGCGATTGTTCGCGCATGGTTCTTGCAATCTGTCACACCGCGTTTTCGTGATGCGTTAAAATGGATGGCGGCAAATCGCAAAGCTTACCACGTTGTTGATGACGAAGAGTTATCGAAAGCATCCGGAACTGAACATCATGGTGGTGTCTGTTTTATCATTAAAAAACGCGGTGGAATGAGTGCTGATGCTTACTTGCAGCAAGCGGCAGGTAATGACTGCGTATTAGCACTGGAAGATGTGGGAAATCCACATAATCTGGGCGGAATTATGCGTAGCTGTGCGCATTTCGGTATCAAAGGTGTGATTTTGCAGGATGCAGGCATGCTAGAGTCTGGGGCGGCAATTCGCACTGCAGAAGGTGGTGCTGAACACATTAAAGCGATTGATGCAGATGGATTGACAGATACTTTGGATAAATTCCGCAAAGCGGGTTATACCATTGTGACGACTTCTAGCCATAAAGGCAGTCAAGATCTCGCAAAAGCGAAGTTACCGGCCAAAATGGTCTTAGTTTTAGGCCAAGAGAGTGATGGTTTAAGTGATAGTACGTGGGATCAAGGCGATATGAGTCTCTATATCGGTGGAACAGGTAAAGTGGAAAGCTTGAATGTCTCTGTTGCAACAGGAATTATGTTAGCCCAGTGGTGGCAACAAAACCAAGTTAAATAACCACCTACGTTTTATCAGAAAAATAAGACCATACATAAAAGGATGTATTCCCGCTATGTATGGCTTTTTTATATCTATCACCAAGTTATTCCACTGGGTTGGGCTAATTAATGAGCACCACCGTCTTTTGAACCTGCCCCAAATGGTGGCTTAGCGAACCAGACAATGACCATCAGTAGGATAAAAATCCCAGCTGAGAGCCAGAATATCTCATTTGCTGACATAATCAGTCCTTGGTCAGTAATCGTTTTAGCAAGATAGGCTGCACTTTGCTGCTCATTCATGCCTATTTTCGCCAGTTCACTGTACATCTGTTGGGCATTTGGGTTATATGGGTTAACAAATTCAGCGAGGTTTTCATGATGCATTGACTCTCTTTGGGTCCACATTGTTGTGGTGATTGATGTCCCAATGGCTCCAGCTAGGGTACGAGTAAAGTTAGATAAACTCGATGCAGAGGCCATTTTTTCTGGCGGCAGGCCAGATAATGTAATGGTTGTCAAAGGCATAAAGAAACAAGCGATGGCTAAACCTTGCACAAATTGCGGCCAAGCAGCTTCGGCAAAACTCATCCCAGGTTCGAAAGTATAAGCACGCCAATAGTAGCAAACAGCATAGATAATAAAGCTGAATGTAACTAAATAACGCATATCAATTCGGTTACCAAAACGCCCTATAATTGGCGTAATCAATAGCGGTAATAATCCTACAGGTGCAGAGGCTAACCCAGCCCATGTTGCGGTATAGCCATAAACTTCTTGTAGCAATTGGGGCAGTAGTACAATCGTTCCAAAATAGAGCATGTAAGCAAGGCTTAAGGACAAACAGCCAATCGTAAAATTGCGTTCTTTAAATAGGGATAAGTCGATGACGGGATGGTCATCGGTGAGTTCCCATACAATTAAAAAGGCAATAGCGACAACAGCAATAACGGTCAGGACGATAATTTCAGTCGAGTTAAACCAATCCAGCTCTTTGCCTTGGTCAAGCATAATCTGTAAAGCACCAATACCAACAACCAATAGCACTAAACCAATAGTATCAATGCGCTGAATAGATATTTTAGTTTCACGGCCTTTTAAGGTGCGCATGATGGCAAAAATGATCGCAATACTAAATGGTACATTGATAAAAAATATCCAGCCCCAATGGTAGTTATCACTAATATAACCACCAAGAATCGGTCCGCAAATCGGAGCAATAACGATAGTCATTGACCAAAGGGCGAGGGCCATATTGCGTTTGGCTGGAGGATAATTGTTAAGCAGTAGGCTTTGAGATAAAGGAATGAGTGGTCCTGCGACTAAACCTTGTAAAACTCGGAATAAGATCAGCATCTCTAAGCTGCCAGAAATACCGCATAGCCATGAAGTTAAAGCGAATAAGCCTGTAGACCATAAAAATAGCCTGACTTCACCTATCCTACGGGCTAGCCAACCAGTGATGGGGATGGAGATGGCATTGGCAACGCCGAAAGAGGTTATTACCCATGTTCCTTGCGAGTTGGATGCCCCCAAGTTTCCTGCAATGGTTGGAATAGCTACGTTAGCAATGGTGGAATCAAGAACTTGCATAAATGTTGCCAATGAAAGAGCAATTGTCATCCATGCGAGTTTTGATCCCGTTAAAGGTGCTGTCGTCACGATTGCACCCCCACTATTTATTTCCTAGGTTATTATTAATTATCTCAGTAACTATTTTGTCCGCAGGAGACATATCTACAGCTAATGCAGCAGTATGGTAAGCAGGGGTATCACGCATCCCTTTAGAAAGCACTTTGCCATTTTTATCTAATGTATCAACCGTAACTTCGGTGGATAAACCGATACGTAATGGATATTCTTCAAGTTGGTTTTCATCTAAGGCTATACGTACGGGTAGGCGTTGGACTACTTTGATCCAGTTACCACTGGCATTTTGTGCAGGTAATAAAGAGAACGCGCTACCTGTTCCCATATCAAGTCCCACAACAGTACCGTTAAATACGATATCTTTACCGTAAAAATCAGTAATGACCTTCGCAGGTTGGCCGATACGCATATCCGCAAGTTGTGTTTCTTTAAAGTTCGCATCAATCCACATACCATTGGAAGGAACGATGGCCATTAATGGGGTTGAAGGGGTGATTTGTGAACCCACTTGTACACTGCGGCGTGAAACATAGCCATCAACAGGGCTGACGATTTTCGTCCGTTGCAAGGTGAGCCAAGCGTTTCGAACTTGTGTTGCTGCTTGCTCTACTGCGGGTTGTTTTTCAATTGAGCTATTTAACACTATGGCTTGATTAGCATTATATTGTTCTATTGCCATGTCTAATGCCGCTTTAGCACTGACGACAGCTTCTCTTGCGTGTTGTAGTTCTTCTTTACCAATGACATGGCTACTACCTAAAACTTCTCGACGTTTTAAATCATTTTGCAACCGGTTTAATTCAGAACGTTTGACCTCAATATTGGCTTGTAGCTGGCGGCTGTTGACCATGTGCTGGCGGGTTTGACGCACACTGTTGGCTAATTCTGTTTTTGCTTTATCGAGAGCTAATTCAGCATCACGTGGGTCCAGTTCAACCAAAACAGTTCCACTTGTCACGAAATCTGTGTTGTCCACATTGACAGTCATCACGCTGCCGGAAACTTGGGATTGTATTTGTACTTGGTTTCCCGCGACATAAGCATTATCCGTTGATTCATAGTGACGAAGAACGAGATACCAGTAGGCCCCCCAGCCAACGCCTATAATAATAAATAATAGAGTCAACAAGATAAGCGCACTTTTACGTTGCCTTTTTTTATTTCGTTGGGGAGTTTGCGTTTGTTGCATTTCCTCAGGGGAACTCATACTCGTATTTCTCCACTTCTCTGGATAAGGATCACGGTTGTTTCCAGTAGTTAGGTAATAACCACTGGAAACTGAGACTACAAATGATTTTGCTGTTTGATGGGATATCGTAAAGCATAAGGGTGAAAGGATAATGAAATATTATGGGCTGAAAAGTTTTTTTTCACCTTTGAGCTTAAGAATGGCTCAAATACATTAACCTTACAAATGTTATGGTCAATCTTTTATAGTATCCAGTTTTGTCAGTAATTTACGCATCAGCGTGTTAAGCTGTTGTTTCTCATCAGCATCTAAAACAGACCAAATATCAATTAATGCGCTGTGTTGAGGTGGTAATAGGCCATTTAAAAATTCCGTCCCTTTTTCTGTGAGGTGTAGATGAAGGCAACGTCTATCGTTGTGACTTTCTTTGCGCTCAATCCAACCATTTTTTTCCAGTTCATCTGCAATTCGTGTTGCATTGGTTCGTGAGGAACCAAGAGCCGCACTGAGTTCAGATGGCTGAATACTGCGGGAGTCTTTTGTATCAAGGATCATAAGTGCCATAAACAGGGTTTCATTAATACCTTGAGACCTTAACATATTATTTCGTGTTTCAAGTAACTTCCCATGAACATGCATGCATAGGCGTGTCAGTAGGATTTCTTGATACGGAATAGGACTTTCATGTGAATCTTGTTGTTCTACACGAGCATTGAGTAGCTCTTCAGTTGGTGTAAATGAACTTTCCATTATTGGGATACCTTATTAGTTTCAGTTGGTAAGATTACAACTGTCATCAACCACCTAAATGGTATATTAAAAGATAGAATTAGCAATTATACTTAATTAATATCGCCGATTTTATTTTGATAATGATACATGATTCATAAATTTTATGAATGTAATTTACCTATTTTTGTATAGCAGGCTGACCTTTTTACACTGATAGTGTCATTTTTGGTTATAAAAAAACCAAGCCAATGCTTAATTAAAGGCTAATTTCAATCATACAAAACAATATATAATCACACGACATTAACTCAATACCATTTTTTTTGTTACCCAATAATTACAACTTAGATAGATATTTTTAATGGATAGGTGTAATTACTTATTTTTGTATAATTTAAACATTATCTGATATAGCAATAATTTGATTTATTAACAGTTATACTACCTTTTCATAGAGTCATTGTATTTGTTTAACTGTGTCATTCCCTAATATTTACTTTGTTTACTATTACAGTTGATAATTATTGGCCTTATGATGAACTGTTTATTTATTCAATATTCAACAGATTTGATGGGTAAAATTGAGTCACATAAGTTTAATGTATTATGAGATTTTATATGTTTATGTGATCTCGAAAATTTTCATCATAAAATGTATTGATACAGATATCAGTTATGTTTAGTCATCAGTTGTGGTGATGATGGGATCATAGCGAATACCGATAGCCCAAATAATTAAACTTAGAGTGGTTAAGATTGCACCTGCAATCGCAACTCCCTCCCAACCCGCGTGTTCATAGGCATAGCCTGAAAGTAGAGATCCTAGTGCGCCCCCAATGAAATAGCTGGTCATATAGCCTGCCGTTAGGCGGTTACGAGCTTCAGGTAATATTCGATATAACGTACTCTGACTGGTGACATGGACGGCTTGTACTGCAAGGTCTAGCACCAAAATACCAATGATAAATGCGACCAGGGAATATTTCGCTAAACCGATGGGTATCCAGGATAATAGTAATAACACCAACCCAATAGTTGTAATGAGCTTTCCTTTGCCTTTATCGACAAGATGCCCTGCTTGGGAGGCCATAATGGCACCTGCGGCACCGACTAAGCCAAATAAACCTATAGTCCCTTCGGAATAATTGAATGGCGGACTGGCTAATAAGAAAGCCATTGCGGTCCACAGTAAACCAAAATTGGCAAATGATAATGCACCGAGAGAAGCGCGTACCGCAAGCACTGGAGTGCCGAAAAATAACCGGCCAATAGAACCAATGAGCTGGAAGTAGTTTAAGTTAGTTTTTTGATGGTAGCGGGGGAGTTTAATGGCTAGAACAATCATTAACAGCATCAATAATGCAAAGGCCACCCAATAGATCGC
This sequence comes from Providencia sp. CIM-Carb-044, assembly GCF_033901115.1. Classification (NCBI taxonomy): domain Bacteria; kingdom Pseudomonadati; phylum Pseudomonadota; class Gammaproteobacteria; order Enterobacterales; family Morganellaceae; genus Providencia; species Providencia sp. CIM-Carb-044. Next base: position 13,496 of record NZ_JAXADV010000016.1, read on the forward strand.
TCGCCAGCCACCGACCATAGCAACAGCACCTGAAACCGTTCTTGCAAGTAAAATGCCCAGCAATAACCCACTCATAATCATTCCTACCGCTTTACCGCGTTTATGTGGCTTAGCAATAGATGCTGCTAGTGGGATCAGGACTTGTGCAACAACTGAAAATAGTCCAGTAAGGGCGGTACCTAAAAGGATTTGCCAAATATTATTTGAAAGCGCTGTAATTAATAGCCCTAATGCCGAAAGAAAGGTCATCGTTAAAATTAAACGCTTGCGTTCAAACAAATCTCCCAACGGGACTAAAAAAAGTAAACCTGCCGCATAACCCAGTTGGGCCGCGGTGACAATAAACCCAGCCATATTAGTGGTTAAATTAAACTGCCCCGCAATGGTGTCTAAAAGCGGTTGAGCATAGTAATTACTGGCAACGACAAGACCTGTGGCAATGGCCATTAAAATAGTGAGGCCCGTTGTTAGCTCTGCAGTTTGGGTCTGTTTCATGAGGATTACCTATTATTAGCTAGGCGACTACTATAAACAAAATTTATTACCTTGGTTTATTTCTTTTTGTCATTGATGTAAAAAAGCCACCGGCTAGGGTGGCTAAGGTGACTTAATCGAGCTGTTTATACTTACTTAGCGGCTTCTTGTGCTTCTTTTACCCAGCCATCAAAAGTGGATTGATGGGCTTTGACCCAAGCATTTGTGTGGCGCTGAATATCCGATTGAGACGCTTCACCATTATGCATTCTTAAGTTTTGCGCGTTAATATCGGCAATAGGTAGTTTCATTACTTCAAATAATTTTGCTGCAGCAGGGTTATCTGCAGCCCATTTTTTATTGGCGACGATATGCATGGTATTTGGTGGGAAACCATAGTTTTTTCCGTTAGGTAATGTGGTGTCTGTTTTTTCACCGTTTGGCATTGATGAGAATGGCACTTCTAACCAAACTACATCACGGCCCGGCTTGAGGACATCACTTATCCAATAAGGCGTCCACGTATAATATAAAATAGGCTTACCTTCTTTATATCGGGTAATGGTATCTGCCATCATTGCCGCGTAGTTCCCTTGGTTATGGTCAACCGTTTTTTCTAAGTCATAGGCTTTTAAATGGTTATTGATGGCTGCTTCACAGCCCCAACCGGGGTTACATCCCGTTAAATCCGCTTTACCATTACCATTTGAATCAAAGAGTTTGGCAATTTTAGGGTCTTTGAGTTGTTCAACATTGGTAATCTTGTATTTTTCAGCGGTTTTTTTGTCGATGAGGTAGCCTTGAGCCGCATTGACAACATAATTACCTTGACGATAGAACACATTATCACCACCAGCGGCGTCATATTGCGCATTATGTAAAGGAACCCAGCTGGTGGCTAAGTAAGTCGCATCACCGTTCGCAATTGATGCGTAAGCGACATTATAGTCGACTTCTTTGATCGGTTGGACATCATAGCCGAGTTCTTCAAGGGCTTTCGCAACAATTAGTGTTTGGAATGTCTCCTCACTGATCGTACTTTGCACAGGGTTAATTTTTACCCCTTTACCTGGCAGGTCGTTAGCACCTGCAAATGGGACGGTAAACATGGCTGTTAGTGCAGATGCAAGAATGATTTTATGTTTCATTATATTGTTCCCTCTGTTTTTTCGCAGCGAGCTTGGCTTTAAAGTTAAGAGCCAAGTTAGGTGCCACGTGAGTGGCACTTAGGTGAATGGAGGATGTTCTGATTAATGGTTTTTTTTACAAAATGGGCGCATGACTAGCCCAATAGGGCCTTTTTGATACCAACGACATGATGTTTTGCCGCGAGTATCTTGCCCTAAAGATTGGGTAAAACGGTCTAAGATGATAGCCAGAATAACAATACCGACCCCTCCGACAGACGCGAGACCCATATCAAGGCGACCAATACCCCGTAAGACCATCTGGCCTAAGCCTCCGACGGCAATCATTGAGGCGATAACGACCATCGACAGCGCTAACATTAAGGTTTGGTTCACCCCGGCCATAATGGTTGGCATTGCTAATGGCAATTGCACTTTAAACAGCATTTGGCGAGGACTTGCACCGAATGATTCAGCGGCTTCAATTAAGTCAGCTGGGACTTGTTTGATCCCTAAAATGGTCAAACGAATGATTGGCGGTAAAGCAAATATAATGGTGACGACGACACCGGGCACATTACCGATACCAAATAACATAACAATCGGGACTAAATAGACGAATGCAGGTGTGGTTTGCATCGCATCAAGTAATGGGCGAATAATCTTAGCGGCTCTATCACTACGTGCCAACCAAATACCCAGTGGTAGTCCTATCACAATACAAAACAGTAAAGATGTGAGCACTAGAGATAGTGTCACCATCGCTTCTGACCAAGCACCAATCGCCCCGATGGCTATCATCGAAATAAATGTGGCCACACCCATTGCGCGTCCGGCTAATTGCCAAGTGAGTAATGCGAAAATAATAATGGCAACAGGAGCTGGTAGTGATGTAAGAAATTGTTCAAACCCGCTCAGAATGAAATCAATGGGGGCGCGTATTCCTTGGAATACAGGACGAAAGTTGAGAACAACCCAATCGATAGCATGCGTAACCCATGAATCAAGGGGGATCAGTGTGTTTTGGAAGGGGTCCATAATATTAAACTGATCGGGCACGATGCTATCAGTCGGTGCGGCATCAAGCCAATCACTCGAACTGGTATCAGTAGGTGTTGTTGTGTCTGATGCATTGCCCCAAGGATCATCCGCAGAGGTATTTGTCTCGCTAGAGCTTGTCGCTGCCCATGGGTCATCAGCTGGTGTATTTTCAGTACCTTGTGTTGGTGTCTCAGTGACTTCAGTATCAGCCCATGGATCTTGCTGGTTCGTCGTTGTTTCTTGATTTTGCTTACTCATTTGGTGTCTCCTTATCCAGCGCTTGTAACAGCATTCCTTTTGAAATCACGCCTAAATACCGGTTTTTTTCGTTAATAACCGGAACGGCGCAAGGGGCTTGTGCTACTGTAGAAATAACTTCATTTAAGGATGTATCACCTTGAATTGGTTCAATATCAGTTAAAATTGCGGCTTCTATACCTGCTTTTTCGTGAAGCGCTTTTTCTAAGGATTCAACAGAAACTACTCCGGCAAAGGTATGTCCTCGGGAAATTAAATAACCGTGATAGCGATCTTCATCATTAAGGACTTTTAGCGCGGAACGGGGACCAAAACCCGGTGCGATGTGTAATAGGGCATTTGGCCGCCTACGCGCGATGTCCTTAGCACTGAATACTTGGCTGATATCCACACCGCGGAAAAAGGTCTTAACATAATCATTCGCTGGATTATTGAGAATTTCATCAGGCGTACCAACTTGAACGACAACGCCTCCTTGCATGATGGCAATGCGGTCACCAATTCTCATGGCTTCATCAAGATCATGAGAAATAAAGACAATAGTGCGTTGTTTATCTCCTTGTAAGGAGAGCAGTTCATCTTGCATTTCAGTACGAATTAATGGGTCAAGGGCTGAGAACGCTTCGTCCATTAACAGAATATCAGGGTCATTGGCTAGTGCTCTGGCTAACCCGATACGCTGACGCATCCCTCCAGAGAGCTCATCTGGGTATGAATTCGCCCATTTTTCAAGATTAACTTGCTCAAGTGCATTCATGGCTTTCTTATGGCGCTCTTCTTTTGGAATACCAGAAAGTTCCATACCAAAAGCGGTGTTATCAATGACGTTCATATGTGGCATCAATGCAAAGGATTGAAACACCATACTAATTTTTGTTCGCCTAACTTCGCGCAATGCTTTGTCAGAGATATTGGAAATATCCTCTCCATCTATCATGACTTGCCCGCTAGTAGGTTCTATCAGGCGATTGAGGAGGCGCACCAAGGTAGATTTTCCTGAGCCAGAAAGTCCCATGACAACAAAGATTTCGCCTTCTTCAATCGTCAGATTAACATCTTGAACACCTACGGTTAGGCCTGTTTTTTCAAAGATATCATCTTTATTCATACCTGATTCTAATAGCTTAAATGCTTGATCAGGATTGTCCCCAAATATTTTATATAAGTTTTTAACTTGTAATTTTATTGCCATATATTATTTACCCAATTTTCAATCAATAAGGAAAATGAATTACCTGTATTGAGAGTGATGAATTCTATAGTGATAGTTAACACTATGTTTCCTAACTATGATTATCCTTTGAAAATTATTAGGGCATAGATTCCTGTATTTAGTTTAATTGATTAGCTAATTATGGATTAAATTCAAATTCCTCCGTTTGAGTTATTAGTAAAATTTGCAAGCAATAAACCCTAGCATAATAAAATCAGCTGGCAACCCTAGGTTAAGTATAATTAATCAAAAAAGTTAGAGGTGAAAAATGATTTTATTAATATAAATAAAAGTGTCATTGAGCTATAGGATGATAATTTTTATGATTTCCATATCAAAGTTAACTTACTGGTGAGGTTGAATTTATTCAAAAATAATACACTTTGCTTTTATTAATATGGGGACTACTGATTTTATTTAATTTTTAGGTGGATAGATGTTGAACTGATGGATGAAAAAATTGAATTTAATAGCTTATTGATTAATTAAATTAATGAAAAATGAAGTGAAACTTGATTGAATTGAAATTAATGGCCAGATTAACTCATTAAAAATGAGTAATTAAACAGATATACATATAAAAAACGAATAAATCAGTCTATTTTTTGAACCAAAAAATACCATGATGAATAAAATCATTATAATTCATCATGGTATGGTTTTTGTTGTGAATGATGTTTATCAATAAGCTAAATTAAAGCTTTGGTTAAAAGTCCCAGTCATCATCTTCGGTACTGACTGCTTTACCAATAATATAAGATGAACCAGAGCCCGAAAAGAAATCATGATTTTCATTTGCATCAGGAGATAAAGCAGATAATATCGCAGCACTGACATCGGTGACCGTATCAGGAAATAAGGCTTCATAACCTAAATTCATTAATGCTTTATTCGCATTATAATGAAGGAATTTTTTGACATCTTCTGACCAACCAACTGTGTCATAAAGTTCTTGTGTATATTTTACTTCATTTTCATATAAATCGAATAATAATGAAAAAGCAAAATCCTTAATTTCTTTCTGAGTATTCTCATCATATTGTGCTAATGATTTTTGAAATTTATAGCCAATATAATAGCCATGTATGGCTTCATCACGAATAATTAAGCGTATAAGATCTGCGGTATTGGTTAATTTGCCTCTACTTGACCAATACATTGGTAAATAAAAACCTGAATAAAATAGAAATGATTCTAAAAAGACACTTGCTATTTTTTTCTTTAAAGGATGTGAATCACAATAATAAGATAGGATGATCTTAGCTTTATTTTGTAATGCATTGTTTTCTTCACTCCAGCGGTATGCATCATCGACATCAACCGTTGAGCAGAGTGTTGAAAATATTGAACTATAAGAGCGGGCATGTACTGCTTCCATAAAGCTAATATTCGACAAAACCGCTTCTTCATGGGGGGTTTGAGCATCTGGCATTAAGCAAGGTGCACCGACCGTATTTTGAATCGTATCTAGCAGGGTAAGACCAGTAAATACACGTATCGTCAACTGTTTTTCTGCAGCAGTTAGGGTATTCCAAGACGGAATATCATTAGATAATGGCACTTTTTCTGGAAGCCAAAAATTGCTTGTTAATCGGTTCCATACTTCTAAGTCTTTATCATCCTGAATACGGTTCCAGTTAATGGCTTTTACTGGTGTGTTAGATGCGCTGGTGGTCATAATATTTTCCTATTACAAAGTGCAAGATACGCAGCCTTCGACTTCAGTTCCTTCGAGGGCAGTTTGGCGTAATCGGATGTAATACAATGTCTTGATTCCTTTTCGCCAGGCATATATTTGCGCTCGGTTAATATCTCGTGTGGTGGCATCATCTTTAAAAAATAGAGTCAAAGATAAACCTTGGTCAACGTGCTGAGTTGCCATGGCATAAGTATCAATAATTTTTTCAGGGCCGATTTGGTAAGCATCTTGGTAATATTCTAAGTTTTCATTCGTCATGAAAGGAGCAGGGTAGTAGACACGACCAATTTTACCTTCTTTACGAATTTCAATTCGTGAAACAATCGGGTGAATGCTTGATGTTGAATTATTGATATAAGAAATGGACCCAGTAGGAGGTATTGCTTGCAAGTTTTGGTTATAAATCCCATAGGTAATGACAGACTGCTTTAAAGCTTGCCAATCTTCACGAGTTGGAATTTCGATACCCGAATGTCGGAATAATTCCTGAACGGTTTGTGTTTTTGGTAGCCAAATATTGTTGATATATTTATCAAAATAATCACCAGAGGCATAGGTTGAATGTTCAAAACCAACAAATGCAGTTTTTCTTTCGATGGCTAATTGGTTTGAAGTTTTTATTGCGTAATAGGTGACCGTATAAAAATAGATATTGGTGAAATCGAGCGCTTCTTCTGAGCCGTAATAAATATGCTCCCTTGCCAAGTAGCCATGTAAATTCATTTGACCTAACCCAATCGCATGCGATTGTCGGTTACCTTCAGCAATGGAAGGGACAGAGCGAATATCGCTCATATCTGAAACTGCGCTCAATGCTCTGACTGCCGCAGCTATTGATTGGGCGAAATCCGGTGAATCCATTGTTTTAGCAATATTCATGGAGCCTAAATTACAGCTAATATCTTTACCAATTTGTTGATAGCTCAAATCGTCTTCATAAACGCTAGGGCGATTAACTTGCAGTATTTCTGAGCAAAGATTGCTCATATTTATGCGCCCTGCGATAGGGTTAGCTCGGTTGGCAGTATCTTCAAATAAAATATACGGATATCCAGATTCAAACTGAATCTCAGCTAAAGTTTGGAAAAATTCCCGAGCATTAATTTTGTATTTTTTTATCGCTTTGTTATTGACCATCTCATGGTATTTGTCTGTAACGCTAATTTCAGACATAGGAACCCCATAGATGCGCTCAATATCATAAGGAGAGAACAAATACATGTCCTGGTTATCTTTCGCTAGCTGGAAAGTAATATCGGGGATAACGACCCCTAAAGAAAGTGTTTTAATCCGTATTTTTTCATCTGCATTTTCACGCTTAGTATCAAGAAAACGCATAATATCAGGGTGATGAGCATGCAAATAGACGGCACCGGCGCCTTGCCTTGCACCTAATTGGTTGGCATAAGAAAATGCATCTTCTAACATTTTCATGACAGGAACAACACCAGAAGACTGGTTTTCAATCAGTTTTATTGGGGCGCCTTGTTCCCGCAAATTGGTCATTAGAAAGGCGACTCCGCCACCTCGTTTGGATAGCTGCAAAGCCGAATTCACAGAGCGGCCAATAGATTCCATGTTGTCTTCGATTCTTAAAAGAAAACAAGAGATTAGCTCACCGCGTTGTTTTTTACCGCAGTTAAGGAAGGTGGGAGTTGCAGGTTGGAAACGACCTGTAATAATTTCATCGACATACAATTTAGCAAGAGATTCACTCCCTTGCGCAAGCGTTAAAGCAACCATACAAACGCGATCTTCATAGCGTTCGAGATAGCGTTTGCCATCAAAAGTTTTCAGCGTATAGCTCGTGTAATATTTAAAGGCACCGAGAAACGTTTGAAAACGGAATTTATGAGCGTATGCCTGTTTAAATAGTGCTTTGATAAATTCAAAGTCATATTGTTCTAATACACTGTTTTCGTAATAATTTTCTTGTACTAAAAAGTCTAATTTTTCTTTTAAATCATGGAAAAATACGGTGTTTTGGTTCACATGCTGTCGAAAATAGTGGTGAGCCGCTTCTTTGTCTTTATCAAATTGAATACGGCCTTCATTATCATATAAATTCAACATCGCATTGAGCGCATGATAATCCACATCTGATATATTTTGCATTTTATCCATTTGGAATAACTCTAGTTGTTTGTACGTAGCCAAAACGTTTTTAGGCCTTGTTGAACGGACTGAACATCTTTATCAGTACCAAGAAGTTCAAAACGATATAGGTAGGGGACATGGCATTTTTGCGCAATGATATTTCCAGCTATCGCATAGGCATCACCAAAATTGGTATTACCCGCAGCAATAACACCGCGGATAAGTGTGCGGTTGACTTCAATATTAAGAAATTGGATCACCTCTTTTGGGACAGCACCTTTGCTACCACCACCACCGTAGGTCGGCAGCAATAAAACATAAGGTTTTGTCGCAATTAGACTATTTTCGTGGCTTCCAATAGGCAACCGCGTTGCTGGGACACCTAGCTTTTCAATAAAGCGATGGCAATTTCCTGAGCGACTTGAAAAATAGATGAGTGATTCCGTTTTCATAACACCACCTAAGCGGCTAATAAGCTAATCATGTCTGGTCGAAAACCTGCCCAATGTTTGTCTCCCGCAATAACAACGGGAACTTGCTGGTAGCCTAATTTTCTGACTAATTCAAGAGCTTGGCTGTCTTCAGTAAGGTCAATGATTTGGTAGGAAATAGATTTGCGATCTAAGGCTTGATAAGTTGCATTACACTGAACGCAGTTAGGTTTACTATAAATGGTAATCTCAGCCATGTTATTTACCTTTTGAATGTTTAATAGCAGTAAAAATAAGGTGCGTGACATATAAATACTATATATAGATTTTTAACTTATCAACCACACAATATGTAGTGAATAAAAAATATTGAATGATAATTATTCTAATTATTAGCTAGGTGGTTATTAACATTGAAAATAAAAAAGTATGGTATTGGATGATTCAGATAGACTCTCTAAGAAAAAAGATCATTGCAAAGTGGAAATAATTTACTCTATAACTGTATATACAATCAGGTAATTGAGTCCTTTTGAGGAGATACTATGTACCATCAATATTTAGCAACACCGGATAAATTTCCTAAACCGTGGATACATATTACGGCTGATGATGACGGAATAACGAGCCTCTATTTTGTGGATGAAAAAACAGAAAAAGAAACGAAGAATGAGCACTCCAAGCTTTGTGTGAAAGAATTAAAGGAATACTTTAATCATAAAAGAACCGTTTTTACGGTTGCATTAAATCCACAAGGAACAGAATTTCAGAAAAAAGTGTGGAAACATCTTTGTGGGATCCCTTACGGGGAGCGATGGAGCTATAAAGATTTGGCGTTAAAGTTAGGCTCCGTAAATTATTGTCGTGCGGTCGGTATGGCAAACTCACGTAATCCAATCTCATTAATTGTTCCTTGTCATCGCGTACTTGGGCATGATGGAAAATTAGTGGGGTATACAGGGGGCTTAGATATTAAAGATTGGTTACTTTTGCATGAGAAGTAAACACTAAATAATTAGTTATAGGTAATACTATTGGTTGTAATAATTACTATTGATAAGAATTATTGTCGAAATCAGAACCTATTCTATCGATAAATAATATTTTTTTATCTTTTTAGTCCATTTTCGTGATCTAGGTTGTAGACAAGTAACTGAGAAATCTGATGTACTGAGCTTGATACAGATGGTGTGTCTATTTTATTTTAAAGGTAATATTTGATGTCTAAAGTTAAAGGTAACGTTAAGTGGTTCAACGAATCTAAAGGTTTTGGTTTTATCACTCCAGAAGATGGTAGCAAAGATGTATTTGTTCACTTTTCTGCGATTATGGGCGATGGTTTCAAAACCTTAGCTGAAGGCCAAAAAGTGGAATTTGAAATTACTGAAGGTGCTAAAGGCCCATCTGCTGCTAACGTTATTCCTCTGTAATTTTTATAATTAAGATTAAAACGAACAGCTGAAAACTCGCCCTAGCTATCTAGGGCGAGTTTTTTTATTTATAAAAATAAAAAAGGCCTGATATAAACCAGACCTTTTTATCAATAAATTGTCTATAAATTAAACAGTTGAGGTTATTTAACTTCTTCGCCTTTAGCTTGTAAATCGGCATGATAAGAAGAGCGAACGAATGGTCCACAGGCTGCGTGAGTGAAGCCCATTGCCATGGCTTCTTCTTTCATTTCATCGAACTCAGCAGGGCTGACATAGCGTTTGACGGGTAAGTGATGGCGACTTGGTTGTAAGTATTGGCCTAGTGTAAGCATCGTTACACCATGACGACGTAAGTCGCGCATAACCTCGATAATTTCTTCATTGGTTTCACCAAGACCGACCATTAACCCCGATTTAGTTGGGATATTTGGATGTGCTTCTTTAAATTTTTCGAGTAATTTTAAAGACCATTCATAGTTAGCGCCAGGGCGAACTTGGCGGTAAACACGTGGCACATTTTCAAGATTATGGTTAAACACATCAGGTGGTGTTGCGGTTAAAATCTCTAATGCGCGATCCATACGGCCGCGGAAGTCAGGAACCAGCGTTTCAATTTTAATTGATGGGCTTTTTTCACGAATAGCACTAATGCAATCAGCAAAATGCTGTGCTCCGCCATCACGTAGGTCATCACGGTCAACAGACGTAATGACGACATAGCGTAGTGCCATATCTTTAATAGTTTGCGCTAATTTTTCGGGTTCGTTGGCATCTGGTGCATTTGGGCGACCATGGGCAACATCACAGAATGGGCAGCGGCGGGTACAAATAGCCCCCAAAATCATAAAGGTCGCGGTACCATGGTTAAAACACTCAGAAAGGTTAGGGCATGATGCCTCTTCACATACAGAGTGTAAGCCATTTTTGCGCATGGCTGCTTTAATGCCTTGAATACGAGTGGAATCAGCAGGAAGCCTAATTTTCATCCAGTCAGGTTTACGTAGAATTTCTTCTCGTTCAGTCACAACGTTTTTGACAGGAATCAGCGCCATTTTGTCGGCGTCACGATATTTAATTCCGCGTTCTATCTGAATTGGTTTACTCATAATATGACGGTTCCAGTTATCTTTTATGCTGATGGATAAGTGATAATTCTAAATAAAACCGAATGGAGACTGTTATCCATTCATTAAAATATTTTTTAAAAATGTTAAAAAATTATAGCATTATTATTGAACAATATGAAATCCTAGTGTGTCACAGAATTGGCGAATTAGCACAGGCTGAACATCGGAAACTGATACTTTGGGAGCAAGATTACTCATTTGAGTCATCTTTAATTCACTGTAACCACAAGGATTAATACGATTAAAGGGTTCAAGATCCATATCAATATTCAATGCGAGCCCATGAAAAGAACAGCCTTTCCTTATGCGTAATCCGAGGGAGCAAATTTTGTCGCCATTAACATAGACACCGGGAGCATCAGGGCGAGGATACGCTGCAATATTAAAATGGGCAAGGGTATTTACGACGGTATTTTCTAATGCGGTAACTAGCTCACGAACACCAATTTTATTGCGTTTTAGATCGAGCATAACATACATCACTTGTTGCCCTGGCCCATGATAGGTAACTTGGCCGCCTCTATCACTTTGGATAACAGGGATATCACCAGGGGCAAGAACGTGCTCCGCTTTTCCGGCTTGGCCTTGGGTAAATACGCGAGGATGTTCAACTAGCCAAATTTCATCATGGGTTTCTGGCGTACGGTGTTCTGTGAATTGGTGCATCGCATCAGAAACAGTTTGATAAGGAGCAAGGCCAAGTTGGCGTATGGTTATACATCTATCTGACAAAATTTAGGTGTCCACGTTGTCTTTATCGTTGCGGGCAGTATAACGCCTATGTTTGCCATACTTCAAGTTAACATACGACTGGATGCTTGCATAAAATGTGATTTAGATTGGAAACAAATGTTATTTAGAAGTGAATATATTGCATTTTAACGTAGGGCATAAAAATGAAAAAGGCCGAATAACAGTAGACTATTCGGCCTTTGATAACTTGTTGTTTAAAGTACAACTTTCACTAACTCTAATGCACCTAACTCAGTATACAAGGTTTCAACTTGTTCAATATGAGTTGCATTGATAGTAATAGAAACTGAGTGATAATTGCCTTTGCTACTTGGTTTTACGTCTGGGCTATAGTCACCTGGCGCATGACGCTGTACCACTTCAATCACTTGATCAACCAGTTCAGGCTGTGCCAAGCCCATCACTTTGTAGGTTAATGGGCATGGGAACTCAAGCAGTTCACCTAATTTCGTTTTCATGGGCACTCCTAATTTTTAAATTGGGCTGCTGGCTGAAAAAGATTGGCTGGTATTAAACCAGCCAATGAGATGTATTCATCCAACAAACATTTCGGTACTTATCTATTTCGATATTTACTATATGGGGACGACTTATTTTAGTTTCAAGTCTTAACCAAACCAGCGATGAAAGAGTAATTTTATGTAGTCAATTAACCGACTGAAAAAACCACCTTCTTCAACATCTTTTAACACTGCTAAAGGGTGCTGTTCGATGATTTTACCATCAAGTTGGAAGCTAATTGTCCCTACTTGTTGGCCTTTGGTTAATGGTGCTTCTAGTTCAGTTGTCGTTAATTCATAGCTGGCTTTTAAATCTTTTAAGCGGCCTCGTGGGATAGTGAGGTATAAATCTTCGGTCACACCTAATTTTACTTCATTTTCATCACCAAACCAGACTGGCACACTGGCAAAATCCACATTGGCTTGTAATGGTTTAACGGTTTCATAAAAGCGGAAACCGTAAGTGAGTAATTTTTTACTTTCGGCATCACGGCCTTTGCTACTTTTCCCCCCCATAACAACGGAGATCAGGCGCATGTCACCTTCAGTTGCTGATGCGACAAGGTTATAGCCCGCGGCATTAGTATGGCCTGTTTTGATGCCATCAACAGCTAAGCTCTTATCCCACAACAGCCCATTGCGGTTTGTTTGACGGATGTTGTTAAAGGTAAACTCTTTCTCTTTATAAATTGCGTATTCTTCAGGCACATCACGTACTAGCGCTTGCCCAATAAGAGCCATATCACGTGCTGAACTATATTGGCCCTCAGCATCTAACCCATGAACAGTTTGAAAATGGGTATTTTTCAGCCCTAATTTGTTCACGTAACCATTCATTAGCTGAACAAAGTTGGCTTGGTCACCCGCAATATAGTCGGCCATTGCAACACAGGCATCATTACCTGATTGCAAGTTAATGCCACGAGTTAACTGAGAAACGCTAACACGATCGCCTGGTTTTAAGAACATCAATGATGAGCCTTTAAATACTGGGTTACCAGTAGCCCACGCATCATTTCCAACCGTGACAATATCATTTTCACCAATTTTGCCTGACTTAATTGCCTGACCGATAACATAGCTGGTCATCATTTTTGTCAAACTCGCCGGATCACGGCGTTGGTCAGCATTACTTTCAGCGAGAACTTTGCCTGAATTATAATCAATTAAGATATAAGCTTCTGCATCAATAGCGGGCGCTGCAGGAATTGATGTATTTGGGAAGGTTTCATTAGCGTTCGCAATGTTAGCAGTCATAAGAAGGAGTGCGGAACCCAGCACAGTATGACGCACGATGCGTGATGGAGCGACATTATTCATGGTTTTACCATTACATCCGAAATTCGGTTAACACAAGGAGGCGCAGTTTAGCAAAAGAACGGGATAAGAAAAAAGTGACTTTTGCGCTGTACCAATGATTTTTTTGTCAGTTGAATATTGCCTGTATTTAGGTTGCCCAAAATATGATTGAGCAACCTAAAGTTACATAGCTCTATGGTGCAACGACCATTGACGATTGGTTTTTTTCAGACTGTAAACGGCCTTGAACCTCAACAGCTTGTTGTCTTGTACTAAATGGCCCTAGCTGTACTCGGTAAATACCATTATAGGGTTGTAGACGGCCTGGAACATTAAATTGTGTTTTCAACTCATTCAGCATATTTTGCGCGTTGGCTTGGCTACTAATGGCACCAGCTTGAACAAGAAAACCACGCTCTGGAACCGGTTCTTCAGCTATAATGGCTGCAGGTGGCGGTGTTGGTGTTTGCAGGTTCATGTCTGGCATAGTAGGCTGCATCGGTTCTTTGGGCTGCTGAACTGGCAATGTATTTTCCGGAGTTGGCAAGTTTTCCATCACAGGGGTGCCCATTGGGCCAGAACCTAATTGTGGGCGTCCCGGTAAAGCATAGCTCTGTTTCACAAAGTTAGAACCTACTGTTCCTGTCCCTGATAAGGAGCCATCTTGGGCAACTTGAATGGCATCAATTTTAATTTTTGTCGTAGGCATTAAATTCAGGCGGTCAGCGGTAGCTCTTGAAACAGCAATACTTTTACCTGGAACATAAGGCCCGCGGTCATTAACACGAACAACCATCATGCGGCCATTCATCATATTGGTGATACGTACATAACTTGGGATTGGCAAAGTCGGGTGAGCCGCTGTTAATTCCACTGGGTTAACGCGTTCCCCAATCGCAGTCATATTACCTGCAGACTCAGCACCATAAATGGATGCATAACCCACTTGGCTAAATTGTGATGGGTCACGTACGATTTGGTATTGTTGACCATTACGTGAGTAATCATTATTTGCGGTTGGATGATACGGCTCATAATGAGGCTCTGCACCTAATACATCTTGAGTGGGTACATTGGTTGGCACTTGGGCTGGTTGTTTAACTTCATCTGTCACACAGCCACTGAGTAGCGCGGCTGTGACGCCAAGCATTATCCATTGTAAACGCATACTAAGCCTCATTTTATAAACTTTTAGAAAGGAATTTTCGGTGTGTATGTATCGACATGATAATACCGAATCCAGCCATTAAAACAATCAATGCGGAGCCCCCATAACTCACTAAAGGGAGGGGGACACCAACCACAGGTAATATACCACTGACCATACCGATATTCACAAATACATAGACAAAAAGGATTAAGATCAAGCCGCCAACCATAACTCGACCAAAGGTGTTTTGTGCGCTAGCAGCAATATAAAGCCCGCGAATAATCAGTAAAAGGTATAGGCCAAGTAAAATGAGCACCCCAACTAAGCCAAGTTCCTCTGCTAACACAGCAAAAATAAAGTCGGTATGTCTTTCTGGCAAAAATTCAAGCTGTGATTGCGTGCCATGTAGCCAACCTTTCCCCATTAACCCACCAGAACCAATTGCAATTTTTGACTGGATAATATGGTAACCAGCCCCTAATGGGTCAGTTTCTGGGTCTAATAACATCATGACACGGGCTCTTTGGTAGCCATGCATTAAAAAGAACCACAGCAGGGGAATGAAGGCCGCGAGCGCAATCGCTGCAACAGTAATAAGCCGCCAACTCATTCCTGCAAGGAACAAAACGAACAAGCCTGAAGCTGCAACTAAAATTGAAGTACCAAGGTCTGGTTGCGCCGCCACCAATAATGTGGGTACAAAAATCAATACTAGTGCAATTACGGTATTTTTGAATGAAGGAGGGCATAGGTCTCGGTTCATAAAACGAGCGACCATTAAAGGGACTGCAATTTTTGCAATTTCAGAGGGTTGGAACCGAATGAACCCTAAGTCTAGCCAACGCTGAGCCCCTTTACTTATCTGCCCAAAGACATCAACAAAAACCAGTAAAATAACGCAGAAGATAAACAGGTGAGGCGCCCAATTTTCATACATTCTAGGGGGGATCTGCGCCATCACTATCATGACGACGAAGCCTGTCGCTATCTGCCCTAATTTACGCTCCATCATTTCAGGATCTTGGCCGCTGGCACTCCACATAATAAATGCGCTGTATGCAAGCAACGCGATAATAATTAGCAGCATAGGCACATCTATATGCAGACGTGTGGATAACGAAATTTTTTTCTTATCGTCTGTCATATTCTTTATAGCTCATTGTTATTCATAGAATTGCGCATCAGCGATCTTCTCCTGCATTGGTTGCTGACACTGCGACTTCGGTTCGGTTATCACCAAGAAGAACGTGGTCAAATATTTGCCGCACAATATCACCGACTGCTGGGCCTACGCCCCCATTTTCTAAAATAATCGCAACGGCAATAGTGGGTTTATCATACGGAGCATAAGCAATCATTAACTTGTGGTCGCGCAAGTGCTCTGCCAGCTTACTGGCATTATAGGTTTCATAGCTGAAGACTTGTGCGGTACCGGATTTCGCAGCTGCTTTATATGGTGTACCAATGAAACTACGGCGGCCAGTACCATTCGGGGCATTGGCTACACCGTACATTCCATGCTTAGCTAGTTCCCAAAAACCTGAGTTAATATCGCCGATTTGTTTGGTTTCTTTGTCTTCATAAGGCACCATGGCATTACCCAACTTTGTGCCGTAGAGTAAATGAGGGGTCTTAACTTGACCATCATTTATTAATGTCATCAATGCTTTTGACATTTGAATTGGAGTTGCTGTCCAATAGCCTTGTCCTATCCCAACAGGGATCGTATCACCTTGATACCAAGGTTTTTTATAGCGTTTTTGTTTCCATTCACGGGTTGGCATTATGCCAGAACGCTCTTCAGCCAGGTCAATACCCGTATAATCGCCAAAACCAAAACGGCTCATCCATTCAGAAATACGATCAATTCCCATATCATAAGCGACTTGGTAGAAGAAGGTATCCGCAGATTCAATAATGGATTTCGATACGTTAAGTTTACCGTGTCCCCAACGCTTCCAGTCGCGGTAGCGTTTTTCTGAACCCGGTAATTGCCACCAACCAGGATCAAAAATAGTCGTATTTGGCGTGATTACTTTTTCACTCAATGCGGCGACAGAAATAAAGGGTTTTACTGTTGATGCAGGGGGGTAAAGCCCTTGAGTTGTCCGGTTAATCAACGGCCTATCAGGGTTATTTAATAACGCTTGATAATCTTTATTTGAGATACCGTTAACAAACAAGTTAGAGTCATAACTTGGATTAGACACCAGAGCCAAAATTTCGCCATTACGTGGGTCAGTGACCACAACGGCAGCACGGCTAGTGGTTAACAGTTTTTCGATATAAATCTGTAATTCGAGATCAATGGTAAGGTAGATATCCCGACCAGCTTGCGGTGGTTGTTCATGAAGTTGGCGAATAACACGACCACGGCTATTCACTTCAACTTCTTCATAACCTGTTTTGCCGTGTAAGATGTCTTCATAATAACGTTCAATACCTAATTTACCGATATCGTGGCTAGCGGCATAATTGGGTAATAAACCTTCTTTATCAAGACGTTCAACATCTTTGTCATTAATTTTTGCCACATAGCCAATCACATGGGTTAGTGCAGAACCGTATGGGTAAGAACGACGTTGGTAGCTTTTGACCTCTAAACCAGGAAAACGGTACTGGTTAACAGCAAAACGAGCGACTTGGACTTCGTTAAGCTGTGTTTTTAGTGCAATAGAGGTAAACCGACGTGAGCGCTTACGCTCTTTTTCAAAATTAGTGATGTCTTCGTCAGTTAAATCGACCACACTACGAAGATTATCTAAGGTTTCTTGTAGATTACTGACTTTTTCGGGCACGATTTCTAACTGGTAAAACGTGCTATTAAGTGCGAGTTGGGTTCCTCGGCGGTCATAAATAATCCCACGGCTTGGTGCAATAGGCACCAATTTGATTCTGTTATCGTTTGACCGCGTTTGGTAATCTTCATGACGGACAATTTGTAAGTGATACAAATTCGTCACAAGAATAGACGTTAAAATGACAATCACACCGAAGGCGATAAGCGCTCGGCGGATAAACAAAACTGATTCAGCGGTATGGTCGCGAAAAGGGGTGCGTTGTGTTTTCATCCCATTGCCATTTTGAACATATTTAAACCTGACTATTCCCTGTGATAAGGGTGGTTAGTCGTAATACTCCATGCGCGATAAAGACTTTCAGCAACAAGGACACGAACCAGTGGATGGGGCAGCGTAAGCGGTGAAAGCGACCAGCTTTGCTCCGCGGCTGCTTTGCAAGCGGGTGAAAGACCCTCGGGACCACCGATTAATAAACTAACATTACGGCCATCTTGTTTCCATTTATCGAGCTGTACGGCAAGTTTTGGGGTATCCCAACGATCCCCTGGAATATCCAAAGTGACGATGCGATTTCCTTTACCTACAGCTGCGAGCATTAATTCGCCTTCTTTTTCTAGAATGCGCTTTATATCTGCATTTTTCCCGCGTTTTCCTGCTGGAATTTCCGTTAATTCAAATGGCATATCTTTAGGAAAACGGTGGAGGTAATCCATAAAGCCGGTCTGGACCCAGTCCGGCATTTTTGTTCCAACGGCGATGAGCTGTAATTTCAAACTCAGCTCCAAAGCTTTTCTAATTCATACATACGACGACTTTCTTCTTGCATAATATGAACAATGGCATCGCCAAGGTCGACGACAATCCAATCAGAAATGCCTTGCCCTTCAACACCCAATGGCATTAAACCATTTTTGCGGCAAGCTTCGATTAATCTGTCAGCGACTGACATCAAATGGCGGCTTGATGTCCCTGTACAGATGATCATCTGATCGGTAATACTTGATTTCCCTTGAACATCGATAGTAATGATATCTTCTGCTTTAGCATCATCAAGCTGATCGATAATAAATTGTTGGAGTTCAGTTCCTTGCAAAAGGTTCACCTTTTATTCAAATAAACAGAATATCACGTTAAACACTGTTTGTAGTTTGTAGATAAAATAATGGCTGATAACGAATCAAACACATTAACAGCCTTGTTATTTTACCCTAGATTTTAAGAAAAATCGGCTAAATTATTTTTTATTCATTGTGGAGTGAAATTTATAGGGATATCCGTACATTTGAGCAAGAAGTTTGTGTTAACTTTACAAAATAACTCTAGAAACTGTACTCCTGAAAAACATTTTAGGATGAGATAGGTATTATGCAAATAATTAAGCCAAAAGTTTTTATATTTGAAGGGATTAATCATCTTCCTGTTAATATTCATCGACAAGTGAGTTCCATGGTTGAATTTATGACGGATTTTTCCCATGAGGACAGGCAAAACAAAGTTAATGGTATTATTTGCTTTGGGCAGCAACTCCCTGAATTACAGGGGCTATTCCCTGCTAACATTCCAATATTAACCAGTAATAAACTACAAGATACAACGTTCTGGGACTGCTTTTTGACGAAATTGTATACGTTACAAAGGTTAGATGGCTTATACAACGAGTTAACACATCACAACATTATTCAATTTCATAGCTGCCACAAATATCTCATCATGGCGTATTCCCCTGTTGGCTATCAGTATACAGGGCGTTTAGTGGCGAGTATTAAAAGCAGTACCGACCTCGTGTGTTTTTTTAATCAATATAAAGCTTGTTTAATGGAAATATTGGCGACAGTGCCAGCAAGAAATACGGAAGTTAATGCGCTGAGCCATATGCAAGGTTATTTCAAACACAAAGCCACGAAGGATGAGAAAAAACGCTTATTATGGCTGATTAACGACTATTTAGCGGGGAATTTACCGTTAAACAGGCCGTTAGAGATGATGAAACAATTGCTTATTCAATACCCAGACAACTATTTAATAGAGCAAGTCATTTTTGAGCCATATCCGAATAGTTGTTCAATAAGGGAGCTCCCTTATTGCTGATAAAGGTGATGTTGATGAATATATTGCAGAACTGCATCTGGAATTAAATCGTGACAAGAGTCGCCTGAATTTAATTTTTCGCGGATCTCTGTTGCTGAGATATTTACCAGTGGAGTATCTCCAATAAAAATATACCCATTCGCCACTTGGTTTAAGGCAATAGGGTCTGTTGTTTGATGTTCTAACAGCCAGTTTTGCATTTTAGGATCGGCAAACTGTGTGGCATATCCCGGTCGGGAACAAACCAATAAATGGCAGTTATCAAGTATCCGCTCCCAGCCGTACCATTTATTAATCGATAATAAGGAATCTTGACCAATAATAAACGCCAGAGGTTTTTCTGGCCCAATTTCTTGGCGTAATTCAACCAGTGTTTCTATCGTGTAAGAAGGGCTATTTTTCTCTAATTCACGTGTATCGATAGCAAATAAAGGCGCATTTTGAATTGCGAGTTTCACCATTTCTAAACGTTGTGATGGCGTCGCTTCTGGTTGTGGGCGATGGGGGGGAACGTGGTTAGGTAACAAGATAACTTTTTCGAGCCCAACTTGTTGAGCAAGTGCTTGCACTGGACGTAAATGGCCAAAGTGAATGGGGTCGAACGTCCCACCGAATAATGCGAGCAAGTTATGCTGTTTTGAAAATGAGTTACTCATGAATAAAATTCTCTGCAAATGCTTTACCACATAATAGCATAGACAGTGACTGCAGGTCAGGCCATGGAGAATGGCTAAAATCTTGTTTAATATTGATTTCTGCTTGCGTTAATAACATTAATGCAGATTGTAATTGATGCAATGTTAAACGTTGTAAGGCTTCAGTGAGCACACCTCGGCGGTTTTGCCACACTTTGTGTTGATCAAATAATGTCTTTAACGCGGTTGTTGCAGACTGGCGTTTTAATGTAATAAGCAACATTAGATCGCGTTGGATTGATCGCAATAAAATAACAGGCTCAATATCTTCTTGCTGCAATTGCTCTAAAATATGCCATGAACGGCGGGATTTACCCGCCAATAGGGCATCAACCCAATGGTAGGGAGTAAAATGCGCAGAGTCATTAACGGCACTCTCAACCCGAGGATAGGTGAGTTTACCATCTGGATAAAGAAGAGACAGCCGCTCAAGTGCTTGCGCCAAACCAAGTAAATTCCCTTCATAACAGTAACAAAGTAGCTGGTTAGCTTCGGTTTCTAACGAAAGCCGCATACTGTAGGCGCGTTTAGAAACCCATTGTGGTAACCGCTGATATTCAGGCGTTAGGCAGCTGATATAAATAGCATCTTGGCTAATTGCTTTAAACCAAGCACTGTTTTCTTGTGCTTTAGTGAGCTTATGACCACGTAACACAAGAAGGAGGTCTGAATGCAGTAATTGCGCCAGTTGGTTCAGCTTTTCAGCCATGGCGGCATTAGGACCATTTTCAGGCAACAACAGCGTGAGAGTTTGACGGCTAGCAAATAGGCTGAGAGCTTGGCAGAGGCTAAAAATCTCATCCCAATCAGTATGTTGCTCTAGAGAAAACGAAAAATGCTCTTCAAAGCCTTGCTCTTGTGCCGCTTTGCGGATGGCATCTTGGCTTTCTTGAAGAAGAAGGGGCTCATTGCCCCAAATTAAATAGCGGCCTCTTAGAGACTCTTGTAACGAAGAGGCCAGCTGTTCAGGGTAGATACGTGTCATTATGGTTGAGTATTCGTATCAGCCGCTTGGTTTTTTGCTTTTTCAAGTTCTGCTGAATGAACAAGCAATAATTTACGCACGATATTGCGTGCAGCTTGTTCTTGCATTTCTTGCCTTACAATTTCTTTTTCAGCATCTTTCGCCAGTGCTTCTAAAGGGTTGTCGAAGAAAGTGCGTTCAACACGGCTTTGTAAAGGATAGATAGCACCATCAGGCATTAACACTTGCACATTCATTACCAGTGTTAATTGTTTCTCTGCCGCTTTACCATCTTGATAAACGGACACAGTTTCAGTGTTCTCATTAGAACTCAGAACTTTCAAAATGGGAACACCGGCTCTTCCAGTTTCGAGAATGGTCACATTATTGAGCCGCAGTTGTTCCCTAAGCGCCCTTGTAAGGTAGCCATATGGATCACTTGAACTTAGTTGCAAAGTTCTCAGTTCCTCAGGAATTTGTGTTGTTCCTTGAAGACGAAAACCGCAACCTGCGGTGACTAGCACCGCCAGGCTCAAAAATAAAGTTATCAGATAACGCACCTGGCCTCCTTATCAGCCAACAACCTAATATTAACCTACAACAAGGTTTAGCAATTTGCCTGGGACATAGATTACTTTGCGTATGCCGACACCTTCAAGGTATTTCGCTACGCTCGGTTCATTTTTTGCCATATCTAGGACAAATTCTTGGTTTGCATCAGCCGGAACGGTGATACGACCACGAACCTTACCATTAACTTGAACGACAACCAGTTTGGTATCGTCAATCATGGCTTTTTCATCAGCAACAGGCCATTGTGCGAAATCGATGTCTGTTTGGTGACCGAGCGCTTTCCACATTTCAAAGCAAGCGTGTGGAATGATTGGTGATAACATCAGCGTGATAGCCTCAAGAGACTCTTGGACTAATGCACGGTCTTGTTCCGTTTCTTGTGGTGCACGAACTAATTTGTTCATGAATTCCATGATAGCAGCAATAGCAGTGTTGAATGCATAACGACGGCTGAAATCATCAGAGACTTTCGCGATTGTTTTGTGCAGATCACGACGTAAGTCTTTTTGTTCAGGTGTTAATGTGCTGATATTTAAAGGTGAAGTTGCACCTTTTTGTGAGTGCTCGTGTACTAAACGCCAAACGCGACGAACGAAGCGGTTAGCACCTTCAACGCTGGATTCTTGCCACTCAAGGGTTAACTCTGGTGGTGCAGCAAACATCATAAATAGGCGAACGGTATCCGCACCGTATTTTTCGACCATTAATTGTGGGTCAATACCGTTGTTTTTCGACTTAGACATTTTGCTCATACCAGTATACACCAGTTCATGGCCTTCATTATCTACGGCTTTAATAATACGGTTTTTGTCGTCACGTTCAACAATGGCGTCTGCTGGAGAAACCCAAACACGCTGACCATCGCTGCCCGTATAATAGAATGCATCAGCAAGCACCATGCCTTGGCACAGTAAGCGTTTTGCTGGTTCATCTGAGTTGACTAACCCTGCATCACGCATCAACTTATGGAAGAAGCGGAAATACATTAAGTGCATGATGGCATGTTCGATACCACCAATATATTGGTCAACCGGTAACCAGTAGTTTGCTGCCTCGGGGTCTAACATGCCGTCGTCATATTGCGGGCAGGTATAACGTGCATAGTACCAAGAAGATTCCATAAAGGTATCGAAGGTATCGGTTTCACGTAATGCAGGTTGACCGTTAATGGTCATTTTTGCCCACTCAGGGTCAGCTTTAATTGGGCTGGTAATGCCGTTCATCACGACATCTTCTGGCAAAATGACAGGTAACTGGTCTTCAGGAACAGGAACGACAGTACCATCTTCCAATGTTGCCATTGGGATTGGTGCCCCCCAGTAACGTTGACGTGAAACACCCCAGTCACGTAAGCGGTAGTTTACTTTACGTTGACCTGCACCTAGTGCGACAAGTTTATCTGAAATGGCATTGAAGCCAGCTTGGTGGTCTAATCCACTGAATTCAGCTGAGTTAATCAGTGCATTTTTTTCGGTCATCGCTTCTTGGGATAAATCAGGCTCATTGCCATCAGCATCGGCAATAACTGCTTTGATGGGTAAGTTATATTTGTGAGCGAATTCCCAGTCACGTTGGTCATGGGCAGGAACGGCCATAACAGCACCAGTACCGTATTCCATTAAAACAAAGTTAGCGACCCAAATTGGCAGCTTTTCTTGGGTTAATGGATGAATAACGAATAAACCGGTTGCCATACCTTTTTTATCCATGGTTGCCATATCTGCTTCCGCAGTTTTGGTATTACGGCACTCATCAATAAATTGGGCTAATTTAGGGTTATTTGTCGCGGCTTCTTTAGCCAGAGGGTGACCTGCTGCAACAGCCACATAAGTTGCCCCCATAAAAGTATCAGGGCGAGTGGTATAGACTGTTAAGGTTTCATCACGGTCTGCAACATTGAACGTGATCTCAGTCCCTTCGGAACGACCGATCCAGTTGCGCTGCATGGTTTTGACTTGCTCTGGCCAGTCATCTAATTTGTCAAGGTCGTTGAGCAGCTCTTCTGCGTAGTCGGTAATTTTAATAAACCACTGTGGGATTTCTTTGCGCTCAACAGGGGTGTCACAACGCCAGCAGCAGCCATCAACCACTTGTTCATTCGCCAAAACAGTTAAGTCATGTGGGCACCAGTTAACCGCAGAGGTTTTTTTGTACACTAAACCTTTTTCATACAATTTAGTGAAGAACCATTGTTCCCAACGGTAATATTCAGGGGTACAAGTCGTGACTTCGCGATCCCAATCGTAACAGAAACCGAGCATTTTCAGCTGGTTTTTCATGTAATCGATATTGGCATAAGTCCAAGGCGCAGGAGCAGTATTATTTTTAACCGCAGCACCTTCAGCAGGCAGACCAAACGCATCCCAACCAATTGGTTGGAGAACGTTTTTCCCCAACAAACGTTGGTAACGAGAGATAACGTCACCCATGGTGTAGTTACGTACGTGGCCCATGTGTAGTCGACCAGAAGGGTAAGGTAGCATGGACAGGCAGTAGTATTTTTCTTTGCTGTTGTCTTCAGTCACTTTGAAAGTTGCTTTTTCATCCCAGTGACGCTGTACTTTAGGCTCTATATCTTCTGGACGATATTGTTCTTGCATGGCACCGATAATCCTATGGTGAATAAATGCTACATCTGTAGCGTGAATGTCTTTCTTAATTAAGATCGCATAGCATAGCGGATCTACACCGAAAACAACAATAGTTGATTAGCTGAACCTACGAGGGAGGCTGGATATTGCTTTTCGGGGAACGGATCAGGATATTTTACGCTGATAACCAAACAACTTAACTAAAAAGTTTGTTAAATGGTAGTGGTTTATTGATCTATTTCGAATTCAGGTTGTTGCTGTTGATTTATTTGCTAATAGCACCGTGATAAGACGAGGGAGCTAATGAGCTCCCTCTCGAATATTAATGGAGGATTTTTGCGAGAAAATCTTTTGCACGGTCAGATTGTGGGTTAGCAAAAAAGTCTTCTTTTTTACTGTCTTCAACTATCTTGCCTTCATCCATAAAAATAACACGATTAGCCACTTTCTTGGCGAATCCCATTTCATGGGTAACCACCATCATGGTCATGCCTTCATTGGCTAATTCAACCATAACATCAAGCACTTCGTTGATCATTTCTGGGTCTAGCGCTGAAGTAGGTTCATCAAATAGCATAGCGATAGGGTCCATACACAGTGCTCGAGCGATAGCGACACGCTGTTGTTGCCCACCTGAAAGCTGAGCTGGAAATTTATTGGCATGGCTGGATAAACCTACGCGTTCCAATAATTTCAAACCTTTTGCTTCCGCTTCTTTTTTATCGCGGTTTAATACCTTAACTTGCGCTAATGTCAAATTTTCAATAATCGACAAATGAGGAAATAGCTCGAAGTGTTGGAATACCATCCCAACTTTAGAGCGAAGTTTTGCAAGGTCAGTTTTTTTGTTATTAACTTGAATATCATTCACAAAAATCTCACCCTGTTGAATCGGCTCTAAACCATTCACTGTTTTTATTAATGTGGATTTACCAGAACCAGATGGCCCGCACACAACCACAACCTCACCTTTTTTAACTTCAGTTGTGCAGTCTGTAAGCACCTGAAATTGGCCATACCATTTGGATACATTTTTCAGGGTTATCATGAAACAGTCCTTTTCTTAAGATAATTCACTAACATAGAAGCGCCAAAACTGACAATAAAGTACACCAGACCCGCAAACAGTACCATCTCTACTTGTGTCCCATCACGCTCACCAATATTGGTGGCGGTACGGAAAAAGTCTGTCAAACTGAGCACATACACGAGGGATGAGTCTTGGAACAGCACAATCCCTTGAGTCAACAATAACGGCACCATGGCTTTAAAGGCTTGCGGTAACACCACGAGCCGCATAGTTTGCATATTTGTCATTCCCAAAGCTAACGCCGCAGAAGCTTGTCCTCGTGAAATACTTTGAATACCAGCACGAATAATCTCAGAGTAATAGGCCGCTTCAAAAAGAGAGAAGGCTATCATTGCAGAAATTAAACGAATATCATTTTTTGGTGATAAGCCTAGAACATTTTGTAATAAGCTAGGCACAATTAAGTAGAACCACAGCAAAACCATGACTAGTGGAATGGAGCGAAATGTATTCACATACAAGGCAGCAAACCAGCTAATGGGTTTGAATGTGGATAACCGCATCACAGCAAGGACAGTACCCCACAAAATCCCCACCACTATCGCGGTCAGTGTAATTTTCGCGGTGACAATAAAGCCATCGATTAAAAAGGGCATACTCGGAGCAATTGAGCTCCAGTCAAATTCATACATCATTTTACCGCCCTCCAAGAGTGCCAGGTAAGCGAACTTTGCGCTCTAATAACGTCATCAGAATCATGATAATGACGTTAATACCGACATAAGCTAACGTAATTGCGGTAAAGGATTCCCATGCGTGAGCAGAATAGTCCAATAGCTTTCCTGCTTGTGCTGCCATATCGACTAAGCCAATGGTTGACGCAATGGCTGAGTTTTTAACCAAGTTCAACATTTCTGACGTCATTGGTGGCAAAATAACCCGATAGGCATTGGGTAATAGAACGTAGCGATAGGTTTGTGGCAAAGTCAGCCCCATTGCGAGTGCGGCACTTTTTTGCCCTCTAGGTAGTGACTGAATGGCTGCGCGCACTTGCTCAGTCATCCGCGCTGCGGTGAATAACCCAAGGCAAAGCATTGAGGAAATAAAGAATTGATAGTTAGGATCTAAATCCATTTTAAACCAATCCCCGATTGAACGCGGGAGAAGTTCTGGAATAACTAAATACCAAGTAAAAAATTGTACAATAAGCGGCACGTTACGGAATAATTCTACGTATGCGGTACCTAAAAAAGCTAAAAAACGGTTAGGTACTGTACGTAAAATACCGAAGAATGAACCGACTAGAAATGCAATAATCCAAGCGCAAATAGAAAGTGTTACGGTGACTTCGAGGCCAGATATTAACCACCCTAAGTAGGTGGTATTCCCAAATGGGGCTTCCTGAAGGAAAATCCCCCAATTCCAGTTAATAGACATGATATTGACTTCCTGTGGGCAATGTAATTCCCGAATACTGTCGTAAGAGAGGATGCAAGGCGGGGAACGACCGCCTTGCAATTCTTACTTCAGTAATACCCTGTTTGTCTTTTTATTAGTTTAATGCTTTGTCATTTGGTTCTTTAAATAAGGCTTTCATTTCATCGGACAAAGTAAATTTCAGGTTCAGATTTTTTGGTGGAATAGGCTGATTGAACCAGCGGTCAAAGGATTTCTCTGCGACCCCCGAGGTCTGTGCTTTCGCAATGGTTTCGTCGATAAGCGCTTTAAATTGAGGGTCATCTTTACGCAACATACAGCCATAAGCTTCTTCAGTTTGCGGTTTGCCAACGATTTCCCAGATATCCGGTTTTTTCGCTTTTGCTCGCTCACCCGCTAACAATGCATCATCCATCATAAAGGCAACAGCACGGCCTGACTCCAAGGTACGGAATGAGTCACCATGGTCTTTCGCGCTGATAATGCGCATTTTCATATTTATTTCATCATTCAACTGATTCAACAGAATTTCAGAAGTCGTACCTGAGGTCACGACAACATTTTTACCAGCTAAGTCAGCAAAGTCTTTTACACCGGAATCACCTTTGGTGAGTAAGCGTGTCCCGACCACAAAGATAGTGTTAGAGAAAGCCGCTTGTTTTTGTCTTTCTACGTTATTGGTTGTTGAACCACATTCAAAATCAAATGTGCCATTTTGCAGGAGTGGAATACGGTTTTGTGATGTAATGGGAATGAGTTTGACTTGCAGATCAGGCATGTTTAATTTTTTCTTCACTGCATCAACAATGGCATTTGAATAATCCTGCGAGTAACCAACCACTTTCTGGCTATTATCATAGTAAGAGAACGGTACGGATGATTCACGATGACCAACAACTATTACACCGTTGTCTTTGATTTTTTTCAGAGTGCCGTTTAATTCTTCTGCTTGGACTGCGCAGGTTGCACCTAAAATCATCATCGATAATACAAGTTTACTTATACGCATAATTACAACTCCTTTAGAACATCGGTGTAAACCCGTTGTAATTTTAAGGGGTCATCACGAGATAACACCTGAATTACTGTGGTTTTGTAGTGTTGTGTTTGCAAATGTTTCGCAGATTTAGACAATACCGCGATTATCCGCTATATGTTTTATTGTTGTTAAAAAGTAATTAAATTTGTTAATTAATGAAAACAAATTGTTTCAATTTCGGGAGCTGTCTCGCATATTATTTGGGTAATTTTTGAATTACCGCACTAACATGGTGATTTGCCACTTAATATTGTCCTAAACTGATAGTCACGCACTGTTAAGGTGCAATCTATCTTCGTTTCATGTCATATATTGGATAAAGCAATTTACGTGCCTAGTTTTGATGGAACTGCATTTTTGTTCATTGGGAAGAGAATAATATTTGTAAAGTTAGCTGATGACACTTGTACGGAATATTTTGCTGTGTAAGATGTAACCTCTATTTAACTTATAGACGGTGTAACGGTATTAATCAAAGACTGGTTTTTATCGTTATGGTTATCAAAGTCGCATAATTAGTATTATTTCAGGAAGTTATACCAAGGTGCGCATGAACAGGCATTTAAAATTAGGTAAAGGATTAGTGATATTCGCCTGTCTGATGGTATTGATTTGTATGAATCAACGCGCCGTCGGAGAGCGTCTGCTCGCCAATTTTTTTGTGCCAGATGTCTTAGCTCAAGTGCAAATTAATACTGGAGCTAACCTTTCCTATATCGAACAATCACAAGTAAAACAAGGTGATGGCAGTAGTACACATCTTTCTAGTTGTGAACTGAGCGCCAAGTCATTAATGACTTTGTTACCTGCTGTGCTTGAACCATTCTTCTTTATGTTCCTTACTTTGGCTGCGCTAACTTTATTTTGTACTAATCTATTTATATCTAGAGCAAATAATGAAGAGAAACATGCCCCTCCAAGAGTCAGAAGACACTTACAATTTTGTAATCTTCGGAATTAACACACAACGAATAGGGATTCGTTTGTGTAATTTATTCTGGAGGAAACAATGCGTTTTTTAATTAATTCATTTTTTATATTTTTTGCACTATTTTCGAGCAGTTTATACGCTGCAGATACGGGGTGGTTGCAACCTGCGAATACGGGGTGGATGAATGACAACACTCCACGGCATGCGCAGGTCAGGTTATTAAGTTCAGCACAGGAAAATGGCAAAATTGAGGTTTTGCTTGATGTGAAACTTGATGAGGGATGGAAAACCTATTGGCGCTCGCCAGGCGAAGGCGGAGTAGCGCCTGAAATCGTATGGTCGTCACCTGTTGAATCAACGGATTGGCAATGGCCAACACCAGGGCGCTTTGATGTCGCGGGTGTTTCAACTCAAGGTTATATGGGCGATGTGGTTTTCCCCATAACAGTAACAAGTAATGAGAAGTTGGACAAACTGGCAGGAACGTTAACATTATCAACATGTAGTAATGTTTGTATTTTAACCGATTACCCATTTGAGCTCGATTTAACAGAACCTGTTCCTGCTGACTTTACTTGGGCGTTTAACCAAGCCAAAGGTGCGGTTCCACCATCAAGTGGTTTAGTTGAGCAAACCAAAGTTGGTTTTGCTAATGATAAGCTAATCATTGAATTACAAAAAAACACAGGGAACTCGTGGGAACAACCGAACATCTTCACTGATGTGGTTGAAGGGGCGGCGTTAGGCGTACCTGTAATAGAAACATCAGGAGAACATTTAACAGCAACAATAGATGTTGGTGATGATTGGGGGGGCGAGTCTCCTGATTTAACCGGAAAAACCATTTCTTTTGTGGTTTCTGATGGTGACATTTCCCAGCAAATTAGCCATCAAGTTAGCACATTTACTGGCACAATAGCGTCAAAAGTGAGCGGTGCTTCTTTATGGCAAGTAGTGTTATTTGCACTTTTAGGTGGCTTGATCCTTAATCTAATGCCATGCGTTCTTCCTGTACTCGCCATGAAACTGGGCTCAGTCTTAATGGTTCCGCAAGGTGAGCAGAAAACCATTCGTCGTCAATTTTTACTGTCTTCTTCAGGGATTTTGGTTTCCTTCTGGTTACTCGCCTTACTGATGACCTTACTGCGGGTCGGTCAGCAAGCCGTTGGCTGGGGTATTCAGTTCCAAAACCCGTGGTTTATCGGCTTTATGGTGGTGGTAACGGCGTTATTTACTGCAAATTTATTTGGTTTATTCGAAATCAACCTTGGCAGTAAGGCTAATACACGCTTGGCGACCGCAGGTGGTCATGGCAATAGTGGTCATTTCTGGCAAGGGGTATTCGCGACATTGTTGGCAACGCCTTGTTCTGCACCATTTTTGGGCACAGCCGTGGCCTTTGCACTGGCAGCGCCAATGGAAGAGTTGTGGTTGATCTTCACGGCATTAGGTGTCGGAATGAGTTTGCCTTGGCTATTAATTGCCGCTTTTCCTGCTATTGCGAGGTTGTTACCAAAACCGGGTATGTGGATGCTCAAATTGCGTGCAATACTTGGAGTCATGATGCTAGTTTCCAGCTTATGGCTAATTAGCTTATTAATTCCGCATTTTGGTGTCTCTACTTCGACCGTGATTGCTGTCATTTTCTTAGTGTTATTAGTGGTCTTTATCGCGATAAAACGTGGTGTAAGGGCGGCTATCTTGCCATTTATATTATTTGCCGTTTTTGCTGGTGGATTTGTTTGGATGACGCAAGAACAGCACTCTGGTAGCCGCTCTCTCGTTAAAGATACGGTGAATTGGCAACCGCTAACTGAACAGGCAATTAATGATGCGTTAGCGGATAATAAACGCGTATTTATTGATGTTACCGCGGAATGGTGCGTAACCTGTAAGGCAAATAAATATAATGTATTGCTAAGAGATGATATCCAACAGCTGCTTAGTGAACCCGATGTTGTTGCTTTACGGGGTGATTGGACGAAACCTTCACCTGAAATTACTGCATTTTTACAAAAACGTGGGCAGGTCGCTGTTCCATTTAATCAAATCTATGGCCCAAATTTGGCCGAAGGCGAAATACTTTCAACGATACTTGATCGTGAATCGCTAATATCCGTTATGAATCAGGCCAAAGGAGCCACAAAATGAAAAAAACAATTTTAGCTGTTTTATTTTCGTCACTAATGATTGGGTCAGTAGCACAGGCGGCACCTTTGAGTGCAGACCAAGAAGCACAAGTGCGTAAATTAGTGCGTGATACTTTGGTTGAAAACCCAGAAATTCTCGAAGAAGCTATCGTTGCCTTGCAAGCCAAACAAGGGGAAAAACAACAAGCCCAAATGAAAGAAACGTTAAAAGCGGAGCACGATGCTTTATTCAATGACCCAACCAGCCCGCGTATCGGTAAAAAAGATGCCAAGTTAGTTTTAGTTAACTTTACTGATTTTAACTGCCCATTCTGTAAGCGTTTCGACCCTCAACTGATGGATATTGTGAAAAAATATCCAAATGATGTGGCAGTGGTAATCAAATATTTACCATTTAAAGGCCAAACATCAATGGATTCAGCTCAGTTAACCATGACACTGTGGCAAGAAGACCCGAAAGCATTTGAAGCTTTACACCATAAATTTATGCAAAAACAGGGCATGCTATCAGATGCAAATATCAAAGATGCTCTCAAAGCCACTGGCAACGATAAGCTAAAAGCGAGTGATAAGAGCCGCGATGGTATTCGTACCAATATGATATTGGCAGAAAAATTGGGTGTGAATGGAACGCCAGCAACATTGGTGGGTGATGAAATGATCCCAGGTGCTATTGATGCACAGCAGTTTGAGGCGGTAGTGAAGGAGCAGCTCGCTAAGCTCAAATAATCCTCGTCATACTTCGCGCTGTGGCGTTGTTGGCTTCGCTTACTAACCCTAGTCACATACTTATGTATGCTCCTAGGGCTTAGTTTCACTCGCCGCCTAGCCTCAACACGAATTATTTAGAGGATAGATTGTGCCTCGTCATACTTCGCGCTGCAGCGTTGTTGGCTGCTCTCGACTACGTGGGTCACATACTTGTGTATGCACCCCACGATAGTCTCGTTTGCCGCCTAGCCACAACGCGAATTATTTAGAGGATAAAGATTAAATAATCCAAACTCTAGAATTAGAGGATAAAGATTAAACAATCCAAACTCTAAAATTAGAGGATAGGAAAAAAATATTTAATTAAATGCTAAAGCATTCATTTTAAGTGGATGTTTTGGTTTCTTACATCTTTGATTTGTACTATTTGATAACAAATAGGTAAGTAACTATATGAATAAAATAAAAAAGTGGTCTAAAGAAATTATTGTTTTGGCAATTATTTTATTTATTGCCTTTACGGTGATGGATTTATGGCGCAAACCACAAACCCTTGCGCCCGTATTATTGGAGCAGCACACTCTAGTGAATGGTGAGAGCGTTTCATTAGCTGAGTTAAGTAAAGAAAAACCGATTCTAGTGTATTTTTGGGCAACTTGGTGTGGGGTATGTAATTTGACTTCGCCAACGGTATCAGAGTTAAGCCAATCAGGTATGCCAATTATTTCGATCGCGATACGTTCAGGTGAAACATCTCGCTTAATCAAGGGAATGGAAAACAAGGAATTAACGTTTCCTGTGATTAACGATACCAGCGGTCAGCTTTCCAATGCGGTTGGGGTCAGCGCAACTCCCACATTTATGGTAATTGATAACGGTGAATTAGTTAGCTTTACATCGGGTTGGACTAGCTCTTATGGTCTAAAAATGCGTATGTGGTTGGCATCCTTTTAACTTTCCACCATCCCCTTTGACCTAAAAAAGGGGACTTTTCTGCCTATAAGTTTAATTTATCATTATGGTAAACTCATTCGGCTATATAAATAATAAAATAGGTGAATGGGATGGCTATGTTTAAAAAAGTGGTTGGATTATTTTTAGGCGCGGTATTAATCACGGGATGCTCCCCTGATGTGGAAGAAAAAACGACAACTAAAGAACCATCAGGAACAATAGAAAATTCAAAAATAGAACAGCGTTATGATGAAATAAAAGCTAATTCAACAGAAGATAAAATCAATGCGTTTAATGCAAAAGGAGATGATGACCCAACGATGTTACGGGGCATTTTTCTATCTGACATGGCGGAATCATTGCCTATGCTGATTGATGACGTAACACTATTGACGGAAGTGACTGCTAAAAATGGCATGTTATTTTACCAATACACTATCAAAGGGATCCCTGACAATATATTGGAAGGTGATAGCTGGCAGCAAAATATGCGTGAGATTTTAAATCGCAACTATTGCGGTAAAAATGCAGGTATGGATATTTTGCATGAAATGTTTCCCGAAGGCATTACGCATAATTATCATAAGTCTAACAAACTCATTTTTACCTATATTGTTACCCCTGCAATTTGCCAATAGCATTCATTGGAATGCCTGATAATATTTGTTTATCAGGCATATCAATGATTAAAATTCTAAATTACGAATAAAACGGTAGTCCGCTGATTGTGGTTTTAAACGATACAAATTAGCGGGTCGGCCACGCTCGTGGCGTTTTTCTCCGGTATCAATTAACAAATCAGCTTGTTCGAGTCGGCGCCTAAACGATTTATTTTGTAAAGGCTTACCAATCAAAACTTCATGGACATGTTGTAGCTCTGCTAAGGTAAAAACGTCAGGTAATGCAAAACCTGGAACTATCGAATAGAGTGATTTTTGCTTTAGGCGTTCTCTCGCTTGTTGATAAAGTTTGAGGTGGTCGAATGCAAGAGTCAGTTGTTCAATTTCATCAATAGAAACCCATTTTACAGAATCCACGGTATCAATATGGGCTTCGCAGGCTTGGTAAGCAATTAGAGCTGTATAGCAAACAGTGACAGACCAGCCGCGAGGGTCTCGTTGGTGGTTTCCTTCCGTACAAAGTTGCTCAACATAAGGAGGAATAACTCCTGTTTTTTCTTTTAGCTTGCGTAAAACAGTCTCTTCTAAGGTTTGATCATTTTGCTCGTCAATAAATCCTCCCGGTAAGCCCCATTTTCCTTTTTCAGGGAAACTTGCTCGCTCAACCAGTAATACCTTCAACGTATTTTCATGATAAGTAAATAAAACGGCATCGACAGTGAGTAAAGGCGATAAATAATCTTTTCTGTCATAACTAGCAAGAAACTCTTTTTCATTCATATTGTTACCACTCAACGCTAAAGATGAAGTTTAGGGTTAGATCATACAGGTAAAAATAGTTATTGTCATTAAGACATTTAACACTTGACTTATTTGTGTCTATAAGACAATAATCAATTAAGGTCATAAAGACAATAACGAGGAATCCACTATGATTAACTTTAAATATTTCAAAGCAGACTCATCAACTTTTGTTATTCAATCGGTGAATGGGAAAGTGCGTAAGCAAGGTAAGGGGCTCAGTTTTTGGTATAACTCCGATAAAACTTCCATTGCGGCGCTTCCATTAAATGCCCAAGAAGCCCCATTTATTTTTAATTTACAAACGTCTGATTTCCAAAGTTTACGTATTCAGGGGCAAATTTCTTTTCAGGTAAAGCAGCCGGAAAAAACCGCGGACGTCTTAAATTTTAATTTATCTAAGGATGGGAAAAGCTACTCTTCTGAAGATCCCCTTAAATTAAGTGACCGAGTTGTGCGAGCAGCTCAAACAGTGATTCAAGCCAAAATACAAACTACTTCATTGCGAGATGCATTACTAATTAGCCAATCATTAGTGATTTTGGTGAACCAGCAATTAGCAGAGCAGGCGGTTATTGAGTCACTGGGAATTGAAATTTTGGATGTTTCTATTTCCGCCATCGCACCATTACCTGAAACGCTCAAAGCGTTAGAAGCACAAGCGAGAGAATCCATACTGAAAGAGGCTGATGATGCCATTTATGCAAGACGTAAGTTTTCTGTAGAACAAGAACGAACAATTAAAGAAGCTGAATTAGAAACAGATTTATCTGTTCAGGCCAAAGAACAACAAATTGAAGAGGCTCGTCTTGATAATGAGCGAAAAATATTGCGAGAGCGAGCCGAAATAGAGCAAGAAGAGTTAATTGCACAAGTAAGTGCAGAGGCAAAACGCAATGAGCTGGTTGCGCTTAGTGTTGAAAACCAGCGTATACAGTCTGATGCAGATGCTTATTCCATTGAATCTAAAATGAAAGCTTACAGTCAATTACCCGTTGAAAACTTAAAAGCGTTAGCGTTGGCTAAAATGGGACCTGAGCAGTTGATGGCGATGGCATTCGAATCATTGGCACAAAATGCTGGAAAAATTGGTGAGCTCAATATATCGCCTGATTTATTTAGCCAGTTAATGAAAAAAGGAGGTAAATAATGCAAAGGAATAATGACGTGCGATTTGTATTAGTCATGCGTAAAACGCGTTTACAGGAATTGATTGAACGCTTTAACACCTGGCCTCAAGCCAAATTTTACTTGGAGCACAACCATGTTGAAGTGAGCGATTATTTAAATGAACATGATTTATATCTGCGCCAATTAGTGCAAGCCGAATCGGTATTGAAATCATTGGGTAGATTTCAATTATTGGAACGAAAATTATTACCGAGTTACCAATTTTCTAAACAGGATATTGTTGTTGTCATTGGCCAAGATGGTTTAGTGGCGAATACCTTGAAATACTTAAATGGACAGCCAGTTATTGCTATTAACCCTGACCCTGAAAGGTGGGATGGCCAACTACTTCCTTTTGAAATAGGCCAATTGCAGGAAGTCGTGATAAATACCTTAAAAGGAAAAATAGAGCAAAAAATAGTGACTTTTGCACAAGCTACAACCAATGATGGGCAATCACTATTAGCGGTAAACGATTTATTCATTGGCCCGAAAAGCCACACTTCGGCACGCTATTTATTGAACTGGAATGGGGAACAAGAGTTTCAATCATCTTCTGGAATAATTATATCCACAGGACTTGGGTCAACGGGGTGGTTTCAATCTATTTTAGCGGGAGCACAGGCCATTATGGGAGTAAGTACTCACCCGTTGGCAAAAGGATTTGGTTGGGGGGAAAGTAAATTACAATTTAGTGTTAGGGAGCCGTTTTTAAGTAAAACGACAGGAACCAAATGGGTATTTGGTACGATTGAGCCGAGTAGCCCGTTAGCTGTTGAGTCATTAATGCCAGATAACGGCGTTATTTTTTCTGATGGCATTGAAGATGATTTCTTACAATTTAATTCAGGCTGTATTGTGACGGTGAAGATTGCGGACACACAGGGGTTATTGGTTGCTTAGCTAATTCCCCACCTCATTTACAGGTACCGAGGTGGGGTCAACATCGTTACTTTTGACGTCTATTCATAGCAAAACCAAGAATACCAAACATAATGGCGATTCCCCACATAGGATGATTACTCCAACGTGCGTAAGGGGTTAGCCCTGTTGTCGGTGTGACTTCAGTGGCAAGAGTCGCTGTTTTAAATTGTGGTAGCATATCTTGTATTGAACCATCCGCACGGATCACCGCAGTTATCCCGTTATTAGTGGAACGTAATAATGGGCGTCCCAATTCTAACGAACGCATACGTGCCATTTGGAAATGCTGCCATGGGCCGATAGATTGGCCAAACCACGCATCATTTGAAACAGTAAGTAAGTAGTCGCTATCAGGTTTAAAATTATCTCTGACCTGTGTACCTAAGATAATTTCATAACAAATAGCGGCAGTGAGGTGAATATTCCCTACAGCGAGTTGGGCTTGTTGGTAATCACCACGGCTGAATCCAGACATCGGTAAGTTAAAAAACGGTGCAATAGGGCGCAGGATATCTTCTAATGGAACAAACTCCCCAAATGGCACTAAATGATGTTTGTTATAACGGTTTTTTGATGGGTAGAGATACGGGTTTTTATCCCCTAATACAATAATCGTATTAAAGAACTCATATTCCCCATCCATTGGCCTTGCATCAACGATCCCTGTGATTAATTGAGTGTTCGAAGCCGCTAACAGCCGGTCGAGGGATTTTAGCCATGCTTGGTTATCCAGTTCAACAGAAGGTACGGCAGATTCAGGCCAGATAATTAGCGATGCTTTACCAATATAAGGACGAGATAACTCCATATAGGTATCTTTGGTTTTCTGTAAAAAACTGGCTTCCCATTTCATTGATTGCGGGATATTACCTTGAACTAATGCCACCTGCATTTTGTTGTCTTCAAGCGGGGTAAACCACTGAATATTTTTGGCAACTAATGGGGCAAACAGTAAAACTACCGCTGTGGCTAATGCAATAAAGCTACGACGTAGGATAGCGAGCGCTAACAAACCACTAATGCTAAATAATAGCAATGTGATCATTTCGACGCCGAATATTGGAGCGAGCGATTTCATGGGGCCATCAATTTGGCTGTAGCCAAATTGCAGCCATGGGAAACCAGTGAGAACCCAACCACGTAAAAACTCAGTGACTTGCCACAGGGCAGGAGCAAGAAATACTAAACGCCAAATATTGGCATGTGGGGCAAATTTAGCCATCAATGCCCCAAAAAGCCCTGTATAAAGGGAAAGGTATGCTGCCAAAAGAATGACAATAAAGACGTTAACAGGCCCTGGCATCCCCCCAAAATCCGCGATACTGACGTAAACCC
Organism: Providencia sp. CIM-Carb-044; assembly: GCF_033901115.1. Lineage (NCBI taxonomy): Bacteria > Pseudomonadati > Pseudomonadota > Gammaproteobacteria > Enterobacterales > Morganellaceae > Providencia > Providencia sp. CIM-Carb-044. The sequence continues at coordinate 50,912 of NZ_JAXADV010000016.1, forward strand.
AGTTAACGCCACTACCGAATAAGCCAAATCCCCAAGCGAAACCGATAGCAAAAGATTGCTTGGCTGTGCGCTGCAAGGTCAGTAATTGGAGAAAAAGGATAGAAAGAAGTGCGGCAGGCCAGATGTCAAAAGGCGAAAAAGCCAGCGTTCCACTGGCTCCGAAAATTAAAGCCAGCAGTAACCGCAACCGCTGACTTTGATAAATAGACGTTGAGTTCATTAAGTCTGTTCTTCTTCCAAAGTTGGAACTGGCGCGTCGTCTGGAATTTTCACGTGAAGCAGAAGGATCCGGCGACTATCTGCCATCGCAACTTTAAATTGATAGTTGTCAATTGTGATGGTTTCACCACGAGAAGGTAGATGACCGAAGGCTTGCATAACGAGGCCACCGACCGTATCAACCTCTTCGTCACTAAAATGAGTCCCAAAGGCTTCATTGAAATCTTCAATCTGCGTAAGGGCGCGCACAGAATAAGAATGGCGGCTAAGTTGACGAATATCAACATCGTCTTGGTCGTCGTATTCGTCTTCAATTTCGCCCACGATGAGCTCTAAAATATCTTCAATAGTCACTAGACCAGAAACACCACCAAACTCATCGATAACGATAGCCATATGGTAGCGTTGAGAGCGGAATTCTTTGAGTAGTCTGTCTACTCGCTTACTTTCAGGGACAACAACCGCTTGGCGTAATACCTTATCGATACTAAAAGGCTCAGCGTCAGTACGCATAAATGGCAGTAAATCTTTTGCCATTAATAACCCTTCGATATGGTCTTTATCTTCACTAATAACAGGGAAGCGTGAGTGAGCAGAGTCAATAATGACATCAAGGCACTCATCAAGCGTTTGGTTACGTTTTAAGGTAACAATTTGGGAACGCGGGATCATAATGTCGCGCACACGCTGATCCGCAATATCCATTACCCCTTCAAGCATTTCGCGGGTGTCAGGATCGATCAAATCGTTCTGTTCAGAGTCGCGGATTAATTCGACCAAATCATCACGATTTTTAGGTTCACCATGGAATAGGTGATTTAACAGTGCAAAGAACCCTTTCTTAGGACCAGGGTTATCGCTACTCGAAGAGTTATCGTCGCTCATGGCGGTTAATTTTTTTTTCCTCAAAAAATACTCGTCATACTTCGAACCGCAGCGTTGTTGGCTGCACTCGGCTACTCGAATCACATACTTATGTATGCTCATCGAGATATCCTCACTGGCCGCCTAGCTGCAATTCGAATTATTTAGAGTATTTACTCGTCGTATCTCGAACCGCAGCGTTGTTGGCTGCACTCGGCTACTCGAATCACATACTAATGTATGCTCATCGAGATATCCTCGCTGGCCGCTTAGCTGCAATTCGAATTATTTAGAGTATTCACTCGTCGTATCTCGAACCGCAGCGTTGTTGGCCGCACTTGGTACCAAAAGTAGCCCAAGTCAAAGTATTTGGAGCTTAGGTTAGTTAATAAAAACAGTTTACTACATTCTTTTTTAGCACAAAATTGACGGTTTATCTGCAAAATAACCGTCAATTTTTTGTAAAGTAATGCTTTCTTTGAGAAAGATATCTCAAAAAATTATAGTTAGGTCACTCTTTTTCTGCAAGATATGGGTCTTCATAGCCCAACTCAGCTAGAATTTCAGTTTCTAAACCTTCCATTTCTTCCGCTTCATCATCTTCAATATGATCATAGCCTAAAAGATGAAGGCAACCATGAACGACCATATGAGCCCAGTGCTCTTCTGCCGTTTTTTGTTGGTCAATAGCTTCTTGCTCAACGACTTGGCGGCAAATAATTAAATCACCAAGCAAAGGCAGTTCAATTTCTGGTGGAGCCTCAAAGGGGAATGACAACACGTTAGTCGGTTTGTCTTTGCCACGATAGGTTAAATTTAAGTGATGGCTTTCCTGCTCATCAACTACCCGAATAGTGACTTCACTTAGTGCTTGAAATTTCGGTAAAACAGCGGCTAGCCAACGCTGAAACTCGGCTTCCGAAGGCAAGCCATCAGGGTTTTCACACGCAATTTGTAAATCGAGAATAATGTCACTCATTTATAGATTTTCCTGCTTTTCAAATTGCTTTTGTTGTTCTTTTTCTTTTTCTTCACGTAACTGCTGGCGACGTTTATTGTCTTGTTCTTCCCAAGCCTCATAAGCCATGACAACTTTTGCAACGACTGGATGGCGAACTACGTCTTCACTGTGGAAGAAATTGAAGCTTAAATCATCGACTTCGGAAAGCACTTCAATGGCATGACGTAACCCTGATTTACTACCACGAGGTAAGTCAACCTGAGTAATATCACCCGTCACAACCGCTTTGGAATTAAAACCAATACGTGTTAAAAACATCTTCATCTGTTCGATGGTGGTGTTTTGGCTCTCATCTAAAATAATAAAAGCATCATTCAAGGTACGGCCACGCATATAGGCCAGCGGTGCGACTTCGATAACATTACGCTCAATCAGCTTTTCAACTTTTTCAAAGCCTAACATTTCGAATAGCGCATCATAAAGTGGGCGTAGATAAGGGTCGACTTTTTGGCTGAGATCCCCAGGTAAAAAACCAAGTTTCTCACCTGCTTCAACCGCAGGACGGGTTAGCAAAATACGGCGGACCTCTTGGCGCTCTAACGCATCTACTGCCGCGGCTACCGCTAAATAGGTTTTCCCAGTTCCTGCAGGGCCAATGCCAAATGTAATATCATGGTCTAAAATATTGGCGATATATTGCGCTTGATTTGGAGTGCGTGGTTTGATCACACCACGTTTAGTCTTAATATTCACCGCTTTACCGTAGTCAGGAACGCTATCGGCAGATTGCTCTAAAACACGGCTATCCAGAATGGCTAAGTGAATATTTTCAGGGTCGATATCAGGGATAACACCGCGCACAGGCGCGGTATCGACATACAGTTGACGTAAAATTTTGCTCGCCGCTTGAACATTCAGCGGCTTACCCGATAACTTAAAACGGTTATCGCGGCGATTAATTTCGATAGCAAGGCGGCGTTCTAGCTGCTTGATATTATCGTCAAATGGCCCGCAGAGGCTCATTAAACGCTGGTTATCTGCGGGTTCTAGAAAGATTTCTTGTGTTGCGATTTGCAAATTTTTTGTCTCGGTCACTGAATATCCTATGGTTGTGGCTTAGGGTTGAAAGCTGCCAACACCTAGCTCATCTTCTTTACGAGTACGTGCAATAACAGACTCTGGTGATTCATGAACGCGAAGACCCATTTGATCTTCTGTACGAATGACTTTACCGCGCAATGAGTTGGTATAAACATCCACAATTTCGACATCCACAAATTTACCGATCATATCCGGTGTGCCTTCAAAGTTCACAACACGGTTATTTTCAGTACGTCCAGACAGCTCCATGACGTTTTTACGCGATGTTCCTTCAACTAAGATACGTTGAACGGTTCCCACCATTTGGCGGCTGAAGCTTAATGCTTGCTGATTAATACGCTGTTGCAGTAAGTATAGACGCTGTTTTTTCTCATCTTCGGTTACATCATCAGGTAAATCCGCAGCTGGGGTGCCTGGACGCGCGGAATAGACAAAGCTGTAGCTCATATCAAAGTTCACGTCTGCAATCAGTTTCATGGTTTTTTCGAAGTCTTCGGTTGTTTCACCGGGGAAGCCCACGATAAAGTCTGAACTGATTAGAATACCAGGGCGTGCTTCACGCAGTTTGCGAATAATGGCTTTATATTCAAGTGCGGTATGAGCGCGTTTCATCATTGTTAGAACGCGGTCTGAGCCACTTTGCACGGGTAGATGCAAGAAACTGACTAATTCAGGGGTATCGCGGTAAACTTCGATGATATCGTCAGTAAATTCAATTGGGTGGCTAGTGGTAAAGCGGACACGGTCGATGCCATCAATAGCCGCGACTAAACGCAGTAATTCTGCAAATGAGCAAATTTCACCATCAAAGGTTTCACCACGGTATGCATTCACGTTTTGGCCCAGTAAGTTAACTTCACGTACACCTTGTGCGGCTAACTGTGCGATTTCAAAAAGAATATCATCACAAGGGCGGCTAACCTCTTCACCACGGGTATAAGGCACTACGCAGAAAGTGCAATACTTGTTACAGCCTTCCATAATGGAAACGAATGCGGTCGGGCCTTCAGCGCGAGGTTCTGGTAAGCGGTCAAATTTTTCAATTTCAGGGAAACTGATATCGATAACAGGGCTACGCGTACCTTGAACTTGATTAATCATCTCAGGCAAACGGTGCAAAGTTTGCGGGCCGAAAACGATGTCAACGCTTGGCGCACGTTGGCGAATAAAATCCCCTTCTTGCGAAGCAACACAGCCGCCTACACCAATGATGATGTCAGGGTTTTTATCTTTAAAAAACTTCCAACGACCAAGCTGATGGAAGACTTTTTCTTGTGCTTTTTCACGAATGGAACAGGTATTAAGCAGTAATAAGTCTGCTTCTTCTGCAACTTCAGTGAGTTGATAACCATGGGTATTTTCTAATAAAGAAACCATTTTGGATGAGTCATACTCATTCATTTGGCAACCCCAAGTTTTAATATATAGCTTTTTATTCGTCGACATGTCGTATATCCGGTGTTTTCGAAGCGGCTAGTGTAATGGACTCCGAAACGCGTTGTAAATCCAAAGTCCTACCCTTTATATTTTTGGGAACTCGCATGCATTTTGATTAAGGACATCATTGTATGATGGGATAAATGCAAAGATATTTAAAATAATATCACTACACGAAATCTAAGGGCAGGCAATTTGCCTATTGTTTTAAAATTAGCACGTATTGTATTCATTTGCGGCATCAGTGACCAGAGGATGTTGCAAAATTGTGGTTGTTTTTTGTGCAAATCAAAGTGTTTTCAGCAAAATATACTATTTGTAAGGTTATTAAGGTGGAGGAATGAATGACCTCTAAGACTTCAATGCCTATATTTCCTGTGAGAACCCTCATTTTTCGGTACAATACCTTTATCAACGTGGTCACTGTTATCAAACAATAACCTTTATTAAACAGTAACCTTTATTAAACAGTAAATAGTAGCGAACGTATGAATAAATTAATCGAATCTTATGATGTTGTCGTCGTTGGCGCAGGTATGACTGGCGCGGCAGCAGCATTGGGCTTTGCTCAAGAAGGCATGCGAGTCGCTTTGCTTGAAAAAGCACAACCTGCGGCCTTTGCCCCACAAAGTGCTCCAGATGTTCGTATTTCTGCGATTAGCCGTGCTTCTGTTGAATTGTTGGAGCAATTAGGGGCTTGGCAACATGTTAAGGCAATGCGAAGTGCTCCATATCGTCAGTTAGAAACATGGGAAGAGCCAGAGAGCAATGTGGTTTTTGATGCTCAGAGTCTTGGGTTGCCTGAACTTGGGTTTATGGTAGAAAACCGTGTGTTACAGCTTGCATTATGGCAAGAATGTGAAAAATACAGCAATCTAGACCTTGTCTGCCCGGCGAAACTCATCAATTTATACCAACCTAAGTCACAAGAAGAGTGGATATTAGCATTAGATGATGGCCGAGCTCTGCAAGCTAAGCTTGTTATTGGAGCTGATGGCGCGAATTCGCAGGTCCGCAAAATGGCAGGGATTGGTAGCCGTGGCTGGCAGTATCGCCAATCATGTATGTTGATTAGCATTCAAACACAGCAGTCTCAGCAAGATAAAACATGGCAGCAGTTTTTTCCATCAGGGCCTAGGGCATTTTTACCGCTGTATGATAATTGGGCTTCATTAGTCTGGTATGACAGCCCTGCAAAGATTAGGCGTTTACAAGGCATGTCAATGGAACAGTTGACGGGAGCGATTTCTGAAGCTTTCCCTGAACGTTTAGGGCCTGTTACCGCAATTGCGTCAGGGGCATTTCCACTGACTCGTCATCATGCTCGTCGCTATGTAATAGATGGATTAGCATTGATTGGTGATGCCGCTCATACCATTAATCCATTAGCGGGGCAGGGAGTGAATTTAGGCTACCGAGATGTTGATGCGTTGTTGAAAGAAGTGATTTACGCGCGCGAATACATACAACCTTGGCATTCCCTTGATGTATTGAAGCGTTATCAACGCCGTCGTTTGCCTGATAATTTAATTATGCAAGCTGGAATGGACGTATTTTATATGGCATTTAGTGAAAAGTTACCAGGATTGAAAATAGTTAGGAACCTTGGGTTGATGGCGGCACAGCGTGCTGGAGAAGCGAAAAAGCTGGCGTTGAAGTATGCTTTAGGTTTATAGAAATTATCTTGAATATAATAAATAGGCCGCTAATTAGTGGCCTATTTATTATTAAGTGAAGAAGTTATGGTTATTTATTATTAGCTAAATCAACTGGCTGAATATTACTTGTGTCTGTATTGATGCTGTCATCTTCAGTAATCACTGAATCTAATGTTTCATTTTTTGCTGAAAATGCATGAGCCAGTTTTTCTGTGTCGAGTTCTTTTTCCCAACGCGCAACAACGATACACGCACATGCGTTACCCACTAAGTTAGTTAATGCACGGCACTCAGACATAAAACGGTCGATACCTAAAATAAGCGCCATACCTGCGACAGGAACGCTTGGCACCACCATCAGTGTGGCTGCTAAGGTAATAAACCCTGCACCCGTCACACCAGCTGCACCTTTTGAGCTTATCATCGCAACTAACAGCAACGAAATTTGTTGCCAAATAGTGAGCTCAATATTAGTGGCTTGGGCAATAAACAATGCAGCCATCGTCATATAAATATTCGTACCATCAAGATTGAATGAATAACCCGTTGGGATAACTAACCCGACAACCGATTTTTCACACCCTGCATGCTCCATTTTGCGCATTAAGCTTGGCAGTGCCGCTTCGGAAGAAGAGGTACCTAAAACTAACCATAGCTCGTCTTTGATATATTTAATTAGCGCAATGATGGAGAAGCCGTTGTATTTAGCAACTGCACCCAGAACAAGTAAGACGAACAACAGTGAGGTAATATAGAACGTCATAATCAGCATCATTAAGTTGCCGATAGAGGATATTCCATATTTACCAATAGTAAATGCCATTGCGCCAAATGCCCCGATAGGTGCGAGTTTCATGAGCATCGCAACCATTTTGAACACAGGTTCAGAGAAGTTTTGTAGTAGTTTTACAATGGGCTCGCCGTGTTTACCTGTTGCAGCTAATGCTAATCCGAAAATGACAGCAATAAATAGAACTTGCAGGATGTTGCCGTTTACTAATGGACTAATGACGGTATCAGGGATGATATTCATCAAGAAGCCAACTATCGAAGATTCGTGTGCTTTTTCAACGTAGGTGGCAACTTTAGTGCTATCAAGGGTTGCCGGATCAATATTAAGGCCTGAACCTGGGCGAATGATATTCGCGACGATAAGACCGATGACGAGGGCGATGGTCGAGAAAGTGATGAAGTAGAGCATCGCTTTACCTGCGACGCTACCAACGGCCTTCATGTTTGACATGCCAGATATACCAGTAACAACAGTTAAGAAGATAACTGGCGCAATAATCATTTTAACGATTTTGATGAATGCATCACCAAGCGGTTTTAATGATTCTCCAATGTCTGGAAAAAAGTGGCCAAGTGCGATACCCAGAACGATGGCTACGATTACCTGAACATATAAAATCTTATATATTGGTTGCTTTATCATGTTTCGCATAAATTTTCTCTGTAAAAATGTTGCGTTTGGCAATTTATAATTATTAGGTTTAAAACTTTTATTAGAGTTTCTGAGAACTAATTTAGTTGGAATGGAAGAAGGGGCTGAATCTATTAGTACCAGAGGTTGATAATAATTTAACTGGTAATAATCATACCTAACTACAATTCGAGCGCAGATTACCACTTTCGATGGTTATATAGAAATGATTGAAGTCACACATTTGATAGAAAAGTTATGCAAACGTAAATTTTATGAGGTAAATGTTGCTTTAACATCACTTTAAACGATTAAGCTATTGGTTAATCGGTAATATTAGGATTAAATAAATAAGCAAATGACCAAAAAGTAATCATTTAAACTAAAAATAGGGATGGAAATATAGAAAACAGTAGAGAGGGATACTTTACTGCTTAAAAAATGGAGTTATCTGCTAATTTGTTACTTTTTATTTAATTTATCAATAAAATCGATAAGTAAAATTAAGACTGCCTAAGCATAGTAAGATAGAGCAGGGAGTTAATTTAAGCGATGTTGAAAAGAGAATGGCTGGGGTACCAGGATTCGAACCTGGGAATGCCAGGATCAAAACCTGGTGCCTTACCGCTTGGCGATACCCCAA
>NZ_JAXADV010000016.1:59317-82067 GCF_033901115.1 Providencia sp. CIM-Carb-044
ATGGCTGGGGTACCAGGATTCGAACCTGGGAATGCCAGGATCAAAACCTGGTGCCTTACCGCTTGGCGATACCCCAATCTTAAATTCAATGCTACCGAGAAGGAAAATGGTGCGGGAGACAAGACTTGAACTTGCACACCTTGCGGCGCCAGAACCTAAATCTGGTGCGTCTACCAATTTCGCCACTCCCGCAAAATAATGGTGGCTATGACGGGATTCGAACCTGTGACCCCAACATTATGAGTGTTGTGCTCTAACCAGCTGAGCTACATAGCCATCTTTTTTTGCATAACCTTCGTCGGCGTTGCGGGGCGCATTATGCTAATTACAGACCCGACAGTCAACAGCTTTTTGCACTATTTTTCAGAAAATGTGTCTGTTTGTTTGATGAATAATCATTTTGTCGATAAAGCCAGCAAAAAACAAGCCCATATTTGAAAAAAATCACTTTTGTCTTACCTGCTAGATAAATGTAATTTGGTGATGAAGCGAAATAAAACATCGAAAGAGTCCAAGAATTTGTAAGAGGAGGATAGCTGAAAGAGCGTGAAGTGTTTTAAAAATGACTCATGAAACGAAGAATTCAGTTTATAGCTAATAAAAAAGCAGGTATCTCAACCTGCTTTAAAGAAAATAACGCCAAAAATTAGCTTTCAAACAATTTTTGTAATAATTCACCATTAAGCATCGCACGTTTAGTGAGTGCGAAAGCGCCTATTGCCGAATTATGAACCAACTGCGATGTGACGATGGGAAGATTTTCCCTAAATCCTTTCAAGGCTTGTGTGTCAATACAGCTTTGAATCGCGGGTAACAGAATTTGTTCTGCTTCCGTGATATCCCCTGCAATAACGACTTTTTCAGGGTTAAATAAGTTTATAGAGATAGCAATCGCTTTACCGATTTGCCGACCAACGTGCTGGATAACTTCCGTAGCAAGTGGGTCTCCCTTATTAGCAGCTTGGCAAATATGGGAAATCGTACAAGTTTCCAATGTAAGGGAACTTGAATAGCCTTGTTCTAAACGCTGTTTTACGCGGGCTTCAATCGCTTGGTTTGAGGCAATGGTTTCTAAACAACCAAAATTACCACAGTGGCAAAGTTCGCCAAGGGGGTCAACTTGGATATGGCCGATTTCTCCGAGGTTACCTCGGTGGTTGAGCAATATCTCTTTATTGATGACTAAGCCTGCCCCTGCGCCTCTGTGGATACGAACGAGCAGTGAGTCTTCGCAATCACGAGTTGCACCAAAATAGCTCTCAGCGAGGGCTAGGCTGCGAATATCGTGCCCTGCATAACAGGTAATTTTAAAGTGTGCTTGTAAATTGTCGATGAGATGCCAATTGTCGACCTTGATATGTGGCATGTAGTAAACAATCCCACTATTTGGGTTAACTAACCCAGGGAGAATAATAGAAATCGCAATCAGCTCTTTTAAGCGCTTGTGATTGTGCTCAATAAAATCATCAAGAGCGGCAATCAGTTTTTGTTCTACGGCTTGCTGAGAAGGCTCTGTGATAGGGTAATGAGCATCGATAATCATTTTGCCACCTAAGTCGTATAAGGCGATGGTGGCATCATAGCGCCCTAAGCGGACGCCAATCGTGTGAAAATTTTTGTGTTCAGAAACAATAGATATGGCACGACGGCCTCCAGTAGAGGCCTGTTGGTCAACTTCTTTAATTAAACCACGTTCGAGTAACTGGCGAGTGATTTTAGTCACACTGGCTGGGGCAAGTTGGCTTTGCTCCGCGATTTGAATTCTTGATATCGGGCCATGTTGGTCAATTAAACTATAGACGACAGCGCTATTTAGTTGTTTGACGAGATCAATATTACCAATTTGCTTCAGCGAGTGGCTTTGATTCATTAGCTAGTTACTCATTTTTTGTAGACTTCGGCTCCGTTAACATAGGTTGCAAGGACGTCGAAGTCGTGGTTAAACGCGGTTAAATTCGCAATTTTACCCGGAGCAATAGACCCTAAAGTCTCATCAACTCCAATGGCTCTTGCGGGGTAGAGCGTTGCCATTCTCAGTGTTTCATCTAATGGAATACCCACGTACTCTACACTGTTTCTCACTGCTTCTATCATGGTGAGTGACGAGCCGCTGAGTGTGCCATTTTCATCTACACATAATCCATCGCGGTAGTATATGGTTTTACCTGCGAAGATAAAATGATCCATTTCACCAGTTTGAGGATCTATTCCTGCGGGCGCTGTGGCATCAGTCACTAAAATTAATTTATCACCTTTTAAGTGTTTGCTATTACGAATGTTTGCCCACTGGACATGCAAGCCATCAGCGATAATTCCCGCATATACTTCAGGAGTGTCATAAATAGCGCCAACTAAACCTGGGCCACGGCCTGAAATATATGGCATGGCGTTAAAAAGGTGCGTTGAAAAGCGAATTCCGGCTTTAAAACCCAGTTTGGCTTCTTCATACGTCGCATTTGAATGTCCAGCAGAAATAACAATGCCGGAATCTTTCAATTGGTGAATGTAATCAAGTTCTACTATTTCAGGCGCTAAAGTAATTTTAGTGATAGCGTCTGCATGAGCGGCTAAATAATCAATCATCTGCGCGGATGGTTGGCGGATAAATTCAGGGTTATGCGTACCTTTTTTGATAACATTAATATATGGGCCTTCTAAATGAAGTCCTAGAGCTTGGTTCTTGTGGTCTTTTAAGTACTCTGTCATGACCTCAATACCATGCTTCATTAATTCGTCAGAGCAAGTAATCAGCGTTGGCAGGTAACTGGTACACCCTGTACGCTCATTGGCTTTTTGCATGATATCCAAATTCTTTAATGTGACATTTTCTTTATTATCATTGAATTGGACACCACCACAGCCGTTGACTTGCAGGTCAATAAACCCAGCGGATAAGATTGCACCTTGTAGGTCATGCTGTGGAATATGGGAAGGTAATTCAGAGACAGGACAAACATCTTTGATGATTTCACCATCGATGACGACCGCATGGTTATCCAGTCTTTCATGACCTGTATAAATAATGCAATTTGTTAATGCATACATGGCTTAAAACTCCTGACCTCTGGAAGGTGGGTCACCGATCAGCCTTCGCTGACCGGGTGATTGATAAACATAATCTTAGTTAAACTTTGCAATAATTTCAGATTCTAGCTGTTTGAAATATTTAAGCGTTTTAACTTTTAATTCGAGTGTTGCTGGTTCATCACAAACGACCAGTGCTTTTGGGTGCATTTGCACGCAACTCACTGTCCACATATGGTTAATTGAACCTTCAACTGCTGCATGAACTGCGTTCGCTTTATTCGCACCCGTAGCGAGTACCATTAACTCTTCAGCATCCATTAATGTGGCTACACCCACAGTTAAAGCGAATTTTGGTACTTGATTGATATCATTATCAAAGAAACGTGAGTTAGCTTGGCGCGTTTCTGGTGTTAATGTCTTAATGCGGGTACGAGAGTTCAATGAAGAACCGGGTTCATTAAAAGCAATGTGACCGTCGTTACCTACGCCGCCCATAAATAAATTAATTTTGCCGTAAGATTTAATTTTATCTTCATAACGTTGGCATTCCGCATCAACATCAGGGGCATTACCATTCAGTAAATTGATATTTTGCGCTTGAATGTCGATGTGGTTAAAGAAATTATCATGCATAAATGTGTGATAGCTTTGAGGATGATTAGCGGGAATACCAATATACTCATCCATATTAAATGTTACCACATGCTTAAAACTGACTTTTCCTGCGTTATATAAAGCAATCAATGCCTTATAAGTGGCAAGAGGAGTGCCGCCTGTTGGTAACCCAAGAACGAAAGGGCGATCAGCAGTTGGGTTGAATGCGTTAATTTTGTCAGCAATATACTGTGCGGACCAAATGCCGACATCATGCGCATTGTTAAGTGGAATTAGCCTCATGTCTCAATTACCTCTAATAAGTCTGTGAAATCTTTCATGTATATATGTATCCCTGATGTTATTCATTAGATATAGGAATACTCGTTATACTACAAATTTATTACGCGCTGGTGTTGGTACACAGTGCCGTTTTAACGGCTACACCTGCATTTTAAACGCGCTGAGAATATACAGGTTAATAACATAAATAAGTTATTTTTAATCATAAAATAAGTTTTCGATAATAGCTAGTAATTTAGTCATATCGGTAACTCTTTCGTTGACATTTATCACAAATCGAACCTATTTATTTTGCATCGCGAAACAATTAATTTAGACTATAAAATTGATACTCTCAATAACCTAAATTATGATTTAGGTGTGTGAACAATAAGATCCCGTAAATGGGGCAAAAATAGGGCGATAAAGGGGGAGTTTGTGAATATTCTTAGCTACTTACAGCGGATTGGTAGGGCACTTATGGTGCCAGTTGCTGTACTACCAGCCGCAGCAATCCTGATGGGGATTGGCTATTGGATTGACCCAGATGGTTGGGGAGCCAATAGTGCAATCGCGGCGTTACTGATTAAATCGGGTGCGGCTATTATCGATAATATGTCCGTGCTATTTGCTATTGGTGTTGCTTATGGGATGTCAAAAGATAAGGACGGTGCGGCGGCACTGACCGGTTTTGTCGGCTTTTTAGTGGTGACAACACTGTGTTCGCCTGCATCTTATTCCATGATCATGAATGTTCCGCTGGAAAGCGTTCCTGCGGCATTCGGTAAAATTAATAACCAGTTCGTGGGTATCTTAGTTGGGGTTCTATCAGCTGAATTGTACAACCGTTATAGTGGCGTAGAGCTACCCAAAGCGTTGTCTTTCTTTAGCGGCCGTCGTCTCGTACCGATTTTGACCTCGTTCTTAATGATCATCTTAGCCTTCATACTGATGTATGTCTGGCCGGTGGTTTACAACGGTTTAGTCTCTTTCGGTGAAAGCATTAAAGACTTAGGTTCTGTGGGGGCGGGTATTTACGCCTTCTTCAACCGTTTATTAATTCCTGTAGGTCTGCATCACGCACTCAATTCGGTGTTCTGGTTTGACGTTGCAGGAATCAATGATATTCCAAACTTCTTAGGCGGCGCTAAGTCAATTGATGCCGGTCTGGCAACGGTAGGTATTACAGGTCGCTACCAAGCTGGTTTCTTCCCAATTATGATGTTTGGTCTGCCAGGTGCGGCATTAGCGATTTACCATTGTGCACGTCCAGAAAATAAAGCGAAAGTTGCTGGTATTATGATTGCCGGTGCGTTTGCGGCATTCTTTACAGGTATCACTGAACCACTCGAATTCTCTTTCATGTTCGTGGCACCAATTCTGTACGTAATCCACGCATTATTAACGGGTATCTCTGTTTATATTGCAGCGACGATGGAGTGGATCTCTGGATTCGGCTTCAGCGCAGGTTTAGTCGATATGCTATTGCAGTCACGTAACCCATTAGCCGTTCAGTGGTATATGTTGATTGTCCAAGGTTTAGTCTTCTTCTGTATTTACTATGTTATTTTCCGCTTTATGATCCGCAAGTTCAACCTGTTAACTCCAGGCCGTGAAGAGAGTGCAGGGGATGAAACTATTGACGGTTATGATGAAAGCGTTAGCCCTGCCGATAATAGTGACAGCGATATTCAAAAAGAAGCTCGCCAATATGTTGCAGCAGTTGGTGGCAGCGACAACATCGTCAGTATTGATGCCTGTATTACACGTTTACGTTTAGGCGTTAAAGATTCAGCGATTGTTAATGACGCCATGACAAAACGTTTAGGCGCTTCAGGTGTTATCCGCTTAAGCAAACAAAATGTGCAAGTGATTGTCGGTACACGTGCTGAATTGGTCGCAAAAGCAATGACTGAAGTAATTGCAAAAGGCCCTATTGCCGGTTCTGCACCAGTTGCAGCAGCAGAAGAGAAAAAAGCCGCAGAGCCAGCGAAAGCAAAGGGCAATGTGATTTTATCTTTGGTTGCGCCGGTCAGTGGTCAAGTGTTCTCCCTTGACGATGTGCCAGATGAAGCGTTCTCTAGCCGCATTGTGGGCGATGGTATTGCCATTAAACCAACAAGCAGCGAAGTGTTAGCGCCGGCGTCAGGTACGGTGGTGAAAATTTTCGAAACTAACCACGCATTCTGCCTTGAAACAGAAAACGGTGTTGAGCTCATAGTTCATATGGGTATTGATACTGTTGCACTGAAAGGTGAAGGTTGTGCACGTTTAGTGGAAGAAGGTGCGGAAGTGACTGCTGGAACACCAATTCTGAACCTCGACCTCGCGTTCCTTGAAGCTAATGCCAAATCAATGATTAGCCCTGTTATCATTAGTAATATCGATGATTTTGCTGGCGTCGAGATTTTAGTTGACGGTGAAGTAAAAGCAGGCGAAACGGTTATTTATAATGTTCTGAAATAGTTCAGTTTAATATTATAAGTTAGTAAGAGGGTGGCTTAGGCCACCCTTTTTTATGGTGGTTAAATAAGAAAAAGATAATCATACAGGGTGTAACAAATAATGATAATCACTATCAATTGAGTTTAGTTTATAAAGAAAACATAATTAATTGTTAACTTTGTGGGCAGTGTTTGGGATAACACACTCTTTTGATAAGGAATATCCATGCAGCAAAATGATGAGATCATGAAAATATTGAAGTGTAATCTTTGCCCTAGATGTGGGGAGCAAGATTGCCCTTTTCTGACACATGATAAACGTGCTAAACAGATGATGGATGCATTCAGGCGAGGTGATTTTTTAGAAGCTCAAAAAAAATATATAAGAACATTTGGACAAACACTAGCTATGCTCAGGGGGAACTTTAAAAGTAAAATCAAAATATATGAGTCAGTAACAGATAGCCTAAGATATAAATTTTTTGAGAATCAAGTAGTAACAATACCCCCGACACTTACATCAGCATTAAATGCTTCTTTATCAACCTTAAAACCGTCCCCTCTAATAATCAGCCATGCTGCACCAGTCAGTACTTTCAAACTCGGTGTTACCCCACTTTCTAATAGTGACCCTCTAGGTACTGTTATTGGGCGGTCAGTGGGATTAGGTATTGGATTACTAACATATTCACCACCAGCGGGGGCACCAGGAATAGATACACTACATGATTTTTCAAAACATGATTTTGATTATTTAACAAGGAATACAAATACAGCAAGAACACCCGTTGGGGAACAATTAAGAGTACCAGAGGAACGAATATTAAGGGAGGTGAGTCGTAACAAGGGTGTTGTTGAAACTTATGCCGTTCCTACAGAGCGTATAAGCAATGGACAAAAAACTATTGAATTAACATCAACAAATTCACCAGTCAAGACTCGAGTTATACCTGCAATTCCCACAGAACAAAAAGGGCTTTTTAGTTATTCACTACCAAATGAACAAAAAGATAGGTATATACAGATAGGAAAACCAGAGGTATTCCCTTGGCTCCCCCTAAGAGATTAAAGTCTCTACCCGGTGAAATATATGATATTTCACGGTCTTCAGGCATCCCGATTAATTCCCCCTCTTTCCCAACTTCCGTTATAAATTCAAGTTCTAACCCGCAATCCCCTTTTATTATTGTTTTTTCTGAGAACATTGGCATCAAGCCAATTTATATTGCAGCAAGCAAAGGCGGTAAGAAAAATAAAGGAAAAGAGGATGAAAGAAAAGGTGTTAAAGAAAAAGGTCATTCTTATCATCCTGCACCTAAAGTTGATGAAATAAAAGGCTTCGGTGAATTAAAGCCAGTGCAAGGAAAAACGCCAAAACAAGGTGGTGGGGGACGGCGTAATAGGTGGGTTGGTGATAAAGGGCGCAAAATCTATGAATGGGATTCTCAACATGGAGAACTAGAAGGATACAGAGGTAGTGATGGGCAGCATATAGGTGCATTCGATCCAAAAAGTGGTAAACAATTGAAACCTGCAGATCCTAAACGTAATATAAAAAAATATCTATGAAGAGGAACAAATGATGGGATTAAAGCTACATACGCAATGGTTTGATAAGCAAACTGGTGAATTTATGGGTGAAGAATATTCAGAAGATTTTGGGGATGATGATTTTCTGATAGATAAAACAATTGATCCTAAAGATGAAAATATTATTAATAACGGAGTATTTGATTTGCAAAAAGAATGGGTTATTGAAATTCAAAATTATGTTAATCATCAAATTGATTTAGATAAATTTGTGTACCAAGTTTCATTCGATTATCGGGACGAATGGTAATTATTATTCACATTTGAATAATATTAAATAAAGGGAGTTAAGTTCCCTTTCAAACTGCCGACAAAGTCCTCACTTTTTACTGAGGACTTTGATCTAATAAGATTAGTGCAAGTTATGATCTAACTGATATGTTAAAAGAATCGTCTCCCCAACAATATCAGTACGAAACCATCACCCTTGATTAACTCCACCTGGAGAATTGGAGGGGCATAGAGGTTGTGATGGGCAGCATATAGGTGCATTCGATCCAAAAAGTGGTAAACAATTGAAACCTGCAGACCCTAAACGTAATATAAAAAAGTATCTATAAGGAGAAAAAATGGGATTGAAAATTCATCTGGTTTAGTTTGATAAACAAACAGAGGAATATGTTGGTGAAGAGTATTCTCTTGATTTAAGAGATGATGGTAGCATCATAGAAGAAACTATTAATCCTGAAGAAAATATTATCAATAATGGTTGTTTTGATATGGTTTCTGATTGGGTTTCTAATCTTCAAAATCATATAAAACATAAAATTGAATTTAGTAAATATGATTATCAAGTTTCATTCGATTATCGGGACGAATGGTAATTATTATTCATATTCGAATAATATTAAATAAAGGGGAAATCTCCCTTTATTTGTATTCATCAAGTTGCATTTGTTAATAACATTGGCGAAATCTCAAACAAGGTTGTCAAATTTGCATAAGCAAGGGGCTTTTTTCATCGATAAAATATTTTCTCAATTACTGAGAGGGGTTATCTGTGGAACTGCTTCTGTGTTTATTTGGCTTTATTTCGGGGATCACCACCGCACTATTCGGCTTCGGTGGTGGTTTTATCACTGTTCCATTGTTATACGCATTGATTACCTTAGTGTGGGGGCCGAGCCATAGTGCGAATGAAGTGGCAATGCAAATTGCGGTGGCAACTTCAACCTGCGTGATGATTTTTTCATCAACGTTATCAAGTCGTGCCCATTACTTAAAAGGTAATCTTAGCTGGGCAATTATTCGTCCGTTTATTATTCCAATTTCAATTGGTGGCATATTTGGGGCCATTGTTGCGCTATCCGTAGATAGTGCATTAATTCGTTGGATGTTTATTGGTTATTTAATTATCACTATCTTGGATTGCTTTATTCGTCCCGGTTTTATGAAAACAGAATCTATAGGTATACAAGCCTCCCGTGGCGGTATTTTTGCCGATACCCCGATTGGCGTGGTGATTGGTGCGGTGGCGGCATTTTTAGGTGTTGGCGGCAGTGTGATGACCGTTCCACTGATGCGGCGCCGTGGTGCCAGTATGATCCAAGCAGCCGCATTTGCGAACCCATTGACATTACCAATGGCAATCACGGGCACATTAACCTATTTTTATTTTGCTATTGATAAGCACATTGATCTCGGAGCAGGGTTTCTGGGGATGATTTATATCAAAGGGGCATTAATTTTAATTATGACATCGTGGTTAGGGATCCGTTTTGCTTCTTTATTAATGCCTTACCTGAGCGATAAACGTCATGCCCAAAGCTATCCGTTACTGTTACTCGTCGTTTTAGCCGTCATGATACTGGCTTAGAATCGCGTATATCGGTGGGTAAAGATGAGGTTTTTACCCTAAATTCCTTCTGATCATCGCTTTTGCTGCACTTGGCGCAATCAAACGGTTGTTTCCTGATTGATTATGGTAGAATATATTTAATTACTATACGCTTTTGCGCGCTTTTGGCATTGAGGAATGATGACAATGAATGAGGCAGATGCTCGCCCAACAAATTTTATCCGTCAGATCATAGATGAAGATCTGGCGACTGGAAAACACACGTCAGTGCATACGCGTTTTCCACCTGAACCGAATGGCTATTTACATATTGGTCATGCGAAATCAATCTGCTTGAATTTTGGCATTGCCAAGGATTATCAGGGCCAATGTAACTTACGTTTTGATGATACAAATCCTGTAAAAGAAGATGTCGAATACGTTAACTCTATTCAAGAAGACGTTAAATGGCTTGGTTTTGAGTGGAGCGGCGATGTTCGTTATTCCTCTGACTACTTTGATACTTTGTATCAATACGCGATCGAGTTGATCAAAAAAGGCTTAGCTTACGTTGATGAGCTCAGCCCAGACGAAATTCGCGAATATCGTGGGACACTCAAAGAGCCCGGTAAAAATAGCCCATACCGTGAGCGCCTAATTGAAGACAACTTAGCACTATTCGAAAAAATGCGTGCGGGCGGCTTCGAAGAAGGAAAAGCGTGTTTACGCGCGAAAATCGATATGGCTTCGCCATTTATGGTGATGCGCGACCCAGTTTTATATCGTATTAAATTTGCGGAACATCACCAATCTGGCAATAAATGGTGTATTTATCCAATGTATGACTTCACGCATTGTATTTCTGATGCATTAGAAGGCATTACTCACTCTTTATGTACCTTAGAATTCCAAGACAATCGCCGTTTATATGATTGGGTTTTAGATAATATCACGATTGACTGTCACCCTCGTCAGTATGAGTTTTCTCGTCTGAATCTGGAATATACGGTGATGTCTAAGCGTAAACTGAACCAATTAGTGACCGAAAAACACGTAAATGGTTGGGATGACCCACGGATGTTAACCATTTCAGGTTTGCGTCGTCGTGGTTATACCGCAGCATCTATTCGTGAATTTTGCCAACGTATTGGTGTGACGAAGCAAGATAACAACGTCGAAATGGCTTCTTTAGAATCTTGTATTCGTGATGATCTGAATGAGTCAGCACCACGTGCTATGGCGGTTATCGACCCAGTTCGTGTTGTCATTGAAAACATGCCTGCTGGTGAAGAGATTTTAACAGCGCCAAACCATCCAAATAAACCGGAGATGGGAACGCGCCAAGTGCCATTTAGTAACGAAATTTATATTGACCGTGCGGACTTCCGTGAAGAAGCAAATCGCCAATATAAGCGTTTAGTATTAGGCAAAGAAGTTCGTTTGCGTAATGCATACATCATTAAAGCAGAGCGTGTTGAAAAAGATGCGGATGGTAATATTACAACCATTTACTGTACTTATGATGCAGGCACATTAAATAAAGACCCAGCAGATGGCCGTAAAGTGAAAGGCGTTATTCATTGGATTAGCGTAGCGCATGCCTTGCCTGCAGAAATTCGTCTGTATGACCGTTTATTCACTGTGCCAAACCCAGGTGCAGAAGACGATTTCTTATCCGTTATCAATCCTGAATCGTTAATTATTCGCCATGGTTTTGTTGAGCCAAGCCTGAAAAATGCAGAGGCAGAAAAAGCGTATCAGTTTGAGCGTGAAGGGTATTTCTGCGCGGATAATAAGCTAAGTAGTGCAGATCATTTAGTCTTTAATCGGACGGTGGGGTTGCGTGATACTTGGGCGAAGCTCGAAAATTCTTAATTTTATGTCCCTGTCATACTTTGCACCACAGGGGTGTTGGCTTCATTAAGTTACCCGAGTCACATACTTATGTATGCTCACGGGATAACTTAATTTGCCGCCTACCTGTGGTACAAATTATTTAGGGGCTAGATCGAATATTAGAACAAAAAAACGCTGACATTTATTTGCCAGCGTTTTTTATAGTAATCAACAGAACCTACAGAATTTACTCAGATTTGTTATCCACTTTGTCTTTCAGTAAACCATGCAAATATTTATTGGCTGGGATCATATTACCTTGTGCATCTTTGACTTGGTACTCTTCGCCAGTAATGGACGATTTTGAGGCAACATTATCAATAAATTGTTCTGTAGTTTTGAGACGTTTTTCTGTTTTACGTAGTTTTAAACGTAAGTGAGATTCTGCGTCGGCCGCAGAATGTTCAGTTCCGTTACGAGTAAAAGTAAGGTTCTGTTGCTTACCAAGCTCTGCTAGTAATGATTCAGTACGAACTTTTTCTTCAGGGCTTAGCGCAAGTGCTTGGGTGGTAACAAAAACGCTTAAAAAAAGTACTAAAGCAGATGAAAAACGGTTTGATAGTTGGGCTGTGAGTGACTGCACGAATTTCTCTCCATAGAAAAAAGGTGAGTAAATTATAGGCAGCCTTTTTATTTAAACTATCGGTAAGATTCCTAGAATTCAATGAATGGTAATCCATTAGGGCATAAACCGATAACCAATCCCTGTTTCGGTTAATAAGTGAATAGGGCGAGCAGGGTCATTTTCCAATTTTTGCCGTAGGTGACCCATATAGATGCGTAAGTAATGATTATGTTCAACATAATTAGGCCCCCAAACTTGCAGTAATAAATGCCGTTGAGTTAATACTTTACCGCTATTAGCCACGAGTTCACTGAGTAAACGGAACTCAATCGGGGTAAGGTGGAGCTCTTCACCTTGCTTGGTCACAATTCGATTAATAAAATCGATAGTGATATCGCCAAACTGGCATTTTGAGTTTTCTTGGGTGGGTTTGCCGAAACGCCGTAAAGCAACCCTAACACGAGCCAGTAATTCGCTAATCCCAAAGGGTTTTGTGAGGTAGTCATCAGCGCCTGCATCCAATGCAGCCACTTTCTGTGATTCTTCTTCGCGAGCGGATAAAACAATAATCGGAATACTGCTCCACTGACGTAGGTCACGAATTAAATCAAGCCCATCACCATCGGGCAAGCCAAGGTCTAAAATCAATAAATCAGGTTGCCGAGTACCCGATTCGATTAGGCCGCGGTGGTAATTTTCGGCTTCAAACACTTTCCAGCCTTCACCCTCCAACGCTAAACGAACAAAGCGACGGATTTCTTTTTCATCTTCAATAACCAGTATTTGATGGTTAGTACTCACAATATCGAGGGTCCTTCTATATTTCTGCCTCAATATCAGGCAGTTGTTTTAAAGGTAAAACAAAATGGAAACTGGCTCCACCTTTATTATTGTTTTGCGCCCAAATTTCGCCTTCATGCAATTGGATAATAGCACGACAAATGGCAAGCCCTAAGCCAACGCCTGGGATTGCTGATTCTTTTTGTGCCCGAGAAAATTTATCAAAAATGGTTTTTTCTTGCCCGTTTGGGATCGCATTGCTGGCATCCCATATTTCAATATGAATTTTTTGTCCTTCAACTGCGGCTCGAATACCAATCGGGGTATCGTTATTGCTATATTTTACGGCATTTTCTAAGAGATTGATTAGTACTCGCTCAATCAAATTGGCATCACAATAAAGCAATAAATCTGCTGGAATATCAATCTCTAAAGGGTGACTGTGTAAGGTGTAATCTAAGGTTCTAACGGCACTACTGGTAATTTCTTGTAGTGATTCCCACGCTAAGTTGGGTTGAATGCTGCCAGATTGCAAACGAGCCATATCCAGTAAATTATTAACTAAGCGAGAAGTGCTTAGTACTTGTTGGCGCATTTGGTTGACTTGCTCTGTTAATGGTGAATTTTCCGCTGATAAGTTCAACATTAAAATTTCAGTTTGCCCGAACAAAACGGTAAGTGGCGTTTTTAGATCATGGGAAAGTGCGGCAAGTAACGAGTTTCTCAGTTGTTCACGTTCAATGTTTAATTTGGCTAATTCAGCTTGTTTAGTCAGTTGTAGACGAGCAAGCGAGCTTGCAATCAGCCCCGTAAAGGTTTGCAGCATGCGTTGCTGCTCTGGGATCAATAACTGGCGCATGTTTCTTGGCTCAATGGCAAGAACGGCAAGGGTTTGATCGGCAGTAGTGATAGGTTGTAATTGATAAGGAACACTTGGCAAAGTATCCGTACCAGCACCGGCTGGCTGGCGTTTATCAAAACTCCACTTAGCAATGGCTTTATCAATTTGCATTGCTGTGTAGCCATCACATTGCAACGGTGTTAATTGCCCATCCTCATCAGGTAATAATAAGCAACTTTTGGCTTGGAAGGCATTATTGAGAAAATGATATCCTGTTTTTCCAATATCATCAGTGGTGATGGCTTGGCCTAATTCTTTTGTCATTTCATATAAATGACGGGTCCGTTGTTCGCGATACCGAGCAATACGAGCTTGGTAGCGCATACCCGCAGTTAAATTCCCCACAACAACCCCAACAATTAGCATCACCGTAAAAGTGACTAAATATTGCATATCCATGATAGCAAGGGAAAAATGGGGTTGAACAAAGAACAGGTCAAAACTGATCACGTTAACCAAGGCGGCAAAGACAGAGGGGCGTCGACCATAAAATAATGCGATTAACACGACACCTAATAGATAGAGTGTCACGAGGTTGGCTTTATCGAGTGCTAATAAAAAGGTACGTGAAAATAAGGTGATAGCGGCGCACATCACAATGGCCATTAAATAGCCATTCATATCCGATCGCCATTTTTCAGAGAACGGTTTTCTTTCGGGTTCTTTGTCCCACTCACTTTTTTCTTCAAGTGCGACGATCACTAGGTCTAGATCTGGGCCGAGCTTACCTAGGCGATCGGCAAAACCGGGGCGTAAATTGAACTTAAACCATTTATTTGTTTTATTACGTCGGCCAATTAATATCTTCCCTAAATTATGTTCTCGTGCGTAACGCAATATGGCTTTTTCTTCAGAAGGATCTGATAAGGTCGCTGTTTCTGCCCCTAAGTCTTGAGCAAGTCGCAATGCTTTTAAGATAGCTCTACGCTGTGTTTCAGGTAGCTGATGAAGCGAAGGGGTTTCAACATAAACAGCATGCCAGACACTACCGAATTTTGCGGCAAGCCGAGCCGCGGTACGAACTAACTTTTCATTTCCCGTATTATGGCCAACGCATAACAATAGCCCATCGCGAGTGTGCCATACGGGCGCTTGGCCTTTACCGCCACGAAATTCACGCATTTGGTCATCAACTCGGTCGGCAGTGCGACGAAGTGCGAGTTCACGAAGTGCAATTAAATTTCCTTTGCGGAAAAAATGCTCAATGGCGCGTTCGGCTTGCCCTGGTATGTATACCTTACCTTCTTTAAGACGTTGCCGTAGGTCGTCAGGGGGAAGGTCGACTAACACCACTTCGTCAGCGGCATCAAAAATATGGTCTGGAACCGTTTCACGGACTCGAATACCTGTAATGCTTCCAACAATATCATTCAGGCTTTCAATGTGCTGAACGTTGATGGTTGTCAGTACATCAATTCCAGCATCAAGTAACTCTTCAACATCTTGCCAACGTTTAGGGTGGCGGCTGCCATTAGGGTTACTAAATGCTAATTCATCCATTAAAATTATGGCAGGATGCCTAGCAATTGCAGCATCAATATCGAAGCCATTTAGGCGGCGGCCGTGATGGGTAATGCGTCTGGGTGGTAACAGAGAAAGGCCGTCAAGTAACGCGGCTGTTTCTTCTCTTTCATGGGTTTCTACCACGCCAACCAGAACATCTAGCCCTTGGGCTCTAAGCCTTTGCGCTTCTTGCAGCATGGCATACGTTTTTCCAACACCTGCACAGGCACCGAAAAAAATCTTTAATTTGCCACGCCCAATTTCATTGGCTTTGACCAAGAGTTCATCGGGGTTAGGGCGAATAGGTTCCTGATTGTTCATCACAGCCCCTAGTGAGTTTGACTGTTTATTTGTTGTTGATATTCATCAAGTGCTAGGTTCAGTTTTAGCACATTAATGACCGGTTCGCCTAAAAAGGGTAACAGTGCTTGTTCAGTATGCGTTTCTATCAATGATTTTACCGCATCCAAAGGAATTTGCCTGCTTTTTGCAATGCGTGGAGCTTGGTATAACGCTGCATCAATAGAAATATTGGGGTCTAAGCCGCTGGCAGACGCCGTGAGTAAATCCACTGGGGTGGCGTTATCTGCATCGGGGTTTGCTGCGCGCAGTTGTTTGTTACGCTCAATCATCGTTTGTTGTAATAACGGGTTACTGACCGCTAAATTACTTCCGCCAGAAGCTAATACATTGTAGGGGCTATCAACCGTCGCAGAGGGGCGACCGTGAAAATAGCGGATGTCACCCACATTTTGCCCGATCAAGGCTGAGCCAACAGTACGTTCATCTTGCATAAGTAGAGAGCCGTGAGCCTGCCATGGAAAAAAGATGTTAGCGAGACCAGTTACCATTAATGGGTAAGCAATACCGGTAAAAATGGTGAGTACTAGTAACATGATAATCGACGAACGGATCATATTCATAATCAACTCCTTATATTCCAAAAAAACTAATAAGCAGATCAATCAGTTTGATCCCAACGAATGGCACAATTAACCCGCCTAAGCCATAAATGCCTAAATTACGTTGCAATAACGATTGGGAACTCATTGGGCGATAATGGACACCTTTAATGGCTAAAGGGATCAAGAAGATAATAATCAATGCGTTGAAGATGACCGCAGAAAGGATAGCGGACGCAGGTGAATGTAATTGCATAATATTTAATGCATTTAATTGTGGCCACGTCACGGCAAAAGCCGCAGGGATAATGGCAAAATATTTAGCAATATCATTGGCAATACTAAAGGTGGTTAATGAGCCGCGAGTCATCAACATTTGTTTACCAATATGCACGACTTCAATTAATTTGGTTGGGTTAGAGTCTAAATCAACCATGTTACCGGCTTCTTTTGCCGCTTGAGTGCCAGAGTTCATTGCCACTGCGACATCCGCTTGCGCCAGTGCTGGTGCATCGTTGGTGCCGTCACCTGTCATAGCAACTAAGCGACCTTCAGATTGATATTGGCGGATCAACGCCAGTTTGGCTTCCGGTGTGGCTTCTGCAAGGAAATCATCAACCCCAGCCTCTGCCGCAATAGCAGCGGCGGTTAAATGGTTATCCCCCGTGATCATCACGGTCTTTATGCCCATACTGCGCATTTGAGCAAAACGCTCTTTCATTCCACCTTTAACGATATCTTTGAGTGCCACAACCCCTAATACAGTTTGGTTATCAACGACAACGAGTGGGGTTCCTCCCAAATGAGCAACTTTTTCGACCAGTTGATCGGCTTCTACTGGGAATTTACCGTGGTTAGCTTCAATATAACGACGGATCGCATCCGCAGAGCCTTTGCGGATCATCCGTTCGCCAATATTGACTCCACTCATACGCGTCATTGCAGAAAAAGGAACAAAAGTCGCATTCAGGGCATGAATATCTCTTTCACGTAAATTGAATTTTTGTTTTGCCAGTATCACAATACTGCGGCCTTCTGGTGTTTCATCGGCTAAAGAAGATAATTGTGCTGCATCAGCCAGTTGCTGTTCAGTGATACCCGTTAGCGGTAAAAACTCTGAGGCTTGGCGGTTTCCCAGTGTAATTGTCCCCGTTTTATCGAGTAATAGAACGTCAACGTCTCCCGCAGCTTCTACGGCACGCCCGCTGGTGGC
Source organism: Providencia sp. CIM-Carb-044 (assembly GCF_033901115.1). Taxonomy (NCBI): domain Bacteria; kingdom Pseudomonadati; phylum Pseudomonadota; class Gammaproteobacteria; order Enterobacterales; family Morganellaceae; genus Providencia; species Providencia sp. CIM-Carb-044. The sequence goes on from NZ_JAXADV010000016.1 coordinate 76,792, forward strand.
AATAACATTGGCTCCTAGCATGCGGCTCATTCCTGCTACACCGATAGACGAAAGCAAGCCACCAATGGTGGTTGGGATTAAACAAACTAATAGGGCAATCAACACTAAAATAGAAACTACATCGCCAGCACCGGCATAATCTGCGGCAAAAGAGGTAAAGGGGTACAAAGTTGCACAGACAAGGACGAAAATGATCGTTAATGCAGTTAACAAAATGGTGAGTGCGATTTCATTGGGTGTTTTACGGCGTTGCGCACCTTCAACCATGGAAATCATTCTATCTAAGAAGGTTTCACCGGGGTTGACCGTACATTCCACGATCAGCCAATCGGAAAGTACGCGAGTTCCCCCTGTTACAGAGGAAAAATCACCACCAGATTCACGGATCACTGGAGCGGATTCCCCTGTAATTGCGCTTTCATCCACAGAGGCGCCGCCTTCGATGACTTCCCCATCGCAAGGAATGGTATCTCCGGCACGGATCAACACAATATCGCCTTTACGTAACTGATCTGAATTCACTATTTCTTGATTGGCATCCAGCGAAGCAGACGCTAAACGCGTTGCGCTACTTTGTTGCTTTACGCCTTTTAAGCTTTGGGCTTGTGCTTTGCTACGCCCTTCAGCGAGTGCTTCCGCAAAGTTGGCAAAAATAACCGTAAACCACAGCCAAAGGGTGATCATTCCACTGAACCAAGCACTACCTTGTGTGTAATCCATTACCATGGCTAACCAAAGTAACGTAGTGATAATACTGCCAATAAAGACTACAAACATCACTGGGTTACGCCATTGCGCTTGCGGAGTACATTTTTTTATTGATTCAATAATAGATTGTTTAATTAATTGATTATTGAATAATTTAGTTTGTTTATTTTTCATTTTTTTCCCCTCATTATCCTGCAAAGCCAATGTGTAATTGTTCAGCGATTGGCCCTAATGCTAAAGCCGGCACAAAGGTGAGTGCGCCAATGAGAAGCACGGTGAAAATAAGTAACCCAATGAATAAAGGTCCTGTTGTGGGTAAAGTGGCATGGCTTTGGGCTTGTGGCTTTTTATTGGCCATTGAGCCTGCAATCGCTAAGACGGGAAGGATCACACCAAAACGACCAATAAACATGGCTATTGCAAGTAGCACATTGTAGAACGGCGTATTCGTGCTGAGCCCTGCAAAAGCGCTACCATTATTATTGGCGGCAGAAGAAAAGGCATATAGCACTTCACTAAACCCATGCGCGCCTGGATTTAAAATCCCTACACGCCCAGCTTCGGTCATTAATGAAATAGTTGTACCAAGTAGCACTAAGGTTGGGGTGACTAAAATCGCCAGTGCGACCATTTTCATTTCACGCACTTCAATTTTTTTACCCAGGTATTCAGGTGTACGGCCAATCATGAGACCAGCAAGGAAGACTGCGAGTAATACAAATAGCAACATGCCGTATAAACCGGAACCGACACCGCCAAATACCACTTCACCAATTTGCATTAACCACATCGGCACCATTCCACCCATTGCAGTAAAGGAGTCATGCATGGCGTTAACCGCTCCACAAGAGGCTGCGGTGGTGACGACGGCAAACAAAGCGGAGCCGACAATCCCAAAACGACTCTCTTTTCCTTCCATATTGGCAGAGCTAGTGGCATGCAGTTCGGCTAAAAATGGGTTTCCCACATATTCCGCTTTAACTACGACTATGGCAGCAACCACAAAAATGATCCCCATAACCCAGAGTAAGGTATGGCCTTGCTTGTTGTTACCAACTACACGACCAAAGGCAAAGCAAAGTGCAGTAGGGATTAGGAAAATCGCTAACATTTGCACAAAATTACTCAGTGCAGTTGGATTTTCAAAAGGGTGCGATGAATTAGAGCCGAAGAACCCGCCACCATTTGTGCCGAGCAATTTTATCGCTTCTTGGGACGCAACTGGCCCCATCGGTAATAGCTGTTCACTGCTATCTAAAGGATGAATAAGTAAATAATTGGAAAAATTTTGGATCACACCTTGGCTGACAAAAAATAGCGCAAAAATAATCGCTAAAGGGAAAAGCAAATACACAGTAATGCGGTAAATATCTAACCACGCATTACCGACAGTTTTATTGCCATGGTGTGAAAAAGCACGAATAATTGCGAAGGCCACAGCAAGGCCTGTCGCTGCGGAAAGAAAGTTTTGTACAGTCAGCCCTGCCATTTGGCTTAAATAACTTAATGTATTTTCGCCGCTATAGGCTTGCCAGTTAGTATTAGTAACAAAACTAACCGCGGTATTAAAGGCTAAATCCCAGCTCATCCCTTCAAAGTGTTGAGGGTTAAGAGGTAAACGGCCTTGGCAGATTAAAATAACGAATAATAAAACAAAGCCTAAAAGATTAAATAATACAATTGCTAAGGCATATTGTCGCCAATTCATCTCAGCCATTTCACGCCCTGGTTGTTTGACTCCAGCAAGGCGCCAAAGTAAGGACTCACTGCTTGCTAACCGACGAGGTATATCATTGTCGATTAGCCGAGCAATACCGTTACCTAAAGGTTTTGCTAAGATGAATAAGATCAGTAAAAAACTACCTAAAAATAACAATGTAGTGGTAGTCATATCAGAAATCCTCCGCGTTAAGCAGGGCATAAATCAGATACGCCAGCAGTAAAACAACGAGAACTGCCCCAATAATGGAAAGTAATGACACAGTATTTTCTCCTTATTATTTCCATGAGATAAGGCTAAAGAGTTCGTTGTAAAGAAGCTGATAAAAATCACGGGTAGGGTGTAAAAAAAGTATAAAAATGGTTATTTATCGAGCAAGAAGAGAGTGCTTAATAGAGAAAGTGGCGTGTGGTTTTATTAATTTATTTGTTAAATAATTGTAATTTAAATGTACAAATAAAACATTAATTGGTTAAAAAATGTAATAAAAATACGGAATGAACAGATTTTTTAGAAAAATTTACATACTAAGTGGTCAGATGAGTAGTTTTATTACACAATTTGCGATATCCTATCTACAGTCAATATATTTCATATTATCTGTTCGGTTTTAGTCGCTCTTTACTACTGTGTTAATGGGAAATGTGTGTTAATGGGGAATGGTAGAGCAAAGCTGGGATCGACAAATAAAGTGGCAACTGAAGGAGGATACCGATGTCCACATATCGCGAATATTCCCGTAATCAGGTACTTGCACGCCGCACTGCCGCTGTAACAGCTGGCATTATTGCGTTTCCGGTTATGGTTTTTTATCCAAAAAGAGCAAAGTTTTATAGCCATTTACATAAAGTTTGGGCAAAAACCAGTGATAAACCGGTTTGGCTAGAACGTTCAGAGACAACGCTGGAAAGTCACCGCTAATTTAGTACTTAATGGCGAGTAATAACCCCTACAATGTTGAATTGTGGGGGTTTTGTTTTTTTATTTTCTTACTTGCATTTACTATCCACTTGGGTTTTTCTCGATTAATGCCCTCGATTTGTTCTAAATAACACAGAAAAAAATTATGTTTCCGTTTATGCTTATTGATTATCAGTCAATTACGTTCAAACTGGTGGATAAACCGTTTAGCTGTGCAGTAAAAAGGACAACATAATGCATAATTTAAGATTAGAAGAAATCATTAATGAAGAATTGAAAGTTAGTGAGTTCCAAGATTTTGCACCGAATGGATTGCAAGTTGAAGGGCGGCCCCATGTACATAAAATCATCACAGGGGTGACAGCTTGCCAAGCATTGCTGGATGTTGCTGTTGAAAAGAAAGCTGATGCCGTCATTGTTCATCATGGCTATTTTTGGAAAAATGAGCCAGCCATTATCAAAGGCATGAAGAGAAATCGCTTAAAAACATTATTAGCGAATGATATAAACCTGTATGGTTATCACCTCCCATTAGATGCACATCACCAGTTAGGTAATAATACCCAGCTTGCTTATATTATGGGGGTGCAGGTGAACGGCCAAATCGACCCATTAATGCCATTTGGTTTTTTTGATCAACCTATTACACCTTCAGAATTAACGTCTCGCTTAGAAACTCGTCTTGGCCGTAAAGTTCTTCATTGTGGTGATAATGCAAAAGAAGAAATTCGCCAAATTGCATGGTGTACAGGAGGAGGGCAAGGTTTCATCCTACAAGCGGCGGAATTTGGCGTAGATGCCTTTGTAACAGGGGAGGTTTCCGAGCAAACCATTCATATAGCAAGAGAAATGGGTATCCATTTCTACAGTGCAGGGCATCACGCAACGGAGCGATATGGGATCAAAGCGTTAACTAAGTGGTTAGTTGATGAGCAGGGGCTGGATGCAGAGTTTATCGATATCGATAACCCGGCCTAATCTTCGTCGCCTTTCAAACCACAGCGTTGTTGGCTGCATTCACGAACCCTAGTCACATACTTATGTATGCTCCTAGGGCTTCGCTCTCTTGCCGCCTAGCTGTGATTTGAAAAGCATAGAAGATGGATTAATAATATATTTATAGAATTAAATTTTCGTTTTATTCGAGCGGTGGCTGTGTTGGCTTCACTCGGCTACTCGGGTCACATACTCACATACTTTTGTATGCTCCCCAAGATACCCTTATTCGCCGCCTAGCCACAACTCGAACTATTTAGAGAATTAAATTTTCGTTGCCTTTTAAATCAAAGCGTTGTTGGCTGCATTCACGAACCCTAGTCACATACTTATGTATGCTCCTAGGGCTTCGCTCTCTTGCCGCCTAGCTGTGATTTGAAAAGCATAGAAGATGGATTAATAATATATTTATAGAATTAAATTTTTGTTTTATTCGAGCGGTGGCGGTGTTGGTTTCACTTAATATGTATGTACCTAAGATTTAGTTTGATATTTGAACGTATTATCAATATGAGGGATACTTATCATAAGCTTAGATAAGTATCCCTCTGTTTTTTTTACTATTATTCTTTAATATAGTGCTTTCTTGCTAAATTATTGTACCGCTCCTATGTCACATAGGAAAAACGTAAAATTTACAGTTGGTTAGCATATTTATCAATATTAATCACTAGTAATTTCATGATAAACAGTTAAATGTACTATAAAATTAGGCCGATAATTTCACTGTCAGTGAAGATGGCTTAAATTTTCTATTTTATTTATTTTAAATCATGTGGTTGCGATAACCTCTTAAGCTGAAATATTTGGTTACATAGTTTATTTCTATGTACATTAGAACTTACTGGGCTTATCGCAGTTTGGTCTATTTTTTGCTCGATGATTGTTTTGTTATGATTCGTTTTTGGTGTTTTTCTGGAATTATATATCG
>NZ_JAXADV010000017.1:0-75607 GCF_033901115.1 Providencia sp. CIM-Carb-044
TTGGAGCGGGAAACGAGACTCGAACTCGCGACCCCGACCTTGGCAAGGTCGTGCTCTACCAACTGAGCTATTCCCGCATCACATTTTTGGATGTTTCACGTGCCGACTTAATAACAAAAACTTCATCGGTACGGGGAGCGCATTATACGAAAAATTCAGATACTAGCAAGCCCTTACACTCAAAATTTTTATTTTTTTATTCGTTTGCTGACAATTCAATCACAATGGTGATTTTATCAACACCCGTTGTAATAAATTGATTTCAATACGTTAACATTGTTAACTTATTGGGAGAGAACAGCTTATGAAAGCCGCTCAAGATTGCGGCTTATTCGTTAATTTAACATTTATTCTTTAATAAATGTCTCTCGGTAATAAGCTAATTCAGCCACAGATTCACGAATATCATCAAGAGCTTGGTGAGTATTTTTCTTCGAAAAACCCGCTAGAATTTCAGGTTTCCATCGGCGAGCAAGCTCTTTTAATGTACTGACATCAAGATAGCGATAATGAAAATAGCTTTCTAATTCAGGCATGTAGTTGAACAGAAAACGTCTATCTTGCCCAACACTATTACCACAGATTGGGGATGCCCCTTGAGGAACCCATTTTTCTAAAAACGCAATCGTGGCTAACTCAGCTTCACGCTCACTCACGGTACTTTTGCGTACACGTTCAACTAAGCCGCTATTAGTGTGGGTGTTTACATTCCACTCATCCATCAAAGCGAGTTGTTCATCCGTTTGATGTACTGCAATTACAGGGCCTTCTGCTAAAATATTAAGATGACTATCTGTTACAATGGTCGCTATTTCAATAATACGATCACGAACAGGATCGAGCCCCGTCATTTCTAAATCGATCCAAATTAAATTATTCTCATTCTTTTGCATGATATACCCTAACTGCATTCTATGAAGTTAAGGTATGATAGCACTCTTCATGCCATCAGTGACAGGCGTGAGTAACCCCCTAAAATACAGCCCATAGTAAAGAGAGGACAGGTGGCTAAACAGAAACTTTCGAAAGGCCAACAGCGCCGAGTTCAAGAAAATCATCAAAAAAGACTTAAAAAGCAAAAAACAGTTGAAATTGATGATAGCCAATTAGGTGAAGCGCAAGAAGGCTTAGTCATTAGCCGTTTTGGGCAGCATGCTGATATTCAAGCAAGTGACGGGACTATCCAACGCTGTAACTTGCGCAGAACGATTTCGTCCCTCGTTACAGGGGATAATGTGGTGTGGCGACCAGCCTTGAACACACAAAGTGATATCAAAGTAAATGGCATCGTCGAAGCGGTTCACGAGCGCCGTTCTGTTCTAACTCGTCCCGATTATTATGATGGCTTAAAACCGATTGCCGCTAACATTGACCAAATTGTTGTGGTTTCAGCTATTTTACCTGAGCTTTCGCTGAATATTATTGACCGCTATTTAGTTGCCTGCGAAACCACCGGGATTAAGCCTGTTATCGTTCTCAATAAAGTCGACCTACTCGACGACGAAAACCGTGAGTGGGTAAGCGATTTAATGACAATTTATCGTGATATTGGCTATCAAGTTCTCGAAGTTTCAAGCCATACCAATGAAGGCATGGAAGCGCTTACTAACGCGCTAGCAGGTAAAGTATCTGTATTTGTTGGTCAGTCTGGTGTGGGCAAATCCAGTTTATTAAATGCATTACTCCCACATAACGAAGAAGCGATTTTAGTTAATGAGGTTTCAGACAACTCAGGGCTAGGACAACATACAACAACAACAGCTCGTTTATATCACTTCCCATTGGGCGGTGATGTGATTGACTCCCCTGGTGTCCGTGAGTTTGGTTTATGGCATCTAACAACGGAACAAGTGACCAAAGGATTTGTCGAATTTAAAGATTACCTTGGCGGCTGTAAATTCCGTGACTGTAAACATTTAGATGACCCTGGTTGCCTGTTACGTGAAGCCGTAGAAGCAAATAAAATTGCTGAATCACGCTTTGAAAACTACCATCGCATTTTAGAAAGCATGGAACAAATCAAACCTCGTGGTAATTTTACGGCGAAAGATAAATAATGTTAGTGAGTGCTTACAAATAACTCACTAACGCTAAACCCGCTCTAAATAATTTAATGATGGTTAGCCAATGATGCGGCCGTTTGAAATATGACGAGTAAACTGTGTACAATAGCCGCCCTTTTGCTAACATACCTTTAAAAATCAGAGGTTAACGTGCTAGATAAAATTAAAATTCGCTTGCAATATATGCTTCCAAAACAATGTCTTACTGAATTTGCAGGCTGGTTCGCAAGTCGCAATGCGGGTTTCATGACGCAATGGGCAATTAAACTGTTCGCAAAAGTCTATAAAGTGAACATGAATGAAGCGCAAAAAAGTGAGCTTACTGCTTATGCCACTTTTAATGATTTCTTTATCCGTCTGCTAAAAGAAGGCGCTCGCCCAATTGTGGAGAAAGAACACCAACTTGCTCAACCTGCTGACGGTGCAGTTAGTCAATTAGGCCCAATAAATGATGACCTTATCTTCCAAGCTAAAGGCCATAATTACACAGTTGAAGCGTTACTTGCTGGCCAATACCAATTAGCAGAGCATTTTCGTGGTGGTGACTTTATTACCACTTACCTCTCCCCAAGTGACTATCACCGTGTACACATGCCATGTGATGGTTTACTCAAAGAGATGATTTATGTGCCAGGCGATTTATTCTCTGTAAATCCATTAACGGCACAAAATGTTCCCAACCTGTTTGCACGGAATGAACGCTTGATTTGTGTTTTTGACACCCCTGTTGGCTTAATGGTACAAATCCTTGTAGGTGCAACCATCGTTGGTAGTATTGAGACGGTTTGGAGCGGTTGCGTCAATTCCAGTCGTGAAGGCGTCATTAAGCGCTGGGTTTACCCTGAGTTGGACTCTGAAGGTGCCGTTTTCTTGAAGAAAGGTGAGGAAATGGGGCTGTTTAAACTGGGCTCAACGGTGATTAATTTATTTGAACCTAACAAAGTGATATTTAATTCATCACTGATCCCCGGTTATGCAACTCGTATGGGCGAATTACTCGCTGAAACTGTTGCAAATACAGTAACAGAAGAACCTGCTGACGCTTAATTAAATTATTATCCCTTGAAGGAGCTCCTCACTGTGCGTGTGATTATCAGTTTTTTTCTTAGCCTGTTAATCGTTTTTTCTTCCGTTGCAGCACCGACTGCAGCGCAGGATGAAGCACAGATTAAGCAGGAGCTCAAACAACTTGAGTCAAGTACCAACCCCAAAGATGCAGAGATAGCACAAGCATTACAGGGTGCTTTGAATTGGATGAGTGAAACACGTGATTCCGATGCAAAGGCCAAGTCTTATCAAGAAGCCATTGATAACTTCCCTAGAATTATCAAAGAAATAAGACAAAAAATCCTCAATGAAAGTGATGAACCAGCACCTATACCTGTGGGTATCAGCTTAGGTGAACTTGAACAACGTATTATTCAGCTTAGCAGCCAATTACTCGATCAAAGCCGCTTAACTCAGCAAGAGCAAGATAAAGGCCGCGAAATCAGTGAATCACTAAGTATTCTGCCACAACAACTTTCTGAAGCTAGACGCTTACTCACTGAAGCCTCTTCGCGCTTTCAGTCTCTGAGTACCCCCTCAACGCCATTAGCCGATGCCCAGTACACATTAGCTCAAGCCGAAGTAAGTGCTCGCAAATCAACAGTTAATGAACTGGAAATGGCGCAGCTTTCTGCCAATAACCGCCAAGAAATCTCACGCCTTACGTTGGAGTTATACAAAAAACGCTATCAACGTATGGAACTTGAGTTACAAAACCTGCGTGATTTCCAAAATACCCAACGCCAACAAAAAGCAATTTTAGCGTTAGAACATACCGAGATGTTGGCTGCGCAAGGTGAACTGACCCCATTTTTAACTGAGCAGCTTGATATTAACCGTAAAATGTCTCAGGAATTAACCGCTCAGGCACAGCGCATGAGCGCAATCACCAATAGCCAAGCTGAAATTTCAACGAGTATCCGCGATGCTCGACAAGCGCTCACAACTATTCGCGAGCAAGCTCAGTGGATCAGCAGCTCAAGTACATTAGGGGAAGCGCTCAGAACACAACTCTCCCGTTTGCCTGATATTCCAAAGAGCCAGCAGCTTGATCGGGAAATGGCAGATTTACGCGTTCAACGCTTAAATTATGAAGATAGCCTCGATAGGCTAAGTAAAATAGATACAACCGAGCAAGAAAGCGAGCATGAGCTCAATACAGCTCAAGTACAAGTTTATCAGTCATTGATTAAAACCCGCCGTGAGCTACTAACCTCTTTAATTTCAGGTCTCGATGCTGAAATGTTAGAGCTAACAAAGCTCAATGTCGCCACTGGGCAATTGACCGATGCATTAAAAGAAGTCAAAGATGCTTCAAACCGTTATCTTTTCTGGGTCGCAGATGTTCCGCCAATAAGCATCAGCTATCCTGTCATGTTAGTAACAGATATTACTCAATTACTTTCTCTGGATACCTTGTCCCAACTGGCCGGTGCTCTGCGTGTTATGCTGACAACACAAGATACATTTTTGTATCTTTTAGGTTCGATAGCATTAGTCATTTTCAGTATTAGCACTCGCAAGCACTACCAAGCATTTCTTGACCGCTCCAGTTTACGGATTGGTAAGGTGACACAAGACCGGTTTTACTTAACCATTCGAACTATTTTTTGGTCAATAATTGTTGCTCTTCCTCTCCCTATGATGTGGTCAGCCATCGGTTATGGCTTACAAAGTGCATGGCAATATCCCATGGCCGCGGCGATAGGTTATGGTGTCAGTGCGACGACACCTTTACTATGGCTGTTTATGATCAGCGAAACCTTTTCTCGCCCTACTGGGTTATTTATTTCTCACTTCGGTTGGGACAAAGATTCTGTTAAACGTGCGATGCGTTATTACCGAATGGCGATTTTTGTCATCGTTCCACTCGTGATGGCAATTATTACCTTTGAACATTATAGCGATAGGGAATTTGCAGCTAGTATTGGCCGCTTATGCTTTATCTTTTTATGTGTCGCACTTAGCTTAATTACCAACAACTTACGCCGCTCACAAATCCCTCTCTACTTAGATAGACATGGCTCCGGTGAGAATATTGTTAATAAAGCATTATGGTGGATGATATTACTCGCACCTATCGTTGCTGGGTTCTTCTCCATTTTAGGTTATTTTTCAACTTCACAGGCCTTGCTTGCTCGTTTAGAAACCTCTGTCGCCATTTGGTTTGTTATCCTTATCGTTTATCATACGATCCGCCGTTGGATGTCAATGCAGCGCCGTAAATTAGCCTTCGAGCGTGCGAAACAACGCCGTGCTGAGATATTAGCTCAACGTGCTAAAGGTGAGGACGATAACCAGCAAGCAAACGCCAGTAGTGAAGGAAATATTGATATCGAAGAACAGGTTATCGACTTAGATACCATCAGTACCCAATCCGTTGGGTTAGTTCGTTCGATTTTAACCATGATTGCCTTGGTCTCATTGATTTGGCTGTGGTCCGAGCTACATACCGCATTCTCTTTTCTTGAAAATATTCGCTTATGGGATGTGACATCAACGGTTAATGGCGTTGATACCGTACAACCTATCACCATGGGGTCTATTTTCATTGCCATTTTGACTATTATCGTTACCGCACAATTGGTTCGTAACTTACCGGCTTTGCTTGAGTTGGCCGTACTCCAACATTTGGATTTAACACCAGGTACTGGTTACGCCATTAGCACATTAACAAAGTATACGATAACTATTATAGGGACCATTGTTGGCTTCTCTATGTTAGGAATTGAGTGGTCAAAACTGCAATGGCTTGTTGCGGCAATGGGGGTCGGGCTTGGTTTTGGTTTACAAGAAATTTTCGCCAATATTATCTCAGGGTTAATGATCTTATTTGAGAAACCGATCCGGATTGGGGACACAGTAACTATCCGTAACTTGACGGGGAGTATTACCAAGATAAACACCCGTGCCACTACGCTGACAGACTGGGATAGAAAAGAAATTATTGTGCCAAATAAGGCATTTATTACTGAACAATTTATTAACTGGTCACTGTCTGACACGATCACACGTATTGTCATGACTATTCCTGCACCTTCTGATGCCAATAGTGAATTAGTGACAGATACCATTTTACGTGCAGCCAAACGCTCTACGATGATTTTAGATAACCCAGCACCTGAAGTATATCTTGTTGATTTACAACAAGGTATTCAGATTTTTGAATTACGTGTCTATGCCGCTGAAATGGGCCACCGGTTACCTGCGCGCCATGAAATTCACCAAAACATCTTAGTTTCCTTTGCTGAACAAGGAATTACCTTGCCATTCCCACCATTCCAAGCAAGGGTGGATGTCCGTGATAATTCTCTGCAAAGTGCGACAAACAATCTTTCAGGGCGTAATCCTAGTCGTAAGTCAGGGGAATTGTAAGCCGTATTATGCCATTACAATTAAATGAAAAAGACGAATTAGTGATGTTGAGGATCGCCCAACTTGAACGTGTTGGGTCGATTTTATTCTTTTTAATTCCATTAATTATCTTATTAATTGTTGGGAAAGCTTTTGCATTTAATACACTGTACCTTTGGCAAGTGTATTGTGCGGTTTATATCGTTGGGTTTCGTGTACTTTGTAGCAAGCTATCATCACAACAGCAACAGCTAGCTATTCGTCGAGGCTGGGGAAACAATCGTTTTTATCGGCTTTCTTGGTGCTATCTTGTATTATCTGTTGTCATACTGGTGGGATACAAAATCGTATCCCACACATCTGCTTAATCATTAGCTGGCTTTAAAACCATACGATTTAATATAACCTTCCGCTAATTTTTGTGCTTGCTGTAATTCTTCAGGGCTTAACTGAGCCGCAATCTTATTTTGTAGACGATGACTTTCTGCGTTGCCGCTATACACCGCAGTTGCAAGCCATGCGTAGGCTTGCTGCAAGTTTTTCTTCACACCACGTCCTTCAGAATACATGACACCTAAGCGGTCTTGAGACTTGGCATCCTTTTGTTTCGCGGCTTTTCTAAACCAAAACACTGCTTTCTCGTCATCTAAATCAACTCCACTCCCAATCGAGTACATTTGGCCTATTTGGAATTGAGCAAGTATATTTCCGCCTTGCGCTGCTTTTCTAAACCAAAATGCCGCTTTTTCTAGGTTTTGACTGACACCTAAGCCTTGTGCGTACATCATAGCCATGTTGGTTTCAGCTCGGGTATCACCTTGAGCCGCTGCTTGTTCATACCATAGCATCGCTTTGTCATAATCACGACGCACACCAAAACCATTTACAAACATCGTACCTAAGCGAAACTGTGCATCTGAATTCCCTTGGTTCCCCGCCTTAATAAACCACTCAGCCGCTGCTTTAGAATCTTGAGAAACACCTAAACCTTTAAAATAACGCTCTCCTAGCTGAAATTGAGCTTTAGGATCACCTTTTTGTGCTAACTGCGTAATTTGTTCAATCGAGGGTTCTTGTGCTGCTGTCGCCGGTGCTGGCGCAGTGGTAGGTTTAGCGGTTAAAACAGAACTATAACAAATCGAGCCTAACAACAGTGCTAACGCAATTTTTTTCATCCTAAGGAACCCTCAACAGTGCAATATGCAACCTGTGAAAACAGTGCTATCCATTAATATCGACCGAAACACTTATCCCCCTAGTTTAAATTTACTTTTTGTCAGAAAAAATAGGAAAAGTGGCCTAAATTTCACAAAAAGCACGTTTCGCTGTATTTTCGCTATGGGAACTTACGTTTTTCATCTAATTGAGATAATAAAAAACCAGATAAACATATTGCCTATCTGGTTCCTCTATTTCAAATAACAAAATACATTATGCGTTATTAAGGTATTTATTTCTCAGATAACGAGCAACAGCATCATCACTATTCGAACCAATGACTTCCATGTGTGGTAACGCATCTTTTAGCAATTGATGAGCATTTTGCATGATGCAGCCTTTTCCAGCCATAGTCAGCATTTCTTTGTCATTCATGCCATCGCCAAAAGCAATACTATCACTCGGTGTATAGCCATGTAGTGCCGCAACTTGCTTCAGAGCCTCACCTTTAGAAACATCACCAGCCATAACTTCTAAACAGCTACGCAATGAAAACGTTACATTCACTTTATCTTGCCAGCGTGCTTGAATGCGCTGCTGTAAATCCACCAGCAGGTCATGATCTTCACTGGTGTAGTAAACTTTACAGACTTCAGAAGTGACAAAATTATGGCGGTCAAACAGCTGGTAGTTAAATACCGATTCTTTAAAAAATTCTTTTTGTTCAGGGCTTTCCCTGTTGATAAACCAATCATCACCATGGTAGTAATTAGTGATAAGTTCAGGGTTATCAAATTCCATCAAACACAATTCATGAGCTATTTGAGGGTCAACATTGTGCTCAAAAATTAAGTCACCGCGGGTATTATGGATCCGTGCACCGTTAGATGTGATCATATACGCGTCGATGCCTAAACCATCACGGATTTGAGCAACATCCACATGGTGACGGCCTGTTGCAAACACAAAATGCACATCTTGGGAAGTCACTAGCTGTTTCAAGGTGTCTTTTGTATAAGACGTTAAATCATGATTGGGAGATAACAGTGTCCCATCCAAATCGGAAGCAACTACAGGATATTTCATATTCAAACCCTAACTAATACTGCTCAAAAAAATCACAGATAGCATTAAGCGCCATCGCTCTTAATGCATCCACTTCAAATAGGATTTCATGGTGTGCCCCTTCAATGATGAGAGGTAATTTTTCTTCTCGTCCTATTTGCGCTTTTTGTCGGCTTTGACAAAAAGCTTGTAGCTCTTTATTGCTGACCACTTTTTCTTCGCTGGCTTCCAACACCATCAGTGGTACATCAATTTCTCCCGCTTTCGCAATTAGCTCATCGCCAATCACAAAACTTTCACGTAACCAATGGTAAGTCGGCCCACCTAAGCGCAATTCAGGATAATCGGCATAATAACGTAAGTAGCGCCGATAACGCTCTGGGCTGTGTGTTAATACATTGATTAAATAAGGTAATGGCTGCCATTTCCCAGTAGAAGCCGCATAATCATTACGGACACTTTCGCGAGATTCGGCTCTATCAACAATAAAGCTCGCCATCCAACGAGGCATTGGTAAATTAATACCAATCATCGGCGCACATAAGGTTGCAGCATCAAAAGTGACGTTATCTCGCAACAAATACCCGGCTAAGATAGCACTCCCCATTGAGTGAGCTAATGCATAACATTTTGGATAATGCCGATATTTAACCTCAAGCTCAATGAACTTTTCAAAATCGTCAATGTAATCAGTGAATTTTTCAACATGGCCTTTTTGAGGATCCGCTAACATGCGCCCTGATCGCCCTTGCCCACGATGATCAATAATAAACACATCATAGCCTAAATGATAAAAATCATAAGCCACTTCAGGGTACTTCACATAACTTTCACTGCGCCCCGGTGAAATGACAATCGCTTTATGATGTTTTGGATGAATAAAACGGACATAGTGAATGGGAATATCATCAACCCCCACGAATTGAGATTCTTCACGATGTTGCCAGAAATCTAAAAGCGGGCCATTTGTAAAAGCAGAAAATTGAGTTTCTCGATTCAGCCAACTCTCTTTTAGGTTTTCAGGCGTCATCCTGCAGTTTCCTTATCTATTCATTCATAACCTTCAAGATGGTCTTGGATAAGCGCCATAAATGCTACTCCAAAACGTTCGAGCTTGCGTTCGCCAACACCATTGATTAACAGTAATTCGGCAGGTGAAGTCGGGGTGTGCTCAGCCATTTCAATTAATGTTGCATCATTAAACACCACAAATGGCGGAATATTTTCTTCATCTGCAATGGATTTACGCAATTTACGCAGTTTAGCAAAGAGCTTTTTATCATAATTGCCATGATAAATTTTGTTTTGTTGATTACGGCTTTTTACCACTAAAACACGAGGAACTGCGAGTTTTAGTGCAGCTTCACCACGTAATACTGGCCGTGCTGCCTCCGTTAATTGAAGCGCTGAAAAATGCGTAATATTCTGTGTGATCATACCTAAATGGATCAGTTGGCGAATCACACTGACCCAATGTTCATTACTTTGTTCTTTACCAATGCCATAAACAGGCAGTTTATCATGGCCTAAATCACGAATACGCTGATTATTAGCGCCACGCAGAACCTCAACAATATAGCCGATACCAAAGCGCTGACCAACACGATAAATACAGGACAGCGCTTTTTGCGCATCCACTAACCCATCGTACTGTTTTGGTGGGTCTAAGCAAATATCACAATTGCCACAAGGCTGCTGGCGATTTTCACCAAAATAATTGAGTAGCACCAAACGGCGGCAAGTTTGTGCTTCAGCAAAAGCCGCGATGGCATTCAGCTTATGCCGTTCTATATCTTGCTGCATACCCGCAGGCTTTTCTGCAAGACAACGACGTAACCATGCCATATCTGCAGGGTCATAAAATAAAATGGCTTCGGCTTCAACACCGTCACGACCTGCCCGCCCTGTTTCTTGATAATACGCTTCGATATTACGCGGAATATCAAAATGAGCGACAAACCGAACGTTTGATTTGTTAATTCCCATCCCAAAAGCCACTGTCGCCACGACAACTTGTAGGTTATCTTTTAGAAATGCATCTTGTACCCACTCCCGTTGGGCAGCGTCTAACCCTGCATGGTATGCCGCAACACTTAAGCCTCGCTTTTGCAAGCGCTCTGTCGTTTCTTCAACCTTACTGCGACTATTACAATAAACAATACCCGCTTTTCCTTTTTGCCCTTTAATAAAAAACCAAAGTTGATCTAAAGGCTTATATTTTTCGACTAAGGTATAACGAATATTTGGCCTATCAAAGCTACTCACATGGACTAATGGCTCATGTAGCTCTAATAAGCGAATAATGTCTGCACGTGTGGTTTCATCCGCAGTTGCGGTTAACGCCATCACGGGTACATTAGGTAATGATTGCCGTAATTGGCCTAGTGCGCGGTATTCAGGGCGAAAATCATGTCCCCATTGGGAAATACAGTGGGCTTCATCCACTGCTAGCAAGGTGATGTTCCATCCTGCTAATTGGCTTAAGAAATAATCAGTTAACAACCGTTCAGGAGCAACATACAGTAATTTTATTTCCCCCTGACTGCACTGCTCCATGATTTGACGTTGTTCTTGTGACGTTTGCGATGAATTTAAACACGCAGCATTAACCCCATGTAACCTTAATTGGTCAACTTGGTCTTTCATTAATGATATTAATGGTGAAACGACCAGTGTGACACCTTCTTTAACTAAAGCAGGAACTTGGTAGCAAAGGGATTTTCCCCCCCCTGTTGGCATTAACACTAAGCAATCACGGTTATCCAAAATAGCCCCAATGACGGCATCTTGCCCAGGGCGAAATGACTGATAGCCGAATGTACTATTGAGCACATGTTCAGCCAATGAAAGTTGGTTAATGACGCAAGCAGTGGACACAAACTTCCTCAATCGATAAAACAAGCCGCTGCCCAATTGAGCAGCGAAGTTGTTGATTCATGACTTGGTATTCAACTCAGAACAAAATAGAGAGCTGAGTTTTTCTTCCATTACAGCATATCGTTTAGCATAACACCGATACCAAAACGTGTTTGGCGATAATTGTAGTCTATCATCGACTCACCATATCCGCTAAACAACTGGGTATAAAAACGCACATGTTTACTAATTGGATAGCTCCACCCCAATTCTGCACCACCATACCCTGTATTCCAGTTATAGCGCCCAGTCGTAGTAAACACGCTGTCTCCCAACGCATACCCTACTTTTAAGCGATAGTAACCCATATATTTGGTAATATCAGAATTATCATCACGCCCTTCACTTTCATGAATGCGGTACCAAGGTTTGAGATCAACTTGCCAGTTACCATTTTGCGCCATTGCCCTTGCATATACTCGGTTCCAGCTGCGAGAAGTAGGCTCTGAACGACCATTTGACTCGTGGTTAAAACCTGTTTCAATCTCACGCAACGTCCAACCCGCAAATTGGTAGTCGGTTAACCAGCCAACAAACACTTGAGGCTCATAGTTAGTTTCTCTAAATGGTGAAGATTCTTTTTTATTACTTAGCTGCCACCAAGAACGCTGAGTATAAGAAACAGCTAAAATTGAGTCATCACCCGCAATACCCGCCCATAATGGAAACGCTAAACTTAATTGAAATTTAACTTCGTCCTTTAACGCATCATCACCCCAATTGTAGCTAGAAATGGCTTCTTTATTCATCGAGGATGTATAGGTATAAAGGATATAATTCGATTCATATGGATACAGCACAAATGGGTTATCATGGTGTTGCAGTAATCCTGAAATGATGCTTCCACGTATTGGCAAGGTATTTTTGACATCTTCTTCAGGCTGAACACCTGTATTTTCAGTCGCAAACAATGAAGCAGACCAAAAGCAGAGCACTGCACTTAACAAAATCGGTAAAGCGCGCATTAGTCATTCCTATTTTCAACATCGTCCAAAAAAAGTTTGTCCTATTTTACACACAAAACTGAATAACTGTTGAAAGATTATTCATTCGTTTGTTAGAGACATAATTTACACATAATGTTAACTTATCATTCACATATTTTTAAAGGATGAAAACGATGAATGACCGTACTTATACTTTAGAAGAAGCCAGTGACTTAATGAGCCATGCATTTATTTATAAAATGCCATTTAACCAGCTACTTGGTATTAAATTAATGAGTTTAAATGATGACTTTGTTCAGCTTACTGTTGAAAATCGTCAACAATTAATTGGTAATTTTACTCAGAACATTTTACATGGCGGTGTGATCGCTTCGGTTTTAGATGTTGCAGGGGGGATGGTATGCATCAATCGTATTTTGCAGCGTATTAATCCATTAACCCACACCGAGATTGTCGATAAAATGTCCCGAATGGGGACAATCGACTTACGAGTTGATTATTTACGCCCCGGTCGAGGGCAAATTTTTACTGCTAGTGCTAGCTTATTAAGAGACGGCAATAAAATAGCCGTTACCCGCTGCGAGCTTCATAACGAAAACAACCAGCATATTGCAACAGCAACGGCAACTTATCTGGTTGGATAGAAATAAAATATAAATAATTAGTCACCTACTAAACTAATAACTTGTAAAAAAACCTGAGCAATGTCACATTAGTGGTATCAAAAATCGAGCCGCTTAAATCGGCTCGGTCTCTCTGTATAAGTATCTTTTTAGTCTTTAATTCAATTTCAGAGCCAACAATGAGCCAGCAAAATACTACCAAAGGCGTGTTATGTGCCTTAGGCGCCTATTTTATTTGGGGTGTCGCACCTATTTATTTTAAAAGCATCCAAGAAGTGCCCGCAGAAGAAATCCTGACTCATCGTATTATTTGGTCATTTTTCTTTATGATTTTATTATTAACAGTTTCACGGCATTGGAGTTATGTTCGCCAAGTACTAAAGCAACCAAAGAAAATATTAGTTCTTGGTGTAACGGCAACGACAATTGCTTGTAACTGGTTAATTTATATTTGGGCAGTTAATAATGGTTATATGCTACAAGCTAGCTTAGGTTACTTTATTAACCCACTAGTTAACGTACTGTTTGGAATGCTATTCTTACAAGAACGTTTTCGCCGCATGCAGTGGATTGCTGTTGGTCTTGCACTAACAGGTGTATTGATCCAGCTTTGGCAATTTGGCTCAGTGCCTGTGATTGGGCTAAGTTTAGCTGTTACATTTGCCACCTATGGATTATTACGTAAAAAATTAGGGGTCGACGCACAAACAGGAATGACATTCGAAACACTTTGGCTGCTTCCTGTCGGGATTATCTTCTTATTATTTTTTGCAGATAGTCCAACGAGTGATATGGCAATGAATGATTGGCATTTGAATGCACTTCTGATTGCTGCCGGGGTAATTACTACAGTGCCACTGTTACTATTTACAGAAGCAGCTAACCATTTAAGGCTTTCAACGCTAGGCTTTTTCCAATATATGGGGCCAAGTATTATGTTCTTACTCGCCGTCTTTGTGTACGGTGAAGTTATGACACCTGAATTGTTAGTCACTTTTGGGTTTATCTGGGTTGCATTAATTTTATTTACATTAGATGCATTATATACCCAGCAGAAACTGAGAAAAAAATAATGGCTAACTGTTTACAGAAACTCAGATAGCCGGTAAATAGCGTTAATATTAAATACCGACTCTCGTTTTATATTCTAAACGAAGTCGGTGTTTCATTATATGGAACTCAAATAGTTAATTTAATTAATGCAAATAGGCTATTTAATTAAGTAGTAAATTCTTTATCTACCACATGATAAATTAAAATTAATTTAAATCTTTTTGTTCTTATCTATATATACGCAATTGTAACAAAATAAATTTAATCACATAAAATCAATAAGTTAAACAGAAAAAATTCATCTTGATTTTCTATACATAATAGCTATCATTTAACTTATCTTAAATCCACTTCAATTAATAAACACATCCATCAAACAACTCTTTGAAATAAAAGTAGTTGTTTATTTTTTTCAATTAATGATTGCTTAATAGGAACTTGGTAATTATATTGTACGCCGCTTGTATTCACCCCAGCGGATGGTGATGGTCCGATTCATCACTGACGTTTCATTAAAGTGCGCACGATGACATTTCATTTTAAAAATGTCCTGGTGCGAGGTTTTCTGAAATTGAATGCAGACGGCTCTAAGATTTAATTTAATACAACCATGTAGCGTTAAGACTCTAAATAATTCGAAAACATAACTAGGCGACGAGCGAAGCCAACAACGTTGTGATTCGAAGTATGACGAGTACGACTCTAAATAATTCGAAAACACAACTAGGCGGCAAGCAAGAGAGTCGCTAGGAGCATACAAAAGTATGTGACTAGTGCGAACGAGTGAAGCCAACAACGTTGTGATTCGAAGTATGACGAGTACGGCTGCATTTTAGGTTCACTCGGCCTGTGCATTCAGACAGAGTTAACGTTGTTAAGGGCTTTTGGGAAGGGCTTAAAAATGCAACAGAATACCGTTCAAATGAAACGCGTACTGACCACTCCTGCGTTAGTTTTTTTCGGGCTGGCTTATATGGTGCCACTCGGAATTTTCACCACCTATGGACAAGTTACTGTATTGAGTGAGGGCCATCTGCCTATCGCTTATTTAATTACATTAGCTGCCGTCTTTTTTACCGCCATGAGCTATTGCCGCATGACAAGCGCACTTCCTCTTTCAGGATCTGCTTATTCATACGTGCAAAAAACCTTTGGCGGCACACTCGGGTTTTTAGTGGGTTGGGCACAATTGCTCGACTATCTCTTTCTGCCAATTATTAACTACATTGCAATTGGGATCTTTGTTCATGAAGCGTTCCCCGATATCCCAATGTATGTGATTATTTGCAGTACCATCACAATTGTTAGCATTATGAATATTTTGGGAATTAAATTAGTTTCCTCAATGAATATGCTAATCATTTTAATGCAATTTGTATTTATCGCAGTGTTCCTATACTTAAGTTTTAAAACTTCGTTTGTATTGGATACTGATGCTTTATTGGCACCTATTACGGTAATGTCAGAACAAGTATCAGGGTTATTTGCCGGTGCAGCGGTGCTATGCCTAGCCTTCCTTGGCTTTGATGCGATCTCCACCATGGCAGAAGAAACCAAAGATGCACGTAGTGCGTTACCAAAAGCGATTCTATACACCGTGTTTATCGCAGGTACGCTATTTGTCATCATTTCCTATGGTGCGCACTTGGTTTACCCGATGTGGCAAGATTTCATTCCTAATACCGATATTGCTAGCCTTGCGGTAATGAAACAAGTTGGTGGTGCGATGATGGCTTCTAGCTTTATCACCGCTTATGTTATCGGTGTATTTGCCTCGGCAATGACCTCACAAGCCAGTATTGTGCGTATTTTCTATGCGATGGGCCGTGAAGGTGTGTTACCACGTTCGCTGTTTGCTTATCTGCATCCAAGACTCAATACACCGGTTTACTCAATTATCTTTGTTGCGTTAGCATCACTGCTTTCATTAGTGCTTTCACTCAGCATGGTCGCCTCAATGATTAGTTTTGGTGCCTTAATTGCATTCACTTTTGTGAATTTATCGGTCATTAAACATTTTTACATTGACCGTAAAGCACCGCTGGATAATACAAAAATTATCACTTGCCTGATTATGCCTTCTATTGGTGTTATCCTAACATTATGGTTATGGACAAGCCTTGATAGCGAAGCCTTTAAAGTGGGTTTATGGTGGCTAGCCGCAGGGGCAATTTACTTAGCACTGCTGACCCATGGTTTTACTCGTCGTCCACCTGCAATCTCTGACGATGAAACTGAAATGATTATTAACTAAGCATTTCAAGTCTTATAAATGATTACGGGGGAGCACTTGCCTTCCCCGCTGTTTTTTTAGCTCTGGTGCCACCAAAGCACCACTGATACAGACGGTTTACAATGAATAATCAATTAGCTGACGTTATTTATTTTAACGGTTATATATATACTGCGGATGATAAAAATCGCGTTGTCGATGCGGTTGCTGTTCGTGATGGTTACATTCTTGCCACAGGCACTTCTGATGAACTTCATCAGTATGTTGGCCCTGAAACAGAGAGTATCGATCTCGAAGGCAAAATGATGATGCCTGGTATCATTGATGGTCACATGCACCCTTTTTGGGGCGGTATTCAACTCTTCGGTTGTCATTTAAATTATGAATCGTTAACTATCGAGCAAATTTTAGAGCGTGTACAAGATCACCTCGATAAAGACCCTCGTACCGGGGAAAATGATTGGCTCAAAGTCACTGCATGGCTACGTCAAGGAATGATCCCGGCGGGTGTTGATATGTATCGTGAAGATATGGACAAGCTCAATACAAAACGCCCTGTCGTATTATTTTCAAATGACTGCCATACATTGCTAGCCAATAGCCGTGCTCTCGAACTATTTGGTATCACTAAAGACACGCCTGAGCCACCTGATGGTAAAATTGGCAAATACGAGAACGGTGAGTTGAATGGCATCCTTGAAGATGCACCCGCTATGCGTGCTGCCGATAGCATTCCTTCAATTCGTGACGACCAAGCAATTGAAGTTGCTGAATTAGTACAGAAAGTACTTAACCAGCAAGGTGTGACTATGGTGATGGACGCCCGCGTTTCAGAACAACAGCTTGAAGCCTTTTCTCAATTACAGCAACGTGGTGACCTTACGATCCGTTTCCAAGCTGCTCGTGAAATCACCCCCGATGAAACACCAGATGTTGCTTCAGTAGCGGCAGCCGTGGATAAAGCCGCTGCATTTGCCAAAAAATGGCACCAAGCTGATTGGACACCAACCCCAGGTATTGGCTTGAATAATATTAAAATGTTTGTTGATGGTGTCATGCAATTTCCAACAATGACAGCGTCGTTATTGCAGCCATACCGCATTAATCAAGGCACAGATGACACGCCTAATTGGGTAGAAACGGATAACTATGGTGATCTGTATTTCACAGCTGAAATTCTTGATGAATTAATGGAAAAAATTGCCGCAGCAGGCTATGACCCTCACTTGCATACTGTTGGTGAAGGTGCCGTTTCCATCGTATTAGATGCGATTGAAAAAATGCGAGCAGCGCACCCAGAAAAAGATATTCGCCCAGGACTCGCTCACAATGAACTAGTCCATGCGGATGATTACGCCCGTTTTGCGCGCTTAAAAACCATCGCTTGTTTATCTTTCCAGTGGGCAGCCCCAACTCCAGAGCTAGCGGCTTTTGAGAAAAAAATGCTCGGTGATGAACGTTTTGAGCAACTTGAACCCATCGCTAAATTTGTCGATGCTGGCGCGGTTGTTGCATTTGGTAGTGACTGGCCAATCGATGATTTCGATGAGTGGTATGATTTAAAAGTCGCAGCGACACGCCGTGGCCGCGATATTAATGGCCAAAAAGCACCGAGACTCGATAATGACCGAGATTTGACGGTAATTGAAGTTTTGCGCTCTGCAACCATTGACTCTGCTTATGCACAGCACCGTGAAGATGTACTCGGCTCATTAGAGGCTGGAAAATTTGCTGATATGATCGTGCTAGATCGCAATGTATTTGAGATCCCTGCTGATGATATTGAAAATGTAAAAGTATTACGTACAATTATTGGTGGAAAAACTGTACATATTGCTTAATTATTTATTTAGATAACTAATTAAATAAACACCCCAAAGATTCAATAATATCTTGGGGTGTTTTTAATTGGGCACTTAATTCCAAACCTGAATACTCACAATTAAATCGGGAAATTACGAGGGAATAAACTCCCTCGTAAAGCAACATTATTCTTCGTAAGAAAACGTTGTTTGAACAACTGTATTTCCATGACTAATGACAATTAGGCAAAGCCTATCCCGCATTAATAGTGAAATACCGAACACGGTAATACACGCCGAAACAAACGCAATCACTGCGAACTTGCTCATTTCCCTTGACCTCTTAATAGTTAAGAGGCACAATCCTAATTGTTCGGTTAGGTTTGGGCCTCGTTGGTTAATAATAACTAACGGGGCTTTTCCATTTCTAACCCAAACATTTTATCCAATATAATAAGCTTGAACCAGAAAGGCTCAAGCACCCGCCCAAATGATAGCAAACTTTTATATTTCACTCACGCTCAATTCCATTGGAATAAATAAAAATATAAATTTAATTATCTAATTATTAGTTCGTATAATATTAATTAATTTACATATTGATTTTATATATTGGTTTAAGAAAAAGGCTAAAAATCGGCTATCTTTAAAATAGCCCTTGCAAAAGAAAAAAGTTACCGTTAGTATCCGCAGCGTTTTATATTCATCTACTAACTGCAAGGAGGTTTACCATGACAACAATTAATCAAACTCTTTGCGGGCACACTCAGAAATAGCCACTCTCGTTAGTTAATCTATTTTCTTAATTTTGCCTGCTAATTCACCTTATTTTTCAATTAAAAATGAGTTAATAGCTTATGGGCAATACCTTACATACTGTGGATCAGCAAGTCAGCTATATCGCCACAGAATCAACATGGATTGAAAGTAAAGCAATCCAACAGTTACAAACAACCGCAAACTTACCTAATATGGTCTCTGTTGTTGGCATGCCTGACCTACATCCAGGCCGTGGATACCCAATTGGTGCGGCATTTTTCTCAACCAAGCGCTTTTATCCTGCGCTAGTTGGTAATGACATCGGTTGTGGAATGGCGCTGTTCCAAACTGATATTAAAAAATCGAAAGTTAACCTCGATAAACTCGAAAAACAACTTTCTGAAATGTCAGATCATGCGCCTTTGTCATGGCTTGAAGAGCATGTTCCAAATAACATGCAATCACATGACTTTATGTCATCATTAAGTTCTATTGGTGGCGGAAATCATTTTGCTGAATTTCAGGGCGTTGATGAAATATTAAATCCAGAATTGTTCAGCATATGTGGATTAAATAAACAACAATTACTGTTATTAGTGCATAGTGGCTCTCGTGGCTTAGGCCAATCAATCCTTCGCCAACATGTAGAAAAATATAGTCATGATGGACTTATAGACAATACTCAAGATGCAAAAGATTATCTGGAAGCTCATCAGAATGCATTGGACTTTGCCCAACTAAATCGGCAAATGATAGGTTTACGTATGCTGCAACAAGTAAAGTCAAAGGGTAAACTCGTACTCGACCTTAATCATAACCTAGTTGAATCCTGTAAAATCAATGGTATTGAAGGGTGGATACATCGAAAAGGAGCGACACCATCAGATCGCGGGCTAGTCGTTATCCCTGGTTCTCGAGGTGATTACAGTTATCTCGTTTCTCCACAACCAAGTGAAGTTTGTCTGAATTCTCTTGCTCATGGAGCTGGACGGAAGTGGATGCGGGCTGAGTGTAAAGGGCGTTTATCACATAAATATACACCGACTCAATTATCAAGGACGGTATTAGGTAGCCGTGTTATCTGCGCAAACAAACAATTGATTTACGAAGAAGCCCCTCAATCTTATAAATCTATTGATACTGTAATTGAAAGCATGGTGAATATTGGCATCATCCAAGTTGTTGCACGCCTTAAACCTGTTATAACCTATAAAACCAGTGGAGATTGCTAATGATATTATTACAGTTTTCCTCTGCGCAGGGGCCTGAAGAATGTTGCATAGCGGTGGAAAAAGCACTTGCTTGTTTTTTCCAAGAAGCTAAAAAGCTTTCAGTCATTGCCGATACACTTGAGTTTTTTCCATCACGCTACGGACTGAAATCTGCCTTAATTTCATTGGAGGGTGAGAATGCAGAAATACTATCCCAAAAATGGACTGGCACTATTCAATGGCAGTGCCAAAGCCAAATTAGGCCACGACATAAACGTAAAAATTGGTTTTTGAGTGTCACCCGTTTCTCTCCCATTAAACCAATTGAAGAGAGTGAAATTGAGTTTGAATTTACTAAAGCACAGGGGGCTGGAGGGCAGCACGTTAATAAAACCTCGTCTGCGGTTAGAGCAAAACATGTCGCTACGGGTATCACTGTCAAAGTGCAATCTGAACGCAGCCAGCACGCTAACAAAAAGCTTGCGAAACAGTTAATTCAATGGAAATTGAATGAACATCAATCGCAGCAACTTAATGAACTGGATAAACAACGTCATCATTCCCATTATCAAATTGAAAGAGGAAACGCTGTAATTACTTTTTCAGGAAATGAATTTAAACGTTTAAAATAAAACAATGCCACCTCAGATAAGAGGTGGTATATAATTTAAGATATCTACCTTACTGTTTTGTGCTTTACTACCCAGACAATATTTAATTCACTAAATAACACATTGAATTATTAAATTGACATTCAGCAATATAATAATTTGGTTCAATGATAAAACTATATTCTTTTTGTGAAGAAAAACAATTTGTTGTTTGTATTAGTGACGAATGATCAACATCATAATTAATAGGTACAATATCACCCTTATTTTTATTCATTAAGCTATTAAATGCTGTTTCTAATTGTTTTTCATATTCCATGATACTCATTCCTTGTTGAATCTGCTTATCACCATAACCAAATTTATCAACGCTGTTCATCTACAAGCTCCTTTTATATGTACATTGAAAAATCACAAGTAAAATGGCTGATATAACCGATTAAAACAAGTTAAATTGAATAGAGTTAATCTTAAATTTTAAAGAAAATAATATAATATTAATTAGATATTATAAATATGGAAGAATCTCTATCAGCCACCTCAATAAGAGGTGGTAATAGCCTGAACGGATTAGAGTAATTTTTCTGTTAAAAACCAGCCTGCGATACTTTCTCGTTTTTGTTGAGTCGGTAACACTTCATGTGGAAATTCTTCAGACATAAAAAAAATTATTCGACCTGCAAGCGGTTCCAATTCAAACAATTGATTGTTTTCTTTATCATAGACAACAAGTTCACCTCCATCTCCAGCTTGCCATGCTTCATTCATATATAAAACAGTGGTTACCTTGCGACGCCCTTGTCCTCTTGGGTTATCAAGATGCTTTTTATAAAACCCACCATTAGGATAACGGCAGAAATGCGTTTCAAAATCACGCAGACCAAGATAAAGCTGGCAGTTAAGCTCTTGCCTAACCTGCTCCATTTTATCGAGATAATTAACGATAGGCTCCCCCATTTCAGGTTCTAGCCAAATAGTTTGATCAGCACGAATACTTTTATTTCCTTGTAAGGTATCGCCGCGCCCAATACGTGCATCCTGTAGGGTATCTGGGATACTATTTTTGATGGTTTGTATATGTTGCAGGCTCATGAAATCGTCCCACACATACCAACCTTGTGAGGAAAGTGAATCAATAAGTTTATCCATTGACATGATGAGTCTTAGAAAAGTTAATTAGGTAATATTTTATACTTCATTGAGATATAGTTTTAAAATTAAAAACTTAAATCCTGATGATTGATACGGCATATCAAAGTCAATCACTAAAAAGATAGTGATAGTTATCATAGAGTAAACTAGAAAAGAGATTCAAAATTACATAAATAACATACTCATTCCATAGTAAAAAAGCACTCCATCCATATTGAGTGCTTACTATAAAATCAAATTAAACGATTGATTGACTTAGCAGAATGCAGTTCTTCCAATACCACCACAAGAACAACGTGCCACTGGGTTAAGAAGACTTACCTGCCCTAGGTTTTTATTTACTTCACTATTCCCCTCTTCCGCCGATTGGAAAGCCGTAATTCGTTCTGAAATTAATTCGCTTTGAATTACGGGTTGAACTAATGTATTACCATCTTGATTTTCAATCATTTTTTGAGAACGAATTGACCAGTGAAGTTCAACATCTTTGATAGTTTCTTTAATGCTATGCATTTCTTCATTATATCTTTTAATATTTAAAGATAGATGATTTTTAAAAGGCCCTGAATTCACTTCTAATTCGCCTTGTTTTTCCATTTCAATATTTAGCTTATCAATATATTGATTTAATTCGTCTAATACTTTTAGTAAATTTGATTCCTGTAGTTCACTTATCCTACTTAACTCATTTAATACATGCTTATCTTTTGCTATGCTAGGGCTTTCTACTCTATACAATGAAATATTTCTACGTAATGACCTTATTTCTTCTATTTCTGAATTAGTTTTATGTTCGTTCAACTCACTTAGGCCTTTAAACACATTTAATTGTTCATCAAATACTTTTACATTTTTATGAACTTTTTCCTCTAACATTCTCATCGAATCATCTATCTGTTTTTGGCTATATTTATCAGTAACAACCGAACTGGAGCCCCAAGCTCTTCCTTTATTTAATAGCTGTACTGAACGAGATTTCAAATCATTTATAGACGAAACAAATTTTTCAATTTCATCATCTATCTCTTTTTTATTTTTTATTGTCTCAATTTCTATGTTATCTAACTGTAAATCAATTTTTCGTTCATCTTCTAATAACTTAGATGCTCTATTTTTCAATGATTTTAGCTTAGCGTTATGATAATTTATTGAGATAGATACAATACCTGTTTTAACTTTATTAAACGAAGTATTTAGATGGGTTATTTCATTATTTATCTTTACTAAAGTAGATTTTTCATGATTTAACATACCCTCTTTTGTCTCATGAGGGATTTTTTTGATTACAAAAATACTTTCTAGTAGTTTATGGTCACCACCAATATTTTTATTTTGCTTATTTATTTCCAACTCTATTTTATACTTAGAAAACTTACTAGCCTCAAAATATAAAATCTCATTACCGATATTTTCCTTGTTATATTTGCTAGCAAGATTTTTCATTGCTAGTAAATTACCTTCAAAAAATTTAATAGCTTTATTCACCTCATCTATTTTAGCGGTCACTTCACTATTTATATTTGTTTTTTCAGATAAATATTCATAACCATATTCATCTTGAATTTTCATTACTAATGAAGACTTCAGTTTCTTAATTTTATTTAAACGATTTTCAGCAGAAAAAATTAACGAGTCTATTTTTTTAAAATCATAACTATTTAAATTAAAATCAATTTTCATATTAATTCCTTTGATTTTCATATAATTAAAAACATAATTTGATATCTATATTGCGTTTTTATCTTATATTAAAGACAAAGGAGTGACTAATTTATTATTTGTATAATAAAAACAAATTATAATTATTTTAAACCTATATTTCATTTAAATAAATAAAGTAGAAATATTATTCAGATTTCTACTTTATTTATACTTGTCTATTACAGTTTCTCAAGCTTCGCATATGAAGCCACCAGCCACTTAATTCCTTGGCCTTGGAAAGCGATTTGTAAACGACAGTGTTCACCACTACCTTCAAGGTTAATAATCGTGCCTTCTCCAAATTTAGGATGAACTACACGCTGCCCTAATGCATAACCCGAATCATTTTGGCTAATCGGGGTACCAAGGCGTTGATGGCTAACTGGTCTTGAAACCTGCGCTCGCAAACGAACTTCTTCAACACACTCGGTTGGTAGCTCACCGATAAAACGAGAAGGCCTGTGATAAACTTCTTTGCCATATAAACGACGACTTTCAGCGTAGGTGATAGTCAGTTTTTCCATTGCTCGGGTAATACCGACATAAGCAAGGCGACGTTCTTCTTCAAGACGACCACTTTCATCCATCGACATTTGGCTTGGGAACATACCTTCTTCCATTCCCACAATGAATACAACTGGAAACTCCAGGCCTTTAGCCGAATGCAAAGTCATCAATTGAACGGCATCTTGACTAACATCCGCTTGTCCATCTCCTGCTTCCAATGCTGCATGAGAAAGAAAAGCCTGCAATGGCATTAAGTCTTGGTCTTCGTCTTGATAGCTGAAATCACGGGTTGCATTGACTAACTCTTCCAAGTTTTCAATTCGAGCCTGTGCTTTTTCGCCTTTTTCTTGCTCATACATCGCTCGTAGGCCTGAGTCGTTAATGACTCGATCAGCTTGGACGTGTAATGGCATGTCTTGGGTTTCTTTAGCTAATGCATCGACTAATTCTAAGAAACGCTCGATTGCAGCGGCTGCCCGACCTCCCAACACCTGCTCGCGAAGTAAGTACTCACAACTTTCCCATAATGTTAGTTGTTGATCCCGTGCAGTTTGGCGAACAGTATCTAATGTTCTATCTCCGATGCCACGTGTTGGTGTATTGACCACCCGCTCGAAGGAAGCATCATCATTACGATTTGCTATTAATCTTAAATAAGAAAGTGCATCTTTAATCTCTTGGCGTTCAAAGAAACGTTGCCCACCATAAATACGATATGGCATAGCACCTTGGATGAGCGCCTCTTCTAATACACGAGACTGTGCATTACTCCGGTACAGCATGGCACAATCTTGTAGGGCTCCACCATTTTCATGCCATTGTTTAATGCGCCCAACCACATAACGTGCTTCATCTAACTCATTAAAAGCGCAGTAGAGGGAAATGGGTTCACCATCTCCGCCTTCTGTCCATAAATTTTTCCCTAAGCGGTCACTGTTATTCGCGATCAATGCGTTCGCCGCTTTTAATATATTATTCGTTGAACGGTAGTTTTGCTCAAGGCGGATAGTTTCTGCACCAGGAAAATCATTGAGAAAGCGCTGGATATTTTCTACTTGAGCCCCACGCCAGCCATAGATTGATTGGTCATCATCACCAACAATCATGACTTTGCCAGTTTCCCCAGCGAGTACACGGATCCATGCATATTGGATATTATTGGTATCTTGGAATTCATCGACGAGAATATTCGTAAAGCGCTCACGATAATGCTGTAGTACATGGGGCTTGTTTAACCACAGTTCATGGGCACGTAATAATAGCTCAGCAAAATCCACCAGTCCGGCTCTATCACAGGCTTCTTGGTAAGCTTGGTATACTTTTAGCCATGTGGCTTCGACTGGGTTTCCGTAAGCTTCAATGTGCTGAGGACGCAAACCCTCATCTTTTTTACCGTTTATGTACCACATACCCTGACGTGGTGGCCATTGTTTTTCATCTAAATTCATCGCCTTAAGTAAGCGACGAATTAAACGGTATTGGTCATCACTATCGAGAATTTGAAAATCCTGCGGTAAATTGGCATCCATATAATGTTGGCGTAATAAACGATGCGCTAAGCCATGGAATGTTCCTATCCACATACCGCCTTCACTAGTACCAATCAATTGATTGATTCTATGGCGCATTTCTGCTGCCGCTTTGTTCGTGAACGTCACTGCCATAATTGAAAATGGGGAAGCATTTTCCACAGACATCAGCCATGCAATTCGATGCACTAGCACCCGAGTTTTACCACTACCTGCCCCCGCAAGGACAAGTAAATTGGTACGCGGGGCGGCAACCGCTTCGCGCTGTTTGTCATTAAGGCCTTCAAGCAGATAAGAGACGTCCATAGTTACCATCAAAGCAAAACAGTGGTTAATACCACTGTGAGGTTATTAACAATGGCTATTGCCACTGTATTTTTATACAGGAAATAATTATACCAATGATAAGAGAGAATCCAACCGCGAAATTTCTACATGCGGTAATAAACGACCCTCTTTCTCTTCCATCAGTGTTTTTTGTTCTGTGTTTATCCAGCAAGCTTGCATACCGCTGTTAATTGCACCTTCAACATCCGTTAACAGGTTGTCCCCGACATGAAGAATAAATTGTGGCTCAATTTCAAGTCGCTTTGCTGCTAAACGATACATATCACAAAATGGCTTTGAGCGCCCATCAGGCCCCGCTTTCAATACAAATTGAAAATATTGGCCTAACCCACATGCTTCCGGCTCTGCGTTACCATTAGTAATCGCCACCAACGGAACTTTTTCTGCAAGTTGGCACAATGTTTCATGGGTGGATTTCGGGACATCGATTCTATTTCGCCAATATGTGAAATGCGCCATGATGTCATCCGCCCCTTTTTGTGCCGCTTCTTTCGAATAACCATAATGGCAAAGCATCATTTTGGAAGAGAGCCAACGCCAACGTGATATATCATGATAAATATCAGGCTCTTGTTCTTCAACAAGACGGCGAAAAGCATAAAGATCTTCATTACTAAAATGATTAAAGCGCGGATCATATTCACGAACAAAACGTAAAACTTCTTCTTCCGTTTTATCAATAACTGGGTGGTTATCGTAAAGCGTGTCATCCAAATCAAACGTGATCGCCAGAATGGGTGATAACGGACGGTAAAAATGCATTAAGGTTTCTCCCTCTTTGCTCTCGGATGAGCCACATCATACACGTTTGCTAAGTGCTGAAAATCAAGGTGCGTATAGATTTGTGTTGTTGATAAATTTGCATGCCCAAGAAGTTCTTGCACTCCACGTAAATTCCCACTTGATTCAAGGATATGTGTCGCAAAAGAGTGGCGTAATTTATGGGGATTAATGTGGCTATTAACCCCTTGTTTTATTCCCCATTGCTCAAAACGTTTCTGTACGTTCCGATTCGAAATACGTTTACCGCTTTGGGTTGAAATAAAAACGGCGTCATCTTCAGGGTCATAGAGCTCTCGCATCTCAAGCCAACGTTGTAGCCAACTCACCGCAGTTTTACCCATTGGCACTCTGCGCTCTTTACTCCCTTTCCCCATTACCCACACTTCGCCCGTATTTAAATCAAGATGGCGAACATCTAGCCCGACTAGTTCAGATAAGCGTAACCCCGCGCCATACATCACTTCAAGCATCGTTCGGTCACGTACAACAAGAGGGTCGCCGCTATCCATATTCAAAAGTTGGGAGACTTCATCCACATCCATATTCTTAGGAAGTCGCTTTTTGGATTTAGGGGCATGGATTGCTTTTGCGGGGTTTGCGGGTAATTCCCCCTGGTGTACCATCCAATCAAAAAAACTACGCAGCGATGATAACCGCAACGCCATACTTGCTGCTTGTAAACCCGATTTGCGACTTTTAGCCGCAATGTTGCGCACAATCGCCGCATCCACTTTTTGCCATTCGTGGATATTTAATAAGGCTAACATCTCCACAATAACGCTCAGTTGGCGACGATAGTTAGTAATAGTAACCGGACTTAACCGGCGTTCAACACGCAGATAATACAGAAAGGCCTCAATTTGGCTCATCAGCCCTTCCGGCTGGTTTTTTACAGGCGTTCTATCCATTGGCATAATAACCTCGGTAGAATTTGAGCGACTTTCTCCAACATGACCGTTCCCATACCATGTTGATAATGTTCACGATCACGGCTAGTAAAAATGACCATACCTGATTCACCATGATGACCAAACAATGAAATGGCGACTGAGCCGACATTTAACGCATCAGGTAAAAGTAGTTGGATTTCAGGGCCATTTAACCGGCCGAGGTAGTTACGCTTATCACCAAAGCGTTGAATCCTCACTGGTTCAAAAACACGACGCGAGATAACTAATTGATGTGCATCCAAAGGTGCAGACAAATGCCAACTGTCACTAAACAAGCGTACCTGAGCACCGGATAAACCCAGTTTTTTTGCCCAACGGTTTAGCGCTAACAGCATTTGCTGTAAACTTTCTGCTGATGACATTTCAATCACCAACACTAACAACTCATCAAAAAGCTCTACATTTTCATGAGCTTGCTCAACCATAAACCGAATATCTTGTTCGAGCTCTTTGATTTTCAACCGTTGACGGCTCATGACTAACTCAGGCAATGAAATCGCTTCCCGCACAACATGTGGGACTTTTAGTTGCTCCAACAGCTGTGCATTACGAAGAAAAAAATAAGGGTTTTCCGTTAAATAGCGCACGACATCAAGCTCATCAATTTGATGAACCATTTCCTGTGCTTTTTTGGTTTTATCCATTTTTTCCTCTTCGGCTATTCAAAATTAGAGTTGAATGACCCCATCATAAACATGCGTTGCAGGACCTGTCATATAAAGAGGTGACCCAGGACCTTCCCAAGAAATATCTAATGAGCCCCCCGGCAAATCGACTTTAACCCGCTTCGCTAGTAGCCCTTGAGTAATCCCAACCGCGACAGCTGCGCATGCTCCGCTACCACAAGCTTGAGTTTCCCCTGCTCCACGCTCATAAACGCGCAAGCGAATATGGTCAGCACTGATAATTTCCATAAAGCCAATATTGGCACGTTCTGGAAAACGCTCATGATTTTCTAAAGCGGGGCCTAAAACTTCGACTTCTGCCGTATGAATACTTTCAACTTGAATGACACAATGCGGGTTACCCATTGAGACAACCCCACACAGCACTGTACGTTCTTGTGCTCGAATAATATAGGTCTTTTCTTCTTTAACTGCGCGAAATGGCACTCTCTGTGGTTCAAAATCAGGTTCGCCCATATTAACGCAGACATCATCATTCTCATTTATGGTTAATGTCATACGACCCGACTGAGTGCTGACTTTTATTTTTTGCTTATTCGTTAAGCCTTTGAGCCTAACAAAACGAGCAAAACAGCGGGCTCCATTACCACATTGAGCGACTTCACTGCCATCCGCATTAAAAATACGATAATGAAAATCAAGGTCAGGGTCATAAGGGGCTTCAACTAATAGTAGTTGATCGAACCCAACGCCTGTATGCCTATCTGCTAACCGACAAATCAATTCAGGCGAAAAATACACATTTTGTGTAACGCCATCAACAACCATGAAGTCATTGCCTAAGCCATGCATTTTAGAAAATTGCATTTCACGCTCCATAGAGGCGACTTACTGATTATTCGTGGTTTGAGCATGCTCTTTGGCAGTACTGTCTTGTGCGGTAGATTGCACATCAGATGCCTTAGCCGGAGCTGCAGTTTCTTCCGGCGGAAAATACAACGGGCCTTTTAAGCCACAGCCAGAAAGGGTAAATAAAACAACTAGTGCACTAAGCCCAATTAAACTTTTTTTCATTCTTTTTCGCCCGTAATACTCACTTTTGACATCTGATATTTTACACAATAACAGGAGTGGCCTCGCAAATCACGCCTGTTTATCCAGCATGTTAATATTATATACTTTAGGCTAAATTTAGTCTGAAATTTTTAGCGGGTATGCTGAGATTGACCCCAATGCAGGTTCCCTCCTATAATTTCAATTAACAATAATAATTTCAATTAAACCATTGTGAGCAAACAGGAAATTAATCGTGAATGACAGCGAATTTCATCAGCTAGCAGAAACGCTACTGAGCACCATCGAGGAGCATTTAGATAATTATGAGGGTGATGCCGATATTGATTGTGAAATCAATGGTGGTGTGATGACTCTTAGCTTTGAAGATGGCAGTAAAATTATTATTAACAAACAAGAGGCATTCCACCAAATATGGTTAGCAACTAAACAGGGTGGGTACCATTATGATTATAAACAAGGTAATTGGGTTTGTGACCGTTCAGGGCATGAATTCAAAACTAAACTAGCCGAGGCAATTGCTTTTCAAAGCCAAGAGCCCTTTTCGTTCTAAGCTTTACGAATTTATACGGTGGGCAGCGCAAAACTGCCTACCATCAATAATAATGTGCTTGTGGGTGCTGTGGTTGGCTAGATTGCCTTTCATACCCAACGTCATCATCTTCTGCCGTAAATGGCCATGTCGCACCAGAAAATGCAACAACTTGGTTTTTACCATCTTGATTAATGATTTGGTAAAACTGCGGTAAATTGAAATTGATAAAGTTTGCACCATAGGTAAACCGGTCGTGGGAAGAAGAATAGAATTTACTCACGTCACGGACGAGGTCTTCTTTTGACCCTTCACAGTGGGAATAAATTTCAACCCGATTTGCTTCATCTAAAACGTAAATATTAAAACCCGTGTTATCTGCGGTATTTTCAAAGAAAAACTGTACAATCCCTTCACTTGCATAACCATCGACAACAGCAGGCAAATGGTTATCACCCTTCGCCTGAAGTTTAACTGGCCAGCCATGTAGTTTGTTATGGGAGATAGCCCCATAGAACTCAACGGCATTTTCAAGTTTTTGCACAGATACATTTAGGCGCTCAAAGAATAAACCCCACGTCTGCCCGGCAATACGTAATGCTTTAAAACGCCCAGGGTCATTTCGGTTGCTTGATAAACGCAGTTCTACACACTCCGATACCAGCTGTTGTACACGGGTACGAATCAGCCCGCGTAAGTGCTCACTATAACAAAACACTTCAACTGCTTCAGGAGGTGATGCATCTTGATGCATTTTCCCTAAAATGGTCTTAAGTGCTTCTAACATGCATTGTTCTCCGCTGAAATGTAACGTTCTTACCTCATTCCACGAATTACGATACAACAAATCAATACTACCAATCAGACACCGTTGTGATTCTCCAAAACTGAAAATATCCAGTTTTCTAAAATCAACATGGACGACTTGCTCAGAATATACCTGTGTTGGGTCTTTTTCTAAGTTAACAATGATTGCAAGATGGCGGATTTCACAAGGGCTATAAAGCGCTTTTGGCGTTGGAGCGGGTAACCTGATAGGGAAATGGCTTGATACATCATGCATCAACTCAAGCAGCTTTCGTTCATCACACTGAGACTTCCCGTTATGCATATAAACCTGAGTATTCTCAGTCAACAGGCCGTTAAAATATGCCCATGCCACTAATTTATTTAAATAGCGATTATATTCAAGAGGTTGATGACCAATAATGGCCTCAATATTTGGCGCTTGGTTATACAAATACCAACCACTACGGTTAGCTCTCCCCTCGGGTACATAAATAAAGGTGAGATGCGCTTCGCTCAAATCAGGTGAAATTTGTGGATTAACTAATGTCACCTTACCAGGTAGCGCCTCGAAAGCCGCATATAATTTACGGGTTAGTACCCCAATATCTTGAGGGCTTGCACTAACACTTAAATTATTTCTACGCGCAAAGCGAATGAGATTACGATAACTTTGCATCATCGTATCAAGTAACTCGTTGTGTGCCTCACGGACACGCTCAATTTTCCATTGATTACGTGTGTCGAGAATAGACAAACGTTCTGCTCCCCACCCCCATGATTCAACCAATTGAGACAACACATCACGGCGCCAACCTGAGCATGTGTTATCCTCTTTTTCAGATAGTTTTTCACACACTTTTAGGTAGAAACAACGGCGGATAAGGTCAAGACGAGTTAGATCATTAATTTCAGTCAGGTAACGTGTCACACGCTCTAACATCAAACAGTATGAGTCCAAGCCATAACACACAATTTCGCCTGCATGTAAATGACGCTTAAACTCCATCGCTAATAATTTACCGTTAGGGTAATCCCATGAATAGGATTCCAGTAAAATACTCTTCAATACGGCTTTATAGGGGGAATCAACACTTTTGTATAGCTGCCATAGACTTGCACCGAAGTATTCCGCCGCAGAAAGCTCACTTAAACCACCTAAATCAAGCCATTCATTCGGTGTTAGCACGCCTTGTGCATATAGCCCCATAACATATTCATCGTAATGCTGCTCTTCTTCAACCGGCACCATAGTCCACAGCAAACGTTTACCCGCCATACGTACAGCTGTTCGATAAAATTCATCTAACAATAAGATATGTTGCGTTGAACCACAGTTTTCCCCACCAATATGCCCACTAGCATGATGGCGAAAACGATTTTCATCGATTAAAAAAACAGTGACATCAATCCCCAAAGACGCAGCCCACTGCTCAATTAAGGTACACTTCTTTTGCAAAAAACGTTTTTCTTCGTGGTCCAACCAAGAAGGATGGCAAACCCAAACGTCAATATCTGAACACTGACTTTGCCCAACAGATGAAGTGCTTCCCATCGAATAAATACCCGTAATAGGTAATTCGCCATTCGCTTCGGTTTCAATCGTGGGTAAAAAACGTTCGAAAGGTGCCAACCATTTTTTTTGCTCTGTATCAGGAGAGAAAAAACAGACACCATGGGGGACATTACCTTCAATAAAACCAGGTATCATTGGATGATGATAATGAAACAAGACAGGCAGCAAGCTATAAACCTTCGAGAAGGTTTCACTCATAGAAGCTGTTGCACGTTCTAACCGTAATTGGTTTATCGCATCCAGTCTTTGTTTTAAGGTTTCAATATAGAGATACAAAGGTTACGCCTGATTGAATGAAAGTAATACAAACCTGAGAATTTCCCAGCACCCAACAGATAGAGATAGATTTAAAATAATTTTCAAATGGATTGTCGGAAACGTGATCAATTTAACACCTTGCATCAAAAGGGTAAAGTAGATCACATAATTTTATACGCTTATTTTTGATACAAAATGCTTTTCAACATATTGTATAAAAAGGCTTTTTATTTTTTAATCTATAAAATATCCCTTGTTTTTCAATGGAATAATTTCTTTTTACCCAATTGTTTAGTAAAACAGCAAAATCAAACGATATTAAGTACAATACGCACAGTGTCTGCGCTTACTCGCTTCAACACGAATTAATACAAACCGCAGAGTGTTTCACACGAAAGATAGCACGATAAGCTAAAGAAATTGCTTAATAGCTATTCTAGGTCATCTCATTTTGAATCGCGTTCTTGCATCATGGAAGAAAAAGTAAATCAGTTATCAACAATTCAGAGAGTGGTTTTGCGCCTAACTGGAAAAAATATCCTTAACATGTTAAAACTAAGGCCAATTGTATGGTTAATCTGCGGCATTTTTCGCCAGAGAAAACAGTAAAATGACATCAACAAATATCGTGCGTATTGCAACGCGCAAGAGCCCTTTAGCCCTATGGCAAGCGCACTTTGTCAAAGACAAATTAGAGCAACTTCACCCAGGTTTGCTGGTTGAACTCGTGCCTATGGTGACAAAAGGCGACATCATCCTTGATACACCTCTCGCGAAAGTTGGCGGGAAAGGGTTATTCGTCAAAGAATTAGAACTTGCCTTATTAGAAGGGCGCGCAGACATTGCCGTTCATTCGATGAAAGATGTCCCTGTTGAATTTCCTGAAGGCTTAGGATTAGTCACGATTTGTGAACGTGAAGACCCCCGAGATGCCTTTGTCTCAAACCACTATGACAACCTTGAGGCACTACCAAAAGGCAGTATTGTCGGAACATCGAGTTTGCGTCGTCAATGCCAATTAAGGGAGCTCCGCCCTGATTTAGTCATTCGTGACTTACGCGGCAATGTCGGAACACGCTTATCAAAACTAGATAACGGTGAATATGACGCCATTATTTTGGCCGTTGCAGGGTTAAAACGTTTGGGGTTAGAAACTCGAATTAAAACCGCCCTTGCCCCTGAACAATGCTTGCCTGCCGTTGGCCAAGGTGCTGTCGGCATCGAATGCCGTTTAAATGATAGTAAAACCCGTGAGTTACTCGCGAAACTAAATAATGACGCAACATCGACCTGTGTTCTTGCCGAACGAGCAATGAATATGCGCCTTGAAGGTGGTTGCCAAGTTCCCATTGGCAGTTATGCTATTTGGCAAGATGACAAAATATGGCTACGCGCCTTGGTTGGAGCGCCAGACGGTAGTGTGATTATTCGTGGAGAACGACGAGTTTCACCAAGTGAAGCTAACCAAGCAGGGGTATCATTGGCTGAAGAATTACTTGAACGCGGTGCAAGGGATATTTTGGCGGATGTCTATCAAGGAAACCCGCCTGCATGAAAGTGCTTGTCACTCGCCCTGAGCCCGCATGTTCAGAGCTGATCACGGCAATCACCACCAAAGGGGGGGAAGCCTTCGCCTCTCCTTTAATTCGCATAGGGCCCGGTGCTGAATTAAATACCCTTATTCCTCAACTTGATAGCCTTACTGCGAATGATTTAGTCTTTCTTTTATCTAAAAATGCAGTCGAATATGCAAATTTAACACTTGAACAAATGGGGCGTAGCTGGTCAGATAAGTTATCTTACTACGGAATTGGCCGCTCTACAGGGCAATATTTTCAGCAAGTAACCGGAAAAGACATACGTTGGGCGGAGCAAGGCGAAACCAGTGAAATACTACTGACACACCCTGAGCTTCAATTTCTCGAAGGGAAAAACGCCCTGTTATTACGTGGAAATGGCGGGCGAGAGCTTCTCGCGTCAACATTACGGGCTCGAGGTGCGCAAGTCAGTTATTGTGAATGTTATACAAGGTACCCGGTTGATTATGATAAAGCTCTGTTCAATCAGCAGTGGTTTCAAACCGGTATTACAGATGTTGTGATCACGAGTGGTCAAATGTTAGCCTTGTTAGAAGAATTAATCACTGAAGAATACCAAACTTGGTGGTTTTCCCGCCGCCTACTTGTCGTCAGTGAACGGATTGCAGACCAAGCCCGCAGAGGCGGATGGCAAAAGGTCTGTGTAGCTAATAGCGCAGATAATAATGCTTTATTAGAAGCATTAATTTCAATCGATATGGGATGCTAATTTATGACGGAACACGATAAAACAACCGAGACGGTTACCCCAGAAGCTGGTGCAGAACAACAGCACCCAAAAACTAAACCTTCTTCGGAACAAAAACGTTCTGGTCTGATAGGCGGTGTAATTGCTATCGCTATTATCATCGCTATTGGCGGTGGGCTGTACTATTTCACTCAACAAAGTAATGCCACCTTAGTCAATGAAAACAATGAATTAAAACAAAAATTAAGTGATTTAATCGAACAACAAAACTCAGACAGGCAGCGGTTAGATGCATTAGTTGCGGCTAATGCTGAAATAAAAAGCCATTCTCGTGAATATGAAGAGAATCTCAACCGCCGCATGCAAGAGCTGCAAGCGCACGTTACTGCGTTATCTAGCGCTGATGTTAAAAGTTGGCTACTTGCACAAGCTGACTTTATGGTCAAAATGGCGGGAAGAAAGCTGTGGAATGATCGCGACCCAGTAACCGCGGCCGTTCTGCTAAAAAGCGCTGACTCAAGCTTGGCAGAAATGAATGACCCAAGCCTACTCGACATTCGTAAATCAATTAACAGTGATATGGCTAAATTAGCCGCAATCAACCAAGTTGACTATGACGGCATTATTTTACGTTTAAACCAGCTAAGCAATGAAGTCGATAACTTACGTTTAGCAGATTTAAACAGTGGAGATGCGAAAGCTGAGGATAACGCTGACATTAGCGATGATATTTCGGATTGGAAACAAAATTTGGCGCGTAGCTGGAAAAGTTTTGCAAATGACTTTGTCACAGTACGAGCTCGTGATGGCTCAGAAGCCCCTCTCCTTGCACCAAATCAAGACATTTACCTACGTGAAAACATTCGCTCTCAGCTATTAATTGCAGCGCAAGCCGTACCACGTTATCAAGAAGCTACCTACAAACAGTCATTAGAGCAGGCATCGACTTGGGTAAGAGCCTATTTTGATACTGAGGCGCCTGAAACCAAAGCATTCCTATCAACCATTGACGACCTAATCAATCAGCCGATTGATATTGACATGCCTGATACCTTGGAAAGCCAAGAAAAGCTAGAAAAAATCATGCAAACACGGGTTCGTAGCTTACTTTCTCAGTCATCCGACAATACAAAAGTTAGCGATGGTGCCGTTGATGCCGCAGCGGATGCGACTGAAGCACCAACAGAAGCCGCAGCAGATGCCGCTGTTCCTGCCACGGATACGCAAAAAGCAGAGTCAGCTGACAATTCACACCCTTCAGAATCAGCAGAGCCTGCTGGCAATAGGGGGTAATTATGATAAAAGTCCTGATCCTATTTATAGTACTTATTGCAGGGATAATCTTAGGCCCATTATTAGCGGGTCACCAAGGTTATGTTTTTATCCGTACAGATAATTATGACATTACGACCAGTGTAACCAGCCTCGTTTTGGGCTTTATCTTGCTCCAGTTTGTGCTGTTATTCCTTGGTTGGTGCTACCGCCGCTTTATCAGCACGACATCACGTACCCGAGGTTGGGTAAGTGGTCGTAAATACCACAAAGCGCATACCCAAACACAAAAAGCGCTACTGAAATTAGCAGAAGGTGATTTCGAGCAAGTTGAAAAATTAATGAGCAAACATGCTGATTTTTCTCAACAACCGGTCATTAACTACCTCATGGCAGCCGAAGCTGCTCAACAGCGTGGTGATGAATATCGCACTCACCAATACTTGGATAGAGCCGCCGAAGCCGCAGGAAGTGACCAGCTTCCTGTTGATATCAGCCGTGTCCGTATCCAATTAGCGGAAGGAGAAGTCCATGCTGCTCGCAATGGTATTGATAAACTTCTCGACAAAGCCCCAAGACACCCTGAAGTATTGCGTCTTGCGGAACAAGCTTATTTACGTTCGGGCGCCTATCAGTCACTGATTGAATTACTTCCTGTTATGGCTAAAGTACAGTTACACAATGAAGATGAGCTCGATGCATTGAAATTAAAGGCTTACAAAGGGTTGATGAACCAATATATGGCTGAAGGGGGTAGCGATGGGCTAAAAGCTTGGTGGAAAGCACAACCTCGCCGAGTTCGTCATGAAACCGCATTGCAAGCTTTCTTAGCAGAACATTTAATTGAATGTGGCGATACTGCAAGTGCAGAAAAAATGATTATTGATGGCTTAAAACAGCAATATGATGAACGCTTACTCCTGCTAGTGCCAAAACTGAATAGTGAACGCCCTGAAGTTATCGAAAAAACCCTTTTACATCTGCAAAAGCAAAACGGTGCCACCCCGTTACTCAACAGTACATTAGGTGTTTTATCGCTACAGCATGCCCAATGGGACAAAGCAGAGACCTACTTTAAGGCCGCTTTAGCACAACGTTTTGATGTTCAGGATGCATCATGGTTAGCCGATGCGTTTGACAGGCAACATAAATCTAGTGATGCGGCAAAAATTCGCCAAGATGCATTAAACCATTCATTGAAACAAGAACGAAACTAATATTCTTGCTTATCCTTTTCTAAAAACTCCACACCTTTTAGTGGAGTTTTTTTATTCATAAACTTAACTGCCACTAAGCCTAGCTTCCCCAATCAAAACGCAGAAAAGAATTTAAATACATTGCGTTAGTCGTATTAAATCATCGTAAAAGGAGAATATGAGGTTTATGATTGGTAACATTACAGATCAATAACTCAATGTTTAATCAATAATCGTTATTTAAGGATCAGCAAAACACACTTGGCTATGTTATAAAATAAACACATAGTGTATAAAGCTTTATATACATCTTTGCTTTGAATGAATTAGGGATATCGATATGAATGTAATTAAAACTATTTGGCGCTGGATTATTGCAACCCCAAACCGTTTACAAATATTCTTTGATCTTCTGCTGTTAGTATTATCACCTTTTGTTTTTATTATGATTATTGGTTTTAATACCGAAGATCTTAGTAAAGACATTTTCATTATTACATTCATTATCCTCTGCTATACCTATATTACTCGCTGGTTCAGTAAATGGTTTAGTAAAGGTAGAAGCTAATACCTATCTTATTTTCAGCCTCTTAGTCATTTTCTAAGGGGCTTGGTTTTTTACATAAACAAAAAAAAACACCTGCACAAGGCAGGTGTAAAATACAATCAGGTCTACAGACGGATGGTGCCTCACTCAACGTTTCGCCCGTTCGTTGATGGTAAGAGGATGAGCTCTTGATCATCTAAGTTGGACAATAGGCACCGATAATCGGCTTTGCGTCATCTCTGGGTTTATGAAGCTTCGCTGTCATAAGAAGTGAGATGAGCATCTACATATAAAATAATGCACAA
Organism: Providencia sp. CIM-Carb-044; assembly: GCF_033901115.1. Lineage (NCBI taxonomy): Bacteria > Pseudomonadati > Pseudomonadota > Gammaproteobacteria > Enterobacterales > Morganellaceae > Providencia > Providencia sp. CIM-Carb-044. The sequence goes on from NZ_JAXADV010000017.1 coordinate 38,271, forward strand.
TGCATGCCAACTTTTTTAAACCGAGTTTTTTTTAAGTTTACTCTTTTGGCTTCGCTCTCATCTCTCGGTTTTACACATAATTTTCCTTCTTGGAAAGAAATCCCCCTAACATTAAAGAATTCACTAATGTGGTGCCTGTATCTTATCTTGCTATTTTGTCGCAGTTTAGAGACAGCATAAAACAGTTATTTACATTCCCTTATAAATCAACAAGTAAAATGTCTCCTTTTGACGACACCAATATAATGAATTGTATCTATTTTACGACACAGGCTAGTTAACCTGCTAAATTACAAATAAAAACAAGCAATTAACCATAGCCAATCATTATTGAAGAAACAGCACTAAGTAGACTTTAAACAATTCAGGTTATAACTAGGCGACAAGTGAAGATATACCGATGAGTATACACAAATATGTGATTCTAGGAGACTAACGCAGACAACAACGCGATGGGTCAAAGTGTGATGATTATAAAGCATAAAAAGCAAAAAACCCGTCGGTTAAGACGGGTTTCTTTAAATTGGTCGGCGAGAGAGGATTCGAACCTCCGACCCACTGGTCCCAAACCAGTTGCGCTACCAAGCTGCGCTACTCGCCGAAATTTTGTAGTACTTATTAATACCTATTACATTTCTTCGTGGTGCGAAAGGGGGGACTTGAACCCCCACGTCCATAGGACACTAACACCTGAAGCTAGCGCGTCTACCAATTCCGCCACCCTCGCAATGTCACAAAAAAATGGGGTGGCTAATGGGACTCGAACCCACGACAACTGGAATCACAATCCAGGGCTCTACCAACTGAGCTATAGCCACCATAACTTCACTTTTTTCAAAGCGTTGCTATATTACTACATACAACGTCATTTTGCCAACCGTAGCGAAGCGCTAAAACTGGTGCGCCCGACAGGATTCGAACCTGAGACCTCTGCCTCCGGAGGGCAGCGCTCTATCCAGCTGAGCTACGGGCGCTTAACGCCGTTGCGGGAGAGGATAGTACGGATTTATCCTCCCGCTGTCTAGTCCTTTTTGAAATAAAAATATCGATTGCTTGCCTTTTATCCATTTCGCTGAGAAAGAGAGCATATTTACCCTCTTTTTCACTGTACGACTAATAAAAATCCGTCGAAGCACCACCACTAAACTTTTGCATTGCGGCTATTGAACAGGCGAATAATGAAATAAAGCAGTGAAACGCACCCTAAAAAGATAGCACCAACGATTAAAGATAAACGGGTGTCTGGATTAATCGCCATCCCAACTAATACGCAGGCTAAAAATAACAAGGTCGCATAGTTAACCCATGGAAAAAGGATCGATTTGAAAGGATGCCCAATAAGCTTTTCTTTGTTTTGTTGGCGAAAACGGATTTGGCTGGTCAATAGCACTAACCAAGGCACCATACCTGGTAACACACTCGCACTATAGACATACACAAAGACTTTTTCTGGATTCGGTATGATGTAATTCAAGCTAGAACCCGCCACTAAACAGAGAATAGTAAAGCCAACGCAACGTGCTGGTACGCCATTTTTCGTTAATTTCAATAATGACTTAGGTAATTGCTTATTTTGCGCTAAGGCATATAGCATTCGCCCACCACTATACATGCCACTATTGCAACCAGATAACGCCGCAGTTAACACCACAAAGTTAATTACAGCGGCTGCGGACACAATCCCCACTTTCGCAAACGTAAGAACAAATGGGCTACCTTGTGAACCCACTTCCGTCCACGGAAAGAGTGTCACAACAATAAAAATAGCACCCACATAAAAAATTAATATGCGCCATAAAATATTATTGATCGCTTTTTTTAATGTAACTTGAGGATTTTTCGCTTCACCTGCCGTGATCCCAACTAATTCAACCCCTTGATAAGAGGCCACAACGATACACAACGCAAATAAGAAACCTTTCCACCCCCCTGCAAAGAAACCACCATGCTCAGTGAGGTTTGCTAGCCCAATCGGTTCAAAATTATTACCAAGGCCAAAAAAAATCAGACCTAAGCCAATTAAAATCATCACTACAATCGTGGTCACTTTGATCATGGCAAACCAGAACTCAAGCTCTCCATACAGCCGAACAGCAGCTAGGTTAGCTAATGCGACTAATACCACGGCAATAATGGCAAAAATCCATTGAGGCACGTCAGGGAACCAATATTCAGCATATACGCCAATGGCAGTGATCTCTGAGATACCAACGGCCACCCACATGAACCAGTAGCCCCACGCAGTGAGACATCCCCAAAACGGACTTAAGTATTTATAACCAAACGAAGCAAAAGAACCGGTTACAGGCTCAAGAAATAGCATTTCCCCCATTGAACGCATAATGAAGAAAACAAAAATTCCTGCGATGATATAAGCCAGTAAGACAGAAGGCCCAGCCCATTTTAGTGTACTGGCCGACCCCATAAATAACCCAACGCCAATAGTCCCACCGAGCGCAATCAGCTCGATATGCCGTGCTTCTAACCCACGTTGAAGCCCTTGCTGTGGATTTCCCATACATACCCCTGTCAAAATTAGATATTTAAAATGCAGTTTTAATTGAAACTCAGTTAGTAATAATCACTGCAATTATTTGAAAAGCATCAATTAGGCGATTAAAAAAATGCCATAGCCGCAAGATTAAGCACAAACTGGTGCGAATATGATTATTTTTGAGGGATTATAGAAATATTTGAAGAAAGAGACCAGTCATTCGGAGAATTCAGACCGCAAGCAAGGGATTAGGCCTACTTGCGGCCAGTAAAATACATCGATAATAACGATAAAAATCAAATCACTATAAAAATTACAGCTTACCGCCGTAATAGTAACCTAAAAATTTCAGTAATTTAAACTGACGAATAATACGGGAAGGCTGAGATAGTAAGCGATACAACCATTCCAACCCTAAGTTTTGCCAAACTTTCGGTGCACGTTTTACATGCCCTGTAAACACATCATAAGTCCCCCCAACGCCCATATATAAGGCATCTGGGTACACACTTCGGCAATCTCGCATAAAAATTTCTTGTTTCGGAGAACCCATCGCAACAGTGACAATTTTTGCACCACTTGCACGAATGCGTTCGAACAATGCACTTCGCTCTTCAGCAGTAAAATAGCCGTTTTGCGAACCTACAATGTTCACATTCCACTGCGAGCGTAGCTTGCTTTCAGTTTGCTCTAGAATTTCTGGTTTGCCACCCACTAGGAAAACTGGCGTACCTTCTTTACCGGCCCGTTCCATTAACCCTTCCCACAAGTCAGCACCAGCCACGCGGGAAACTTCAGCTTGGGGGTATTTACGACGAATAGCACGGACAATACTAATTCCGTCAGCATATAAATATTCGGCTTGGCCTAGTAACGTATTTAAAGCCGTATCTTGTTCAGCGATCATCACTTTTTCTGCATTAATCGCAACGAGCGTTCCCGTTTTCGTTTCCCCACCAGCAAATAAGTAGTCTAAAAAATGGGCCATATTTTTAAAGCCCCAAATATTATGACCACGAATACTATATTGTGGAATAGATGGCTGTGTAACGGATGAAGACTTAGTTGATGACGATTCCATGATACTCCTTTAGCGGCTTTCACGCTGTTGGCTTCTTAAAAAAGAAGCTGTTTTTGTGCGAATAAGCCCTGCACTTTCAAATAACCAATACAGTAATTTTGCTAACACCAGACACAGTCCGAATATTAAGCAGAAGAAAACCACCCGTGAGACGAAAGAATCCACGCCTTCACGCGCTAAAACAATGATGTTAAAAATGGCACCAAAACAAAATGCCTGCATAATGGCAGCCTTATAGCGATTCGGTTCTTTCAGGCTCATGCCATAGATCCAATCAAACCATTTGATGATAAGCCCCACAACTATGGCTCCGAGTGGTATAAAAATCACCCCACCCATCACCACCAATGAACCAATCAGTGTTGGGGAAATTGCCAGTCCAGAATGGTTGTTTAGTACTTCCCACGTAAAATAGTTGGCAGAATTCAATACCGTATCTGGGCGTTCTGGCCAAACCCAAGAAGGAATAAAAACATAAAAGTCACGGATAATCGGCGCTAGGCCTTGAAAGTCCATCTCATCATAGTGGCTTAACAGTAATGCTAAGTTTTCCCACGGGGAGAATGTGTCCCGTGTTAAATACAAGAAAGTGTAATACGCTTCGGCACCACTGACATCTAGCCCATAGCGCTTTAAGGCTAACCAGAACATACCTACAATACTTGCGACCCCGGCAGCAGCTAGCATCCACAGCGTAATCCAACCCCTGACAATCCCAATAAATAAGAATAGTGCGAAAGCAATAATAATGTTCGCTCTGGTTCCTCCAACGATAACATAGGTCAAGAAACCAAATGCAACGGTACTAACGAGGAAGAAAATCCAACGTTTCTGTGTCGGTCGCAAGAAATAAACAATCAACATTGCCGGTATGAAGAAATAGAAAAAGCGTTTTAATGCCACGCCAGAAACTTGGCTGGAGAAAATTTGGCTATAGGATTTTAGCTTAAACAGCAAAAAACCGTTCTGCATGAAAAAGATACCTACTGTCACGACTGCAATCAGTATCAATAACAGACAGGTTAGATTCGTTTCCACTTTGTTCATGCTAAACAACGCACGCCGTGGTGCGTCTGGTTGCCTAGAAAGCCGTGTTTTATAAGCAACATAATAAATCGCATAAAAACTGGTAGCCGCTAGTTGGGCGTAAAGTAAGTAATCCGCTTTCACAACCGCAACATCAAATTGGAACACTAACGCACAAGTTAATGGAAAACCAAAGTAAAACGTCAATAAATACAGCATTGAAAAGAAAATATTGAAGTTAAACCGAGCACGTAAAAACTCTTTGTACAACAAAGTACCAATAAAAATAATTGATATCAGGTAGACCAGTGCTAAGCCACCTAACTCCGTCAGTGTCATGCTCGCTCCTCCACGGCACTGAGAACGGCTTTCCAGCCTTCAGTAAAGTTAGGAGCAAAAAATTCGATATGCTGTTTATCTAATAAGCTCATTTGGCGCTGAGCTTCATCCACTAGTGGTATCGTCAGGTTGTCACCATAGAAAAATACAGGGACATTTTGAGCAGTTAGATCCTGCCAAAATGTATTTTGACGGCTGATCACAAAAGGAATACCAAATTGAATTAGCAAACAAACCGTACCAACACCTTGCTGGCGATTAAAAATAAAATAGCCAAGATCACAGGATTTGAGCAAATTAAGGTACTCGCTAAACTCCATGCGCTCTTTCAGAATTTCTACTTGCCCTGAAGTAAACTCACTATTTGCAGCCTGTTCGACTTGTTCAATATAGCCTTGGTTATTTGCAGGATAGCCCATTGGGACAATAACCTTAACCTCATCACCAAATTGCTGTTTAATCGCACTCAGCGCCTCTACATGACGATTAGAACGGTCACCTGAGTTACCCAACAAAATAGTCAGTTGAGAGCCTTCACGTGCCTTAGGCTCGCTAATTGTCAATGCGGGGTCCATTCGTGTTGGAAAATACAACACAGTGGCAGGCACTTTAGGGTTCGACTGGTGGAAATAGCACAAATCCCCACGTGTTGCACACACATGCCCTACTTTTTTCTGCGCTAAACGACGCAAAATATAGAATAACTTAAATTTTAGGGAGCTAGATTCTTCATAGAGGTCAGCTCCCCATATATGCCACCAAAACTGATGGGATTTGATTTGACCAAATAATAGCGCTAACCAAATAGGGGCGTTGAATTGCCCATGAAAGAAAAAGCGAGTACGGCGATCTGCCTTGGCACGCTGTATAACACTATTAGCAATGGCCTGTTTATTCGCAAAAACATCTATTTTTAGCTGAGGATAAGCGTCAGCAAGCTGCGCATCATCGCTTACCACCATAAAATGCGGCGTTGATGACGAAGCCATTTCTTGGCAAATGACGTCATTAAAAAACGTCAGTACCGTCTGATTGTGGTGTGGGAGGTTCGATCCCAGTACATGTATTAAGGTTGTCATGCTCGCCTACGGTAAATCAAAAATACGCAACAACATAAGGTAAAATAGACAATATAAGTGGCCATATAAGCCTGAGTTGCACCTACTGCACCATGTTCAGGGATAAGCCAATGGGCAAAGCCCGTTAATAATAAAAATTGACTCACTTCAGTGAGGACATAAAAACGCAATGCGGCTTTGGCAATGACCAAATAGCCAAATACGTAAGCCCCCACTTTCAATACATCACCGACCAACTGCCATGCAAACAGGTCTCTCATCCCTGTAAATTCTTTTGAGAACAGCAACCAAATCGCGAAATCACGTAGTAACCAAACTGTAAAACTCACAACGGCAACAGCAGGTAAAACAAACTTCAATGCTTTAACAATTTCTGCTGTGATTTCATTTTTATGCTGCAAACGCGATAACGTCGGCAATAAATACACTGAAAATGTCGCGGTAATAAACTGCAAATAGGCATCTGAAATAGTGGTCACACCGGTCCATAACCCCACTTCATCCCAGCTATAGGTTTGGGCGAGTAAGTTTCGCATCATGATATAAGCAACAGGCAACGTTACCGCTGTTAGCATCGCCATGACCGTAAATTTGCCTAAATTAGTCGCAATCGCTTTGTCCCATGCTGGCTTCAATGACGATAACGCAAACTGCTTGCGTTTAATTATCATCCCAGCCGCAGGCAATACCACAAGTGCAGGGACTAATGCTAACCCCGCTAGTGCACCTTCATACCCGCCCACTAGATAGCATAAATAATAAGCAATTACACCAATTACGCTACCCAAAATAATGGCTAATGCGTTTGCTGATGCGTCTCGGTAGCCCTTCAAAATAGCCAGAAAATAGTTCGCATACGCGATACCCATTTGAATTAAGGCGACTATTTGAATAACTGAGCTGTATTTTTCACTATCAAATAACGCCACGCTAATTGGCGCACTGCAAAGTAAAAAGATAAGCGCAAGTAGCGCTGAAAATCCTAAAATAATCGTCGATGAAGTTCCCAGAACCGCACGTAATTTTTGTGGGTCTTGGTGGTGCTCTGCAACATATTTTGTGACACCATTGAAAATCCCTGCACCAGATAACACCCCTAGTACAGTAATCAATTGGCGGAAGTTACCCGCCAGCCCCACACCGCTGGGCCCAAATGAGACTGCAAACAACTTAACGATTAACAGGCCTACCCCGATTTTAATCAGGGTAGAGCCAGCAGTCCAAACCGATGCTTTAGCAAGAGACATTAGGCAAAGAACGCTTTGATTCGCTCAATGACCGTCTGCTGTTCGTCATCAGTCATGTTGTAGAACATCGGTAAACGCACTAAGCGATCACTTTCTGATGTTGTATATTTATCTTCACCATGGAAACGGCCAAACTCAATACCTGCCGGGCTAGTGTGTAATGCAACGTAGTGGAATACCGTCAAAATGCCATGAGATTTCATGTAATCATTGAATTCGGTACGCTCTTCGATATCTTTAAGTTTGATGTAGAACATATGGGCATTATGTTTTAAGCCTTCTGGCACAGTTGCTAGGACTAAACGTCCCGCATCAACCAATGGCTGCAACGCTTCATCATACCGTTTCCATAATAGTAAACGGCGATCATTAATTTTGTCGGCTTCTTCTAACTGTGCCCATAGGTAAGCCGCTTGCAAATCAGACAACAGGTAGCTTGAGCCGATATCACGCCATGTGTATTTATCCACTTGACCACGGAAAAATTGGCTACGGTTCGTTCCTTTTTCACGGATCACTTCAGCACGGCTAATCAAGTCTTTATCATTGATAAGCGTTGCCCCACCTTCACCGCCTGAAGAATAGTTTTTAGTTTCATGGAAGCTATAACAGCCAATGTGGCCGATAGTCCCCAGTGCTTTGCCTTTATACGTCGACATCACACCTTGTGCCGCATCTTCAATCACGAATAAATCGTGTTTTTTCGCGATAGCCATAATGGTGTCCATCTCGCAAGCAACACCTGCATAATGGACTGGAACGATGGCACGCGTACGTTCAGTGATTGCGGCTTCAATTTTAGTTTCATCGATATTCATCGTATCCGGACGGATATCAACGAATACAATTTTAGCGCCACGTAATACGAATGCGTTAGAGGTCGATACAAAAGTAAAGCTTGGCATGATAATTTCATCACCTGGCTTAGTATCAATCAGGATCGCTGCCATTTCTAATGAGGCCGTACAAGATGGCGTTAACTGCACTTTTGGGCAATTAAATCGTTTTTCCATCCATTCTTCACAACGTTTCGTGAAGCCACCGTCACCACACAGTTTGCCACTTTCCATGGCTTGTCTCATATACTCTAATTCAGTACCTACAACGGGTGGTTTATTAAATGGAATCATGTTGTCCCCTGTATAACCAATAGGCGGTACTGGCAATTGCTGCACCGCTACGTGAATAAAGATTTAATGCCGCAACATTACTGATTTGCGTGGCCACATTTAACTGTCTTTTTTGGTGTTCCACACACCAATTAAATGCTGCTGACATCAACTTACGCCCCACACCTTGCCCTTTCGCTTCTGGCATTTTCGCTAGTAGGCCAACCCGTGCCGTTTCTGCATCAAGGTGCCGCAAACTCACGAAGCCCAATACCGCACCAGACGCATCTTTAACCAGTAAACAAGTGTGGTCAAACGTACCCAGAACTGATTTTTCTATCCACAACGCATAAAACTGCCCGCTATCACCATCACGGTACCAAGGTGCTCTAAAGCGGCTTTTGCTAAAGACAGACTCAGCGGCTTGCCGCAACGTAGGGATATCATCCACTTGTGCAACAATAACGTGGTCTTCCGCTGTTAAACCAGTCTTTAAATAAGCATTTTCTGTGCCAATAGTAAGAGCGAAATCGATTTCACCTTCAACAAATGAAAACCCCATACCAGCTAAATCATCAATCAGCTGCGTTTCAGACGCTGCGACTTTTGCTTGCACGATATCGTATTCATCCATTTGATAAGCAAGGAGAGTTTCGAGGTTATCCCCTGTAAAATTCAACTTTGCTGTTGAGCGATGAAAAAATTCGCTCTCCCATGGCAAGCTCTCAATACTGGCGTGGACGGACACGTAATAAATCCTCTAAATATTGCCCATAACCTGTTTTTTTCAGCTGTTGCGCTGAAAAAGCGACTTGTTCGTCTGTCAACCAGCCATTACGCCATGCTATTTCTTCTAAACAAGCCACTTTGAAGCCTTGGCGTTTTTCAACGGTTTGTACAAAAGTACCCGCCTCAATGAGGCTATCGTGAGTGCCTGTATCCAACCAAGCAAAGCCACGACCGAGCAATTCAACGTTTAATTCACCACGTTCTAAATACATTTGGTTAATTGACGTAATTTCTAATTCACCGCGTTCAGAAGGTTTAACTTGTTTTGCAAATTCAACCACTTGTGAATCATAGAAATACAACCCTGTCACCGCCCAATTGGATTTAGGTTTAAGCGGTTTTTCTTCAATAGACAGTACTTTAAAATTATCGTCAAATTCCACAACACCAAAGCGCTCAGGGTCCATCACTTGGTAACCAAAAACGGTTGCGCCATTTACTCGTTTAGCAACAGATTTTAATTTTGGGCTAAATGAATGGCCGAAAAAGATATTGTCGCCCAATACTAAGCAGCATGAATCACCATTAATGAACTCTTCACCAATGATAAACGCTTGCGCAAGGCCGTCTGGTGATGGCTGTTCCGCATAGCTCAGCTCAATCCCAAACTCATGGCCATCCCCTAATAAACGTTTAAACATCGGCAAGTCGTCAGGGGTAGAGATAATTAAAATCTCACGAACTCCCGCTAACATCAAAACTGAAAGCGGGTAGTAAATCATCGGCTTATCGTAGATAGGCAATAACTGTTTAGAAATACCGCGAGTAATAGGATGCAAACGCGTTCCCGACCCTCCAGCTAATATAATACCTTTCATACTGTCACCTAATTTCCTAGACCTAAACGTTCGCCCGCATAGGAACCGTCTTGTACGCGACGCCACCACGTTTCATTGTTCAAATACCACTGCACCGTTTTGCGAATACCTGATTCGAAGGTTTCTTGTGGCGTCCACCCCAATTCGCGCTCAATTTTCGCAGCATCAATCGCATAACGCATATCGTGGCCCGGCCGGTCTTTCACATACGTGATTAAGTCACGGTAGTGCGCCACACCTTCAGGCTTTTGCGGACGTAGCTCTTCAAGCAGTTCACAAATCGTTTCTACAACGTCAATATTACGGCGCTCATTATGGCCACCGATATTATAGGTGGTGCCAGGTTGCGCGGTTGTAGCAACTAAATGTAGTGCTCGTGCATGGTCTTCAACAAACAACCAGTCACGAATTTGCTCACCTTTACCATAAACAGGCAGAGGCTTACCCGCTAAGGCGTTCAAAATAATTAATGGGATCAATTTCTCTGGAAAATGATACGGCCCGTAGTTATTTGAACAATTAGTGATCATCGTTGGCAGGCCATAAGTTCTTTGCCAAGCACGAACTAAATGATCACTCGATGCTTTCGATGCTGAATATGGGCTACTTGGTGCATAAGGCGTTGTTTCTGTGAAGAAACCATCAGGTCCTTCTAAGTCACCATATACTTCATCTGTTGAGATATGATGAAAACGGAAAGCTGCTTTTTTCTCATCATTCAATGCGGACCAGTAATGGCGTGCCGCCTCTAACAGTGTGTAAGTGCCCACAATGTTGGTTTCGATAAATGCCGCAGGGCCATCAATTGAACGGTCAACATGGCTTTCTGCCGCTAAATGCATAACGGCATCGGGTTGGTATTTTTCAAAAACGGCATCTAATGCAGCTCTATCACAAATATTCACCTGCTCAAAAGCATAGCGCGGGTTATTCGCAACCGTTGCAAGGGACTCTAAGTTACCTGCATAGGTTAAGCAATCCAGAACCACTGCGCTGTCGTCAGTGTTTTCAATAATATGACGAACAACAGCAGAGCCGATAAACCCGGCGCCTCCAGTGATTAAAATGCGTTTCAACGCCATACTCCTTTTGTATCCACAACCCATTTTTGTGGGATCGCAGAGCCTTGGATGCCTTTGAACATATTGTGGTCAACTAACATTAAGATCACATCCGCTTCATTAACGGCTTTTTCAATCGAAACTAGCTCAGAAATGCCTTTTAAAGAGGTCGGTAATTCATCAATGTGTGGCTCAACCGCATACGTTTTACCTGGGTTCCAGTTCGCCACCATTTTGGTGATGTGCATTGCTGGGCTTTCACGTAAATCATCAATATTAGGTTTAAATGACAGGCCGAAACAGGCAATGGTCACTTCACTGGCTTTTTTACCGGTTTCCACTAAGCAATCAGCCACTGCTGCTTTCACTTGGTCAACAACCCAAATTGGTTTGCCATCATTGACTAAACGAGCGGTATGAATAAGACGTGATTGTTTTGGATTTTGCGCAACGATAAACCATGGGTCAACCGCGATGCAGTGCCCACCAACACCTGGGCCTGGTTGCAAAATATTAACGCGTGGATGACGATTCGCGAGGCTGATTAACTCCCACACATTGATGTCTTGTTCCGCACAAATTAATGATAATTCATTCGCAAAAGCAATATTCACATCACGGAAGCTATTTTCCGTTAACTTACACATTTCCGCAGTTCTTGAGTTAGTAATTACACACTCACCTTCAAGGAAAATATTGTATAGCTCACTTGCACGCAGAGAGGATTTTGGCGTCATACCACCAACAACGCGGTCATTTTTAATTAATTCGACCATCACTTGGCCTGGTAACACACGCTCAGGGCAGTACGCTACATCGATATCGGCTTCTTCCCCTGCTTGATGAGGGAAGGTTAAATCAGGGCGAGCAGCTGCCATCCACTCTGCCATTTGCTCTGTTGTTCCTACTGGCGATGTAGACTCAAGGATGACTAAATCCCCTTTCTTCAGCACCGGAGCCACAGACTCAGCAGCAGCACGTACATACGCGAGGTCAGGTTCGTGCTCGCCTTTAAATGGCGTAGGCACAGCAATCAGATAAGCATCTGCAGGTTGCGGCTTAGTAAAAGCTTTCAGATGGCCTTCTTCAACCGCCTTTTTGACCACGATATCCAGTTCTGGCTCCACGATGTGGATTTTACCCTGGTTAATAGTATCAACGGCATGTTGGTTAACATCGACACCAACCACTTGTTTTTTACGTGATGCAAAGGCTGCTGCTGTTGGTAAACCAATATAACCAAGGCCAATAACAGAAATAGTTTCAAAACTCATAATTTCACCTGATTACTTTTCAATGCTGCAAGAATACGCTGACATGCATGACCATCCCCATAAGGGTTATGTGCGCGGCTCATTTCGTGATACTCCGCGTCATCTGTCAGTAACCGATTAACTTCTTTCACAATTTTTTGTGTATCTGTTCCCACAAGACGAACAGTACCTGCATCAACAGCTTCTGGTCGTTCTGTGGTATCTCTCATCACCAAAACAGGCTTACCGAGAGAAGGCGCTTCCTCTTGAATACCACCTGAGTCTGTTAGAATTAAATAAGCATGGTTCATCAAATAAACAAACGGTAGGTAGTCTTGAGGGCTAATTAAAATAATATTATCAATATCATGCAGTATACGTTTAACAGGCTCACTCACATTTGGATTTAAGTGAACTGGATATACGACTTGCACATCGGGATGCGCTTGTGCAATTTCTGCTAAAGCGTGACAAATACGTTCAAAGCCACCACCAAAACTTTCTCGACGATGGCCCGTGACTAAAATCATTTTTTTATTTGGGTCGATAAATGGGTAATTTGCAGCCAATTTCTCCATCATATGCTGGTCGCTCATGACTTTATCACGTACCCACAATAACGCATCAATTACGCTATTACCGGTGACAAAAATATGGCTGTCAGGGATAGATTCTTTTAACAAATTTTGGCGTGAATTTTCAGTTGGCGCGAAGTGATACATCGCTAAATGACCAGCAATCTTACGGTTTGCCTCTTCAGGCCATGGCGAATACAGGTTTCCTGTACGTAATCCCGCTTCAACATGCCCTACTGGTATACGATGGTAAAATGCCGCAAGGCTAGTTGCCATCGTTGTAGCTGTGTCGCCATGAACAAGAACAACATCCGGTTGAAAATCAGCAAAAACGCTTTTCAACCCTTCAAGAATACGACAAGTGATATCAGTTAAATCTTGCCCTGGCTTCATAATATTGAGATCGTAATCTGGAATGATCTCAAACAGTTTCAGTACTTGATCTAGCATTTCACGATGCTGTGCCGTAACACAAACTTTAGCTTCAAAGTCTGTATCTTCAGCCAATGCATGAACCAGTGGTGCCATTTTAATAGCTTCAGGTCGTGTGCCGAATACAGTCAATACTTTCACAGAGACTCTCTTATATTTATCTTTCGCAGTGAGCTGCTTTGTATAATCTTAATAACTTTATATGCCACTGGAAAATTCGCCAGTGGCTTATCCCAAAATCAAGATGGGCGGCGGCGAGCAAGTACCACTCCGGCACCTACTAACATCCCTATGGCTCCCCATAGAACCATCATAAAGGCTCGACGAGGACTATCGCGTTTAACGGGCTCTTCAGGAGTACGTAAATAGCGATATGCTTGAAAATTATCTTGGAGGGTAGGCCCGACACTCAATGTTGATAACATGGCAATATTTTGGTCGTAATCACTGTCGTGATCGGGGCCGGTTGCTTTCAATGTTTCAATTTGTGCTTGTAATAAAGGGGCACCTAACATAAACATTTTTGAATCTGGGATTTCATCCACAGGTGTTGCGCTTTGATTACGTACAATACCTTGTTTTTCTGCAACTTTTAATGCTTGTTCCAGTGCATTCAAACGTCGCTCATAAGCGGCCTTGGCCACCATATCTTCACGTTTAACTAATGCCTTCATGGATTGCATTTTCGTTGCCCAAGTGCCTTTAATTTCATCATTTAGATTCGTTGTGGCACGTTGGTTAGCAAACTGAGTGTATTGACGCAGCAACTGGTTCGCATCTGCGGAAGTTTCCGCCACTAACTTAATGCTATCTGTTAAATTTTTGACTTCATCTGCTGGCGTAAACTCAATATCGTTGATGAGCTCATCCAATAATGCGGCATCTGCTTTAGGATCATTCTCTAAGCGCTGCTTATAGTAATCCGTATTTAGCCAAAATTGACGACGTGTATCATAAGAGCCAAGCTGCTTTGTGAATTCTTGATAAGCTTCTTTTGCAATTGTCGGTAATTGCCCTTCTTGCCCCGTAGTATTAATACGGGAATCGAGGTTGCGCAGAAATTGCTGCTGAGAATAGTAACTTCCCAGATTATTGACGGTTGGTAAATCCGTAATTGCTGTCGCACTCCACTTCGGCTGCATAAAATAGGACGCTCCCAAGGCAATTGCTGCAAAAATAACGGCAAATGCAACGATCCAAATTTTACCTTGCCACAGTGAGCGACATAAACCACGGATATCCAATTCCGGCTCTATTGGCGATTGATGCTGACTCGGTTGTGTTTCTGAGTTATTCACTGCACAGAACCTCTATTTTCGTTTTGTCGTTACCGTACTGCTCCTCTACGTGCTCTACGTCTCACTCGCTTAATAAAACGGGCGACTTTCCAAGCTCGTTTGATGCAGTAACCATACATCATAAATACAAGCAAAAATAATGCCAACATTACCCATTCAGGTACAAATGTTAAGTGTTCACCAATAATACCGACACATGCTAAAGCGGCCGCTGATAGTGTAATCAGTACAAATGCCCCTTTTGGTGTAAAACCAGAACGCATAATTAAATGATGAATGTGCTGGCGATCGGGTGAAAATGGGCTCATCCCTTTACGAATTCGACGATACATAATGGCAACCATGTCCATTAGCGGGATCGCAATAATCCATAAAGCGGTAACTGGGTTAATCGGATGTACTTCTTCTTGGGTCGAAGCCACAAGGATCCAAATAATAGTGAACCCAATCAGCGTACTTCCCGCATCTCCCATGAAGACTTTAAAACGACGGCCTAGCACACCTAAATTAAGAAGAATATAAGGAAGGATAGCTGCAATAAAGGCAAAACACCAAAATGCTAACGCATAGTTACCGTTTTGATATAGCAAAAAGCCGAGAGCGCCAAAAGAAACAGAAGATAAGCCACCGAGTAACCCATCAATGCCATCAACCATGTTAAAAGCATTAATTGCTGCCCATACTGCAAATAGGGTAACGATATAACCAAATGGACCCAGTACCAGTTCCCATGGGCCAAAGGCATGACCGAGTGAATCAAGTTTCAACCCTGCCGCTGTCATCATAACAACCGCAACGATCGCTTGAATACCAGCCCTTAGTTTCACACTGATGTCAAACCTATCATCTAATGCGCCAATAAAGACTAATAACCCTGCACAAGCGATATATAGCCACTTATGAGGGATATATTCTCCGGTAATATAAAACGCAAAACAGATCCCAAAGAAAACGGAAATTCCCCCAACAAGAGGAACTAATCCTACGTGTTTCTTTCTGAAATTAGGTTTATCAACTAACCCGATTTTTATTGCAACAACTCGAGCCAGAAAAATAAAAACTAATGAAAACAAGAAAACGTAGAAGAGATTGGTTACAAAGTGTATGGTGTCCACTGTTTGACTCTCTTAATCTTTATATTTAACTTTCAAAACTAATTTTTTAGCGAATGCAGATAAACCAGCATACGCCAATGCATTATCATCTTGGTACTGAAATCTGCTATAAGACGAATCTTTATTCATAAAGAGATTCCTGTAACATTATTAGTTTTTACACTTTATTAGTGTGTTTGATTTAATAACGAAACATCCGGTAATTTTATACTGAATAGCTGCAATATGCATGCCATAAAAGCAATACTCTAAAGTTGAGTTAATCGATTGATGTTTAAATAGGCGCTTGATGATTAAATAATAAAGTGGCGAAAATAAATTTAACGCTAATCACAAAATAAATATTTTCATGAATTTATCTTTTAATTCAATAAATTAAAGCATATTCGTTAGTATTTCCTATCGTTTATTATTAATTTTTTAATAAAAACTCCATCTGTTACCCAATGCTATTTATAAATGAACCAAATAAAACATGTTCTTAATTTATTGAAAATAAATCAGTAAAATATTAAACCTGCTTAATATGGTAGGCTTTAATTTTTATACACAACTATCGAGTATGAAAACAAAAAAAAGGTGCCATAACAGGCACCTTTTTTATAATACGCAGAGAACCTTAACGGTTACGCTCTTTTCATAAAATCAAAGAACTCTTCGTTGGTTTTTGTCATCGCTAACTTACTGATGAGGAACTCCATCGCATCGATTTCGCCCATTGGGTGAATAATCTTACGTAGGATCCACATTTTTTGTAACTCATCTTGCGATGTAAGTAACTCTTCTTTACGCGTACCTGAACGGTTGTAGTCTATTGCAGGGAAAACACGTTTTTCTGCAATCTTACGAGATAGGTGCAGTTCCATGTTACCTGTACCTTTAAACTCTTCGTAAATAACTTCATCCATCTTAGAACCAGTATCAACCAGTGCAGTTGCAATGATTGTCAGGCTTCCACCTTCTTCAACATTACGAGCAGCACCGAAGAAACGTTTTGGACGGTGTAATGCGTTAGCATCCACACCACCGGTTAATACTTTCCCAGAGGAAGGTACAACCGTGTTATATGCACGAGCTAGACGCGTAATAGAGTCGAGTAAAATGATAACGTCTTTTTTATGTTCAACTAGACGTTTCGCTTTTTCAATCACCATTTCAGCGACTTGGACGTGACGTGCTGCAGGCTCATCGAAAGTTGAAGCAATAACTTCACCTTTAACCAAACGCTGCATTTCTGTCACTTCCTCAGGACGTTCATCGATCAACAGAACCATCAGAACGCAATCAGGGTAATTGTGTGCAATATTCGCTGCAATATTTTGCAGTAACATTGTTTTACCGGCTTTCGGTGGAGCCACAATCAGACCACGTTGACCACGACCGATTGGAGCCGCTAAGTCTAGTACACGAGCAGTTAAATCTTCAGTTGAACCATTACCACGTTCCATGCGCAGACGACGGTTTGCATGTAATGGAGTGAGGTTTTCGAAAAGAATTTTACTGCGGGCATTTTCAGGTTTGTCGTAATTAACTTCGTTGACTTTCAGGAGGGCAAAATAACGTTCACCTTCTTTAGGAGGACGAATTTTTCCTGAAATTGTGTCACCTGTACGTAGGTTAAAACGGCGGATTTGGCTAGGAGAAACGTAGATATCATCAGGACCTGCGAGGTAAGAACTGTCTGCTGAACGGAGGAAACCAAATCCATCCTGCAATATTTCCAGTACGCCATCGCCGAAAATATCTTCGCCACTTTTCGCATGCTGCTTCAAAATAGAGAAAATAATATCCTGCTTTCTCATACGGGCTAAGTTCTCTAGCCCCATGTTTTCGCCTAACGTAATCAATTCTGATACTGGCGTATTTTTTAATTCGGTAAGATTCATAATGGTGGGTTCTTTAACTCGGGGTAATTCTCGAACTATGAACGTAAATTGACGGCAGCTTACTATTAAGTGCCAGTTTAACTTTATACTGCCCTGTTGCTCACTAATTTTTACCAAAAGCAAACAACAATGCAAAAAAATCTTGTGCTAGCCATTACTAAGATTGCTCTAACATTTGACTGCAACTCATCTTGATGATGTGTGACATATTATTAGAAACACACACAATATTAGCAATAGTTTTTTGTACATTTAGGACAACATCCATCCCAATATCGCAAATTTAATGTCAGATTAGCATTAAAAAACACATAATTGCTAAAGACAAACCTGCCCCACTTCGTTTTTATATCCCTATGATATAAAAATATTGAATTTCATTGCGTTCGCTTATGCGCTATCTTTAATTCATATGAGAGATGCATTGAAACCGAAGATATTGAATACTGCTATAACTCAATGTCTAAACTTTCAATTTTCATATTTAAAATCATTACGCCATCAGTTTTTTGATCAATAACAATCATCACAATACTGAACTAACAAGCTAGATATGTAAGATAAGAGCAATGGAATACAAGGTAATTCATATGGGTGCTATACGAGGAATGACGATAACTTATCATGCTTAAGTGAAGACGTCTAGCGGCTCTCTAGATAAAATAGATATACCGCTAAACGTTTTAGCTTACATATAACGATAACTTACAGATTTTCGTCTAAAAATTCTTTCAGTTGCGTTTTTGATAATGCCCCAACTTTCGTTGCTGCGACTTCACCATTTTTGAATAAAAGCAAGGTCGGGATACCACGAATTCCATATTTTGGAGCGGTAGCAGGGTTTTCATCAATATTCAGTTTTGCGATGGTCAGTTTGCCTGTATATTCTTCAGCAACTTCATCAAGAATAGGCGCGATCATTTTACAAGGACCACACCATGCAGCCCAAAAATCGACGAGAACAGGTGAACTTGCGTTCAGAACTTCAGTTGCAAAACTTGCATCAGTTATATGTATAATTTTATCGCTCATGTTGTACTCCAAAGGATCATCTTTTGCAGACTTAGTGTAACATTATTGGCAGCAGTATGCTTTATTTCAAAAGATACACTTTCGTAAACCAACCGTTAACTGATATTCTAACATACTATGAGTAAAGCACACTTGACAGAAAAGAAGTTTTCCGACTTCGCATTGCACCCTAAAGTCATTGAAGCTCTGAATAAAAAAGGCTTCAATTTTTGCACGCCTATACAGGCGTCCACCTTGCCTTTTACTGTCGAAGGCAAAGACGTGGCGGGTCAAGCGCAAACTGGTACAGGTAAAACGTTAGCTTTTTTAACGTCTACATTCCATTATTTATTAACTCACCCCGCTATTGAGGGTAAAAAAGCGAATCAGCCTCGTGCGCTGATTATGGCACCGACACGCGAACTTGCGGTACAAATTTATTCGGATGCGAAAGAGCTAGCTGAGTACACTGGCCTGAAAATGGGGCTAGCCTACGGTGGTGACGGCTATGATGAGCAGCTTAAGGTTTTACAAAACGGTGTTGATATCCTTATTGGTACAACAGGCCGTTTAATCGACTACGCGAAACAAGGCCATGTCGACTTAAGTGCGGTTCAAGTTGTGGTACTTGATGAAGCCGACCGCATGTATGATCTTGGTTTTATTAAAGATATTCGCTGGATTTTCCGTCGTATGCCAGGTGCTGCAGAAAGGCTTAATTTGCTGTTTTCTGCAACTTTATCTTACCGAGTAAGAGAATTAGCTTTCGAGCAAATGAATAACCCTGAATATGTTGAGGTCGAACCTTTACAAAAAACAGGTCATCGTATCAAAGAAGAGTTATTTTACCCTTCTAATGAAGAAAAAATGCGCTTACTCCAAACGCTTCTTGAAGAAGAGTGGCCAGAGCGTTGTATTATTTTCGCCAATACAAAACACCGTTGTGATGATATTTGGGCGCATTTAGCTGCTGATGGTCATCGTGTAGGTTTGTTGACCGGCGATGTCGCACAGAAAAAGCGACTGCGTATATTAGAGCAATTCACACAAGGCCATTTAGATATTTTAGTGGCAACTGATGTTGCAGCTCGTGGTTTACATATTCCATCAGTTACTCATGTATTTAATTACGACTTACCTGATGACTGTGAAGATTACGTACACCGTATTGGTCGTACTGGTCGTGCTGGTGAAAGCGGAAACTCAATTAGCTTAGCCTGTGAAGAATATTCACTTAACCTGCCTGCTATTGAAGAATATATTCAACACTCAATCCCTGTTAGTAAGTATAACAGTGATGCATTATTGAGCGATTTACCGGCACCAAAACGCCGCCATCGCCCACGCCCTGGAGGCCAGCGCCGTAATTCGAATTCGCAGCGTCGCCACAATGGCCCACGAAACAACCATAAACGTCCAGGCTGAGTAAAAACGATATGCTGAAATCTTCTTCTCTTTATGCCGCCATCGATTTAGGCTCAAACAGTTTTCATATGCTAGTCGTACGTGAAACTGCTGGTAGCATTCAGGTGATCTCTAGGGTTAAACGCAAAGTTCGTCTTGCTGCAGGGTTAGATAACAACAACCTGCTTTCTGAGCAAGCAATGGAGCGAGGCTGGCAATGTTTACGCCTGTTTTCGGAACACTTACAAGATATTCCGAATACACAAATTCGTGTTGTCGCGACTGCGACTTTGCGTTTAGCTAAAAATGCCGATGTTTTCATCGAAAAAGCCAGTCAAATTTTAGGAAACCCTGTAAAAGTTATTCAAGGGGAAGAAGAAGCTCGCTTAATTTATCAAGGTGTTGCACATACAACTGGTGGGCCAGATCAACGCTTAGTGGTTGATATTGGTGGGGGAAGTACTGAACTTGTTACAGGTACTGGCGCAAAAGCGGAGCAACTCTATAGTCTTGAAATGGGTTGTGTGACTTGGCTTGAACGCTACTTTGGCGATAGAAGTTTAACCGAAGAAAACTTCTCAGCGGCTCAAGCTGCTGCACATAGTGTCATCGCCCCTATTGCAGAGTCACTCAAGACACATGGGTGGAAAATATGTGTTGGAGCATCCGGTACTGTACAAGCCATTCAGGAAATCATGATTGCCCAAGGCATGGATGAACTGATCACCCTTTCTAAGTTACAACAGCTTAAGCGCAAAGCCATTCAATGCCAAAAACTTGAAGAGCTTGAAATTGACGGCTTAACCTTCGAACGTGCCCTTGTTTTTCCAAGCGGCTTGTCTATTTTGATTGCTATCTTTGAAACATTAGACATTGATAACATGACACTTGCTGGCGGAGCACTTCGTGAAGGGCTTGTCTATGGTATGTTACAGCTTCCTATTGAGCAGGATATTCGCGCTCGTACCGTTCGCAATATTCAACGGCGCTTCCAAGTCGATATCGAACAAGCTGGCCGAGTCCGTCAACTTGCAGAATATTTTTATTTACAAGTCGCGAAAGATTGGGGCTTAGATACACGCTGTCGTGATTTACTATCGAGTGCATGCGCCTTACATGAAATCGGCTTGAGTGTCGATTTCCGTAAAGGCCCCGAGCACGCGAGCTACCTCATAACACACCTTGATTTACCTGGCTTCACTCCAGCTCAAAAACGGTTACTTGCTGCATTATTGAAAAATCAGCAAGGCCCTATCGATTTAACACCATTAAGCCAACAAAATGCGCTACCCATACAGCATACATATGATTTATGTCGTTTACTCCGCCTCGCCATTATTTTTGCGAGCCGTAGACGGGATGATACCTTGCCTGCACTAAGACTTAATGTGAATGCACAAAGGCTAACCATTACACTGCCTTATCGTTGGTTATCTGCTCACCCTCTACGAGCGGAAAATTTACAGCAAGAAGTTCAATGGCAGGGCTATGTGAATTGGGTTTTAGAGTTGGAAGAACGTAATAGTTCAAATTGATAATATATTCCACACTAGACCTACTCTAGTGTGGAAATTCAATTAGTTGTGGTTACTCACTTTTTTTATTTAGCCCTAAGCGCGCTTTAATATCGGCTAAAGCTGATTGCCCTTTCTGCATACGCTCCTGCGCACTAACCACTTTACGCTGTTGCTCCCATTGTAAATCATCTTGTGGCAATTCAAGGAGAAAACGGCTTAATTCGGGACGGATCAATTCACCATATTGACGACGCTCACGACAATGAGAAAAGAATAACTCTCTTTGCGCTCTTGTGATCCCTACATAAGCTAAACGGCGTTCTTCATCAATATTATTTTCATCAATACTGCTTTGATGTGGCAGCAGCCCTTCTTCCATACCGACCAAAAAAACATAAGGAAATTCAAGGCCTTTAGACGCATGCAACGTCATGAGTTGAACTTGGTCTGATTCTTCATCATCCTCACCACGCTCCATCATATCGCGCAGCGTAAAGCGTGTAACCACTTGGCTCAATGTCATTGGGTCATTGAGATCATCACCTTCCACCATTTCACTCATCCATGTGAACAATTGGTTGACGTTTTTCATTCGCATTTCAGCAGCTTTAGTACTGGTCGACGTTTCATATAACCAGCTTTCATAATCCATTTCGCGCAGTAAATCACGCACCGCAATTAAAGGTTCACGTTCCGACGTTCGAACAATACTGTCCATCCAATGAGTGAAACGCTGTAATGCATCTAATCCTTTGCCTTTTAAAATTTGTTCAAGCCCTAGATCAAAGCTGGCCTGATATAAGCTTTTCCCTCGCTGGTTTGCCCATTCCCCAAGTTTTTGGATAGTTTTAGGACCAATCTCTCGACGTGGAGTATTTACTATGCGTAAAAAAGCACTGTCATCTTCAGGGTTAGTTAATACTCGCAAATAGGCTAATAAGTCTTTAATTTCAGGGCGGGAGAAAAACGAAGTCCCCCCCGAAATGCGATACGGAATACGATTTTGCATCAACATTTTTTCAAAAATACGCGATTGATGGTTACCGCGATACAAAATGGCGTAATCTTTATATTCCGTCTTATTAATAAAATGGTGTGCAATAAGCTCCCCAATCACTCTTTCGGCTTCATGGTCTTCATTGTTTGCCGTAAGAACCCGAAGTGGCGCTCCATATCCCAATTCAGAAAATAATTTTTTTTCAAATACATGAGGATTATTGGCAATTAAAATATTTGCAGCCTTTAAAATTCGTTCAGATGAACGGTAATTTTGCTCAAGCTTAATGACATTTAACTTAGGGAAGTCCTGATTTAATAAAACCAAGTTTTGCGGCCTTGCTCCACGCCATGAATAGATTGACTGGTCGTCATCACCCACGACAGTAAACCTTGCTCGCTGCCCCACAAGCAATTTAACCAACTGATATTGGCTCGTATTGGTATCTTGATACTCATCCACCAGCAAGTAGCGAATTTTTTGCTGCCAGCGTTCACCAACTTCTTCATTTTGATATAACAACATAGTAGGTTTGCTGATTAAGTCATCAAAATCCAACACATTGCAACTTTTCAGATGAAGTTCATAGCGGCGATAACACTCGGCAAAGTGATGCTCTTTCTCACTCCGTGCTTGGCCTATAACTTGTTGTGGCGAGATAAGATCATTTTTCCAATTAGAGATCGCTGAGATCAATTGTTTGAGTAAGTCTTTATCTTCTTCTAGCAAGTCAAAAGTGAGTTCTTTCAACAATGCCATCTGGTCTTGGTCGTCAAATAGCGAAAAGTTGGCTTTAATACCCAGCGCTTTATATTCACGCTTAATAATTTCCAAGCCTAATGTATGGAAGGTGGATATGATCAAACCACGCGCTTCTTTTTTACCCAAGGTTTGTGCCACGCGCTCTTTCATTTCCCGCGCCGCTTTATTGGTGAAAGTCACCGCTGCAATTTGCCGAGGCTGATAACCGCATTGGCGAATTAAATGCGCAATTTTATTGGTAATAACACGTGTTTTGCCTGACCCAGCCCCCGCCAATACAAGGCACGGGCCATCGACAAATTCAACTGCCTGCTGTTGGCTAGGATTCAATCGCATGGCTTCTCTACATCACTCAGTTATTCAAAATGGAACTCGCTACAGATTGTAGCAGAAACCGACCCAACTCTTGAGCAACGATCTTCTCTATTTATAAAAAACAAAAAACCACATCATCCATCCGAATAATGTGGTTTTGTTCTTTTTCTTTTATAACATCAATGCTTTTTTCTACACTATTGCAAGAGAAAACATGGTGATTATCCAAAGCATTTCGCGTTCTAGGTAGGAAGCAAATAAGATTATCCCAAGGAGCATACTAAAGTATGTGACTTGGGTAATCTTAAGAAGCTGACACCCCTAGAGCGTGAAAGGGGAAGGATAATGAGTTAGCCGACCGCAATCTTCTTCATATCCGTCATATAACCACGTAACGTCTTACCGATCTTCTCAATCGGATGGTTACGGATAGCTTCGTTGATATCACGTAACTGTGCATTATCAGTGCCATTATCGGCAACTGGTTTCGCTAAATCCCCTGCTTGTAACTTCGTCATGAAATCCTTCAGCATTGGCACAACTGCGAATGAGAACAGATAGTTACCATACTCTGCAGTATCAGAGATAACCACGTTCATTTCATATAAACGTTTACGAGCAATGGTGTTCGCAATCAGTGGTAATTCATGCAGTGATTCATAGTAAGCCGATTCTTCTAAGATACCCGCTTCTAACATCGTATCGAACGCTAACTCAACGCCTGCTTTAACCATTGCAACTAACAGAACACCGTGGTCAAAATACTCTTGTTCTGCGATTTTCCCTTCATATTCAGGGTAATTTTCAAATGCTGTTTTGCCTGTCTCTTCACGCCATGTCAGCAAGTTTTTATCATCATTTGCCCAGTCTGCCATCATGGTTGCAGAAAATTCACCTGAAATGATGTCATCCATATGTTTTTGGAACAATGGCGCCATAATGGTTTTCAGTTGTTCAGATAATGCATAAGCACGAATTTTTGCAGGGTTAGACAAACGGTCCATCATCAGCGTGATACCGCCTTGTTTCAGTGCTTCGGTGATAGTTTCCCAGCCAAACTGAATTAATTTTCCTGCGTAGCCTGGCTCAACACCGTCTGCGACCATTTTGTCGTAACTCAGTAATGCCCCCGCTTGCAGCATTCCACACAGAATAGTTTGCTCGCCCATCAGGTCAGACTTAACTTCTGCAACAAATGAGGATTCCAAAACACCTGCACGGTGGCCACCAGTCGCTGCTGCCCACGCTTTGGCAATCGCCATCCCCTCACCTTTCGGGTCATTTTCTGGGTGTACTGCAATCAGCGTTGGAACACCAAAACCACGCTTGTATTCTTCACGAACTTCAGTACCTGGGCATTTTGGCGCTACCATCACAACAGTAATATCTTTACGAATTTCTTCGCCAACTTCAACAATGTTGAAGCCATGTGAATAACCCAGTGCTGCACCTTGTTTCATCATAGGCTGAACAGCGCGAACAACGGTTGAGTGCTGCTTGTCTGGCGTTAAGTTAATAACCAAATCAGCGGTAGGGATCAGTTCTTCATAAGTACCAACTTTGAAACCATTTTCTGTCGCTTTGCGCCATGAAGCACGTTTCTCTGCAATTGCTTCATCACGTAATGCATAAGCAATATCTAAACCTGAATCACGCATATTCAGGCCTTGGTTTAAACCTTGCGCTCCACAACCGACGATGACGATTTTTTTACCTTTCAGAAAACCTGCTTCATCTGCAAACTCTTCGCGCTGCATAAAACGGCACTTGCCTAATTGAGCTAACTGCTCACGCAAATTCAATGTGTTAAAATAATTCGCCATTGTCATACTCCATTGTTCTGTTGTGTTCGTTATGTCAGGCAATCTGCCTGTCGCTCATTTTTGAGCGTTTATGGATTTACTATATGCGATGTTTCGCATTGCTTAAATTGATATATTAACAATACAATGTTGCAATATCTGCAACATCATTAATTATGTTATTAGAGGGCAAAATGGACATTCGCGATCTCAAGCTTTTTTTGCATTTAGCACAAAGTTGCCACTTCGGGCGCACATCTAAAGCGATGCATGTCAGCCCTTCCACGTTGTCTCGACAAATACAACGTCTCGAAGAACAGCTTGGTCACCCACTATTTGTGCGAGATAACCGCTCAGTTAAATTGACCCAAGCAGGGGAACACCTTAAGCAATTTGCCCAACAAACATTATTGCAATATCAACAGCTGCAACATGCTCTCAACCAGCAAAGTCCATCGCTCAGTGGGGAACTACATCTTTTTTGCTCAGTTACAGCAGCTTATAGTCATTTACCCGAAGTTTTAGATAAATTCCGTGCGCTACACCCATTAGTGGAAATTAAACTCACGACAGGGGACGCAGCGGATGCTGTCGAAAAAGTGGAAACTCATGAAGCTGATCTTGGCATCGCCGGGAAACCCGAGCGCTTACCTGATAACGTCCGTTTTGCAAAAATCGGCGAAATCCCTCTCGTTTTGATTGCTCCATCACTACCCTGTGCTGTACGAAGCATGGTAACAGAAGCGGAACCTGATTGGTCTACCGTCCCCTTTATCCTGCCTGAGCACGGCCCATCTCGTAAACGTATCGAACTCTGGTTCCGTCGCCATAATATCAATAACCCTGTCATTTATGCGACGGTATCAGGCCATGAGGCAATTGTGTCAATGGTGGCTTTGGGATGCGGTATTGCCTTGATTCCTAGTGTGGTCGTTGATAACAGCCCAGAACCCGTACGCAGCCGTATTTCACAGCTCGATAATATTTCAATGGTAGAACCTTTTGAACTCGGCGTTTGCCTATTAAGCAAACGCCTGAGTGAACCATTAATTAAAGCGTTTTGGGAATTACTCCCAGACAACTCAATCTAAGGTTCTTTGGCTATCTTGCGGCGCTAAGAAAAAACGGAAAGACGGGTTTCCTGTTTCATCATGATATTCATAACCTAACGCATCAAGATGCCTATCAAAACGTACTTCTGGCCCAGCCAGTTCAAACGCCGCCAGCACTCGCCCATAATCTGTACCATGGCTGCGATAATGAAATAACGTAATATTCCAATGAGTCCCAAGTGTCTCTAAGAATCTCAGTAATGCACCTGGAGACTCTGGAAATTCAAAGCTATACAATCTTTCATCTAATGGCTTTGATGGGCGACCACCAATCATATAACGCACATGAAGTTTTGCCATTTCATCATCTGATAAATCATCGACTTCATAGCCGTTACTTCTAAGTTCTTGGATAATCTCCGAGCGCTCGCCATCACGGCCACTTAAACGCACCCCAACAAAAATACAAGCACGGTCAGGATCGGCATCCGTATATCGATAGTTAAACTCCGTAATGGCTCGATGGCCTAGTAACTGGCAAAAACGTAAGAAACTCCCTTTTTGCTCAGGAATGGTCACTGCCAGCAAAGCTTCTCGTTGTTCACCAATTTCACAGCGCTCAGAAACATAACGCAGCCCGTGGAAATTCATATTCGCACCGGACAAAATATGTGCTAAACGTTCGCCTTTGATGTTGTGCTGCTGTACATATTTTTTCAATCCTGCCAATGCCAAAGCGCCTGAAGGCTCTGCTATCGCGCGAACATCTTCAAAAATATCTTTCAATGCTGCACAAATGGAATCACTATCAACAGTGATAACATCATCAACATATTGCTGGCACAATCTGAAGGTTTCATCGCCAATACGTTTGACTGCCACACCTTCTGCGAACAAGCCAACACGCGGTAAATCAACAGGGTGCCCAGCCTCCAATGCCGCTTTTAGACAGGCGGCATCTTCAGACTCCACACCAATAATTTTAATCTCTGGCATTAACTGCTTAATAATCACAGCGACGCCCGCAATTAACCCACCGCCACCTACTGGGATAAAAATTCGGTCTAAATGAACATCTTGTTGCAGTAGTTCCAGTGCTATCGTAGCTTGGCCTGCAATGACTGAAGGGTGATCAAAAGGTGGAACGAAGGTGTAGCCATCCTCTTCTGCCATTGTAATGGCTTTCGCTTTCGCTTCATCAAAATTAGCGCCATGTAAAATAGCTTCGCCACCGAAGCTTCGTACTGCATCCACTTTGATATCTGCTGTTGCGACTGGCATGACGATTTTTGCTTTCACACCCACACGGTTTGCCGATAATGCAACGCCTTGAGCGTGGTTCCCTGCAGAAGCGGTCACCACACCTTTGCTTTTTTGCTCTTCGGTTAAACTCGCAATCATGGCGTAAGCACCACGGAGCTTAAAGCTATGTACAGGCTGCCTATCTTCGCGCTTTACTAAAATGGTATTGCCCAAGCGTGAAGATATTTTATCCATCTGTTGAAGAGGCGTTACTTGTGCAGCTTCATAAACCGGCGCACTTAGCGCCGCTTTTAAGTAATCTGCTCCGGTTGGGGCAGCCGGTAATGGTTTTGCTGCAGCCACAATTAGCCCCCTAATTTCGACTTGTCACGAACAGCACCTTTGTCTGCGCTCGTCGCCAAAGAAGCGTAAGCACGCAGAGCAAAAGAAACCTCACGCTGGCGATTACGCGGGGTGTAAGCTTTATCGCCTCGAGCTAATTCAGCTTCACGGCGTTGATTCAATTCGCTTTCACTCACATCCAGCACCATCGTTCTTTTTGGAATATCAATATCAATAATATCGCCATCTTGAACTAATGCTAATAAGCCACCACTCGCTGCTTCTGGCGAAATATGACCGATAGAAAGGCCAGAACTACCGCCCGAAAAACGGCCATCCGTTATTAATGCGCAGCTTTTCCCTAATCCCATTGATTTGAGGTATGAAGTTGGATAAAGCATTTCTTGCATGCCTGGACCACCTTTTGGCCCTTCATAGCGAATAACAACCACATCTCCTTCAACGACTTTGCCACCCAGAATGGCTTCTACTGCGTCATCTTGGCTTTCAAACACTTTGGCTGGGCCACGGAATGTTAAGCTGCCTTCATCAACTCCAGCGGTTTTAACAATACAGCCATCTTCTGCAAT
This sequence comes from Providencia sp. CIM-Carb-044, assembly GCF_033901115.1. Classification (NCBI taxonomy): domain Bacteria; kingdom Pseudomonadati; phylum Pseudomonadota; class Gammaproteobacteria; order Enterobacterales; family Morganellaceae; genus Providencia; species Providencia sp. CIM-Carb-044. The sequence goes on from NZ_JAXADV010000017.1 coordinate 66,907, forward strand.
ATTTCCAGACAGGACAGCCAGCCCTCCATCCAAACTATACGCATGCTCAATACTACGGATACACCCATTCTCACGGTCAGTATCCAATGACGGCCAGCGGCAATTCTGTGAAAAGGCTTTTGTCGTACGGATCCCAGCAGGGCCCGCGGAAAACATCGATTTAACAGACTCGTCCTTCGTTAACATCACATCATATTGCGCTAATGTTTCTTGGAAGCTTAGCCCTAAAATATTAGTTACGTTTTCTTGCAACAAACCTGCACGGCTCAGTTCACCTAAAATACCAATAACACCACCAGCACGGTGAACATCTTCCATATGGTATTTTTGTGTACTCGGTGCAACCTTACACAAATGCGGAACTTTACGTGATAAACGGTCGATATCATCCATGGTGAAATCAATTTCGGCTTCCTGAGCCGCCGCAAGCAAATGCAGAACTGTGTTAGTTGAACCACCCATCGCAATATCCAACGTCATCGCATTTTCAAATGCAGATTTATTGGCGATATTGCGTGGTAACGCACTTTCATCATCTTGTTCGTAATAGCGTTTAGTTAATTCAACAATGCGCTTACCTGCATTGATAAATAAAGTTTCGCGGTCTGCGTGAGTCGCTAATAATGAGCCATTTCCTGGTTGAGATAACCCCAGTGCCTCAGTTAAGCAGTTCATTGAGTTTGCAGTAAACATTCCTGAGCAAGAGCCACACGTTGGGCATGCTGAACGTTCTATTTGCTCGCTATCTGCATCGCTCACATTTGGGTTCGCCCCTTGGATCATGGCATCAACTAAATCGAGCTTGATAATTTGATCTGAAAGCTTAGTTTTACCCGCTTCCATTGGGCCACCCGAAACAAAAATAACCGGAATGTTGAGGCGCAATGACGCCATTAACATGCCTGGCGTGATTTTATCGCAGTTTGAAATACACACCATGGCATCCGCACAGTGTGCGTTTACCATATATTCAACCGAGTCTGCAATTAATTCACGGGAAGGTAAGGAATACAACATTCCGCCATGTCCCATGGCAATCCCATCGTCAACTGCGATTGTATTAAACTCTTTCGCAACACCACCTGCATTTTCAATTTGCTCTGCAACTAATTTGCCTAAATCACGTAAATGTACGTGGCCTGGAACAAACTGTGTGAATGAGTTAACAACAGCAATAATGGGCTTTCCAAAATCAGCATCGGTCATGCCTGTTGCACGCCATAATGCACGAGCCCCAGCCATATTACGACCATGAGTTGTTGTTGCTGAACGGTACTTAGGCATATCTTTAACTCCCGTGTTTAAAACAGGCGGGGAACGTCCGCCTGTAACATCTATTTCAATTTAATTATTAAGGGTTTACTGGATCTAACCAGCCCCATTTATCTTCTGTTGTGCCATCAAATAAGCCAAAGAATGCTTGCTGAATTTGCTTGGTTACTGGGCCACAACGACCAATGCCGACTTGGATACCATCAACGCTACGTACTGGCGTAATTTCGGCAGCTGTGCCTGTCATAAAGACTTCATCAGCAAGATAAAGAGATTCGCGTGATAGTGTTTGCTCACGAACTTCAATACCCAAATCTTTTGCTAACGTTAAAATTGCATCACGTGTAATACCTGGTAATGCAGAGGATGTGAACGGAGGTGTATACAGGATGCCGTCTTTCACCTCAAAAATATTTTCCCCTGCACCTTCTGATAAATACCCATGAACATCTAATGCAATACCTTCTTGGTAACCATGACGACGAGCTTCGCTACCAACTAGCAAAGAAGATAAATAATTACCTCCTGCTTTCGCCCCTGTAGGGATAGTATTTGGCGCCACACGGTTCCAAGAAGACACCATCGCATCAATACCTTGGTCTAACGCTTCTTCACCTAAATACGCCCCCCATGGGAACGCCGCTAAAATAACATCGGTTTTGTAACCGTCTGGTGGGTTAACGCCCATACCAACATCACCAATAAACACTAATGGACGAATATACGCACTGACTAAGTTATTTTTACGCAAAGTTGCACGGCAAGCTTCCATTAACTCTTCAACGCTATAGCTGACAGGCATACGGTAAATTTTCGCTGAATCATGCAAACGTTGCATATGCTCACGGTGGCGGAAGACCACAGGACCTTTATGTGAGTCATAACAACGGACGCCTTCAAACACCGATGTACCATAGTGCAGAGCATGAGACATAACATGAACCTTTGCATCAGCCCATGGCGTCATTTCACCGTTAAACCAAATAAAGTCAGCTTTCTTAGTCATTTGTATATTCCTTACATTGCACTTTGTGTGCGTAATAGTCGTGATTCTTGTTGTAGTACTTCAACTTCTGTAATGTCTGAAAGCTTAGTTAACTGTGCACAAAGCTGAGTTAATGGCCTTTGACTACTTACAGTGAGTTCAATATTAACATTGTCGCCGTCTGTTGATTGCCCCATATTCATGGAATTAATACGAAATCCACGATGGCGAGTGACCCTTAATATACGCTCTAAAACCTCAGGACGGAAACGGGCCAATATCGAGATTTGATGTTGCATCATAATGGTTTCTCCATCATTTTTTCATTACTAGCCCCAGGTGGAACCAACGGCCAGACATTTTCTAGTTCATTAATTGATACCTGTAATAAATAGGCACCTTCGCTATTCAGCAATTCATCTAATGCAGCATTAACTTCTGACTTATCAGTAATTCGTTGGCCTTTGATACCAAACGCACTGGCTAATGCCACAAAATCAGGGTTATCCGTCAAAATCGTTTCACTATAACGCTGCTCAAAAAACAGTTCCTGCCATTGGCGAACCATGCCTAAGCGTTGGTTATCGATCAAAAGGATTTTTACAGGAAGTTGCTTACGTTTGATGGTTCCCAACTCTTGGACATTCATCATAAATGACCCATCCCCAGATACACAGACTACAGTATCCTCAGGCCTAGCAACCTGTGCACCAATTGCCGCAGGGATACCAAACCCCATGGTGCCAAGCCCACTAGAGGTTAAGAAATTTTCAGGGCCATCAACGGTGATATGCTGTGCTGACCACATTTGGTGTTGCCCTACATCGGTGGTCACAACCGTATTTGGTTTCATTTTATCCGACAGCTGTTTCAATAACAGTGGCGCATAAATAGGTTCACCAGGATGGTCATAACGCCAACCAAACTCTTTTTTAAGTTGCTGAACTTCCTGCTGCCAAGGTTCAATTGATTTTTTAAGCATTAATTCAGGGAGTAATACTTTTGCATCACCATGTAGCGCAACATGTGTTTGACGTAATTTGTCTAATTCTACGTGGTCTATATCGATATGAATCACTTTGGCGTTCGGTGCAAAAGTATTCAACTTACCTGTTACCCTATCATCAAAACGAGCACCAACAGCGATGAGTAAGTCACAGCGTTGCACTGAAATATTGGCTGCTTTAGTACCATGCATACCTAACATGCCTAAATAGTTTTCATCTAAAGGGCTCACGGCACCAAGCCCTTTTAACGTTGCAACTGAAGGAACACCTGTAAACTCAATAAATTCACGTAATTCTTTAACGGCACCAGACATTCCAACACCGCCACCAACGTACAACATAGGCTTTTCTGATTGTTCTAATAGCATTCTTGCCTGTTGTATTTCAGATAAAGGTGAAGTGACTTCTTGCTCTACCGGCATTAAAAATGGAGACAACTCAGCTTGTTGTAGCTGAATATCTTTCGGAATATCAATCAGTACAGGACCAGGACGCCCACTATTTGCGATTGCGAAAGCCTCAGCAAGAATGCGAGGTAAATCCTCGATATCTTCAACCAAAAAACTGTGCTTAGTACAAGCTAAGGACAACCCTAAAACATCGATTTCTTGAAAGGCATCGGTTCCAATAAACTCAGAAGCAACCTGCCCAGTAATGGCGACAACAGGAACGGAATCTAACAATGCATCAGCCAATCCCGTGATAACATTTGTTGCGCCAGGACCCGATGTTGCGATACATACCCCTGTTTTCCCTGTTGAACGTGCATATCCAATCGCAGCAATTACAGCCCCTTGCTCATGTCGACACAACAAATGCTCAACTCCGCCATCATACAATGCGTCATAAACTGGCATAATTGCGCCACCAGGATACCCAAATACGGTATCAACTCCCTGTGTTCGCAATGCTTGAACTAACCATTGTGCTCCGTTCATGCTTTATCTCCTGTCCGTCTACTTTATCTATTTGTATTTGTTATGTTTTATTTAGTGTGTTTGCATTCATCAACATTTATGTCAAAAAAAACCCCGCGCCTTTCGGTGCGGGGTTCTCGTGAGATCTGGCTGTTATTTTAGCCTTCGTCGTCCAAGTGCAGCCCCGCACGGTGGGATAATAATCACCACCACGCTAATAATAATTAGGCTAACTGCTTGGATAAATGCGTTCATGAGTTTTACTTTTTCAATATTCTTAATTATCTATTATTTAGAGTTATCATTTTAAAATCGTTTTGACAACTTTTATTTAATTTATTTATTTTCAAAACATTAAATTATTTAAAAATCATATCGTTATCAACAAATTAGCATTATAAACTGCTTAAACTACCGTTTCTCAGTAAAATTCAATAGAATACATAGCATAATCAGCTACATCATCCGCACCAGCCATTCAATACCATTAAGATTCACGCCAAAAAACTAATTACTTTTTCTTATGAATATCCAAGTTCAGTATAGCTTCCACTCTTTATAAAATTAACGCAATCACTGTTATAACAAGTCCTCGAAGCTACTCGACGCAAATTGAAACAGCCTAGTAACTAAGCAATTAAATTATCGAGCAGCTTCGCAAATATGTTATCAACTCAAGATAAACAAACCTAATTTCAGCAGAATATTACTCTGTAAAAAATATTGGAGGGCTTATGACATTAGCAATTGTTTACACTAGAGCATCAATTGGGTTAGAAGCACCTCTTGTTACTGTTGAGGCACATATTAGTAATGGGCTTCCAGGTTTAACACTTGTTGGGCTACCAGAAACAGCAGTAAAAGAAGCAAGAGATAGAGTTCGAAGCGCTCTACTAAATAGCGGGTTTGAATATCCAGCTAAAAAAATGACGGTTAATTTAGCCCCAGCAGATTTACCAAAAGAAAGTGGTCGGTATGACCTTGCCATCGCTATTGCCATACTCGCATCATCAGGGCAAATCCCCCACGATCCATTAAAACAATATGAATTTTTAGGCGAACTTGCTTTGTCTGGCGATGTTCGCTATGTCAACAGTGCTATCCCAGCGGCCCAATCAGCATTAAAACAACAGCGCTCTTTAATACTATCAACGGAGAACCAACACCAACTAGGCCTACTTCCAGATAATAGCGTTTATTTCACGACATCCTTATTAGAGCTCTGCCATTTTTTACATAACAAACACACATTAGTTTGTAATCAACAAGTTCATCAAGCATCTATCCCAACCAAGCAAGAAGGTGATATCAACGATATTATTGGTCAAGAACATGGGAAACGGGCATTAGAAATCTGTGCTGCAGGTGGACACAATTTACTCTTGTTAGGTCCTCCGGGGACAGGAAAAACTATGCTAGCAAGCCGTCTAATGACTTTACTCCCCCCATTAACCTCTCAAGAAGCCTTAGAAGTTGCTTCACTACATAGTTTAAGTGAAAACACAAAAGAAGACATGAATTGGCCAATAAGGCCTTTTAGAGCACCCCACCATAGTGCATCAATTGCCGCTTTAATTGGTGGTGGCTCTCTTCCCAAACCTGGTGAGATCTCACTTGCACACCATGGTGTTTTATTTTTAGATGAATTACCCGAATTTAGCCGCTCGGTATTAGATTCTTTACGAGAACCCCTAGAATCTAGAAAAATTAGCATTTCTCGAGCAAAAGCAAAAGTTTGCTATCCTGCCAGTTTCCAGCTAATTGCGGCCCTAAATCCTAGCCCAACAGGCCATTACCAAGGAAAAATGAGCCGCTCAGCTCCTACTCGCATACTACGTTATCTTTCACGCATATCAGGGCCTTTTATTGACCGATTTGATCTTTCAATAGAGATTCCATTGTTACCTCTCGGTTCATTAAGTAATCAAACTAACCAAGGTGAAACAAGTGAACAGGTTAGACAAAGAGTCGTCGAAGCCAGAAATAGGCAACTTAGGCGAGCTGGAAAAATTAATAGTTTACTAACACCAAGAGAAACCACACAATTTTGCCTGCTAACAACAAAAGATGCGTTATTCTTAGAACATGCATTAAATAAGCTAGGTCTTTCCATTCGAGCTTGGCACAGAATTTTAAGGGTTGCTAGAACAATCGCCGACCTTAATGCCGCAGAAACTATTGAACGTTCAGATTTATTAGAAGCTTTGGGGTATCGAGCAATGGATAAGTTATTGCTTCATTTGCAAAAACAAGTAAGCTGAGAAGAGTGGGCAGATAAGTACTTATTATCCCGTAGAAATGATAAGTACTTATTATCCCGTAGAAATAAAGGGACCGAAGTCCCTCTTATCATACGATGATAATATTAATCATCTGTATCAGTGTAGTCTTCCGATGGGTCTATCTGCGGTTTACCGCCAGATAAAGTATGGAAGCGTTTTGGACGGTTAATACGGCTAGAATATTTTGTCCAAACTTTTTCTTCTGGGGTAGCTGGTTCACGTTCACCACGGCATACAGCGACGAAAAGTTTTTCTTCTTCTGTCTGAGGTGCACGCTTACCTGTATCAAGCTCATTAAAAGCTTGGCCGAGACGTTCTAGCAACTGAGCTTCTTTAATGGTGAAATCACCATGACGAGAAAAGCCACGTGGGTAATGTTTGTTATCAAAAAAACGATTAGTCGTGATGAAGCTATCTGCCATCTGACACACTCCTAACTTATTACAGTCAAACTCTATATGGCGCGGAGTATTAGACAGCATTGACAATCTGTAAAACAAAACATTTAAATCATCACGACAAAAATAATTGGAGATGCATGTGGACAGCGAGTTATTGAGAACTTTTTTAGAGGTCAGTAAAACTAGGCACTTTGGTCGAGCCGCAGAATCACTCTATTTAACGCAATCAGCGGTTAGCTTCCGTATTAGGCAATTAGAAACACAATTAGGTACAAGCCTATTTACGCGGCATAGAAATAATATCCGGTTAACAGCTGCAGGAGAAAGGCTTGTTCCATATGCTGAATCGTTAATGAATACCTGGCTGCAAGCTAAAAAAGAAATATCTCATGCCTCACAACACACAGAGCTTTCTATTGGTGCAACAGCTTCACTTTGGGAAGGTTATCTAACTGACTGGGTAGAAGAACTTTATAATCAACATGATGAACTGCGGCTCGAAGCTAGGGTTTCAACGCGCCAGTCTCTTGTTAAGCAACTACATTCTAGAGAATTAGACTTATTAATCGCAACTGAACCACCTAAAATGGATGAGTTTGAAAGTACAATCATCGGTACGATTGACTTACAACTCATGGCTTCCCAAAAAAATATTGCACTCACAAAATATAATTTTATAAGGCTTGAATGGGGTGCTGACTTCCATCCAAAAAATGAACCTTCATTAACTCAAGATGACACACCTGTTATGATCACTACCTCAGCCCATATTACCCGCCAATTACTTCCTGTATCGCTTTCAGCGGCATTTTTACCTGCTCATTGGGTATATCAATATCCGGGCTTAAAAACGCTCTCAGAAACCTCAATAAACAAACCTTTGTATGCAGTTTGGCTCCAGAAAAACGATCAGCAAGCTCTTATCAATCAACTGATTAAAACTCCAATAAAAAATGCACAGTTAAGTGAATAAAAAATAAGAAGGTGAGTAACAAATCCACTCACCTTCCTATGATCCCATAAACAAACTATAGATCTCTGCAAAATAATCTTAATTGATACTTCATTTTGTTTTTTAATAAGATATATCAATAACAGATAACTGACCAATATTCATACAGCAATACAATGATATTTTGCTTTTTCAGCAAGATAATTTTTGAGCTTAATAAAAATTAAACTACCAACTTTATATATACGCTCATTTTTCTAACTTAAATATTGAGCACAACAAAATATTATTCAACCTGTGAATACATTGAGAAGTATAAAGTCGTAAGTAACAACTCACTGATGATACGAAAAATAAATATAAGATGGTGAAAATAAAAAGTAGCTGGGAGAACGTAACATCACAGTGTATTTAAATAGTGAATACGATTAAGAGATACAAAACAGTGGGATAGCTAATGGGATAAAATAAATTGAAAATTAGCAGAAGGGGAAAAATAACTTTATATTTATAGTCATACGAATAAAGAAAAACCCGATTAAACTAATCGGGTTATCAATAGATACTTCTTTTATTATTACTTAATTGGTAACTGGCAGGGGCGGAGAGACTCGAACTCCCAACACCCGGTTTTGGAGACCGGTGCTCTACCAATTGAACTACGCCCCTAAATTAAGTGGCGGAACGGACGGGACTCGAACCCGCGACCCCCTGCGTGACAGGCAGGTATTCTAACCAACTGAACTACCGCTCCACTTATTCTTTTGCCTTTCGGTTGTTTACTGCTTATTGAGCAATAAACCTTTAATTAATGTCTGGCAGTTCCCTACTCTCACATGGGGAGACCCCACACTACCATCGGCGCTACGGCGTTTCACTGCTGAG
>NZ_JAXADV010000018.1:0-63027 GCF_033901115.1 Providencia sp. CIM-Carb-044
ACGGTTTACGTTTCGCAATCCGTGAAGGTGGCCGTACTGTAGGTGCGGGTGTTGTTGCAAAAATTATTGCATAATACCGCTCTTTCTGAATAAGAAAGAACCACTTAGTAAAAAAGGGCGTCTAATAGACGTCCTTTTTATACGTTGCAAAATTCAGACGTTGCAAAATTAAGAACCTATCTCATCAATCATTTGTATAATTATTGGTGAGATAGGCTCTGAAACAACGAATTGATAACTGTGCGGGCTACTTTGCGCAGTTATATGAGATTTATTAAGGTTTTGCTCGGAAGATATGGTATATTTTACTGCTGCCACAAAAAGAAAGTCACTTTCTTGATTGGTGTAGTTAAAAAATTTACTGGGCATGCTGAAATTCCTGCAAAATGGAATAGCACTTGTGAAATGGGTAGCACTTGTAAAGTGATAGTACTGACGTACACGTAGTACTTGCGAAATAAAATGTTACTGCAACTTGTTATTTTTGCAGAACGAATAACGCTAATTACCTCCATTAACAAGGCTAATTACTTTTTAGATCGCAGGTGATGCTATTGATATCCCTATCAAATTTTTGCAGGCTTAGTTTGTAGTAATTGAGGGATATGTTGGCATATTCTATTGGTTTGGCTTGGTTGTCTTACCTTTGTAAACAAGCAAGCTTTGTACATACTTCATGGTAACAGGTTGAATTATGAGTGCGAATAGCGAAGCTCAAGGAAGTGGACGCAGTGCAGACATCTTCAAGTGGATCATTGTCTGTGCCTTATTAATAATTGCTATTGTTGGTAATTATTACTTCCGTCAATATAATCTCGCGCTGCGTGCTTTTGCAGTTGTGGCTGTTGTCGCTATTGCAGGTGCTGTCGCTTTATGGACCACAAAAGGTAAAGCAACACTGGCGTTTGCACGCGAAGCTCGCGTCGAGATGAGAAAAGTCATTTGGCCTACTCGCCAGGAAACATTACAAACTACTTTAATTGTTGCTGCAGTAACGGCTGTAATGTCATTAATACTGTGGGGACTAGATGGTATCCTGGTGCGTTTAGTTTCATTTATTACAAGCCTGAGGTTATTCTAAATGTCCGATTCACCTAAAAAGCGCTGGTATGTCATTCAGGCATTCTCTGGTTTTGAAGGTCGCGTAGCACAATCTTTACGTGAACATATCAAATTACATGCTATGGAAGATTCTTTTGGCGAAGTTATGGTTCCAACAGAAGAAGTTGTTGAAATCCGTAGCGGTCAGCGCCGTAAGAGTGAACGTAAATTCTTCCCAGGCTATGTCTTAGTCCAAATGGTCATGAATGATGACTCTTGGCACTTAGTGCGTAGTGTACCGCGTGTAATGGGGTTCATTGGCGGGACGTCAGATCGTCCAGCGCCAATTAGCGATAAAGAAGTTGATGCTATCATGAACCGCTTACAACAAGTTGGTGATAAACCACGTCCGAAAACACTGTTTGAACCGGGTGAAATGGTTCGTGTTAGCGAAGGTCCGTTTGCTGACTTTAACGGTGTGGTTGAAGAAATTGATTATGAAAAGAGCCGCTTGAAAGTGTCTGTTTCTATCTTCGGTCGTGCAACTCCAGTCGAATTGGATTTTGGTCAGGTAGAAAAAGCCTAATCTAAACGACAAAACTGACTTGCAAAAGGCGTGAAATTTGACTACAATTTCGCGCCTTTTGTTTTTATGTTCGGCGCAAATTAATGTGCGGGGCATGTTTAATGTAACGGGGAGCCTTGCAAACCGTAAGGCGCTATCACCCATCTAGAGGAAATATCATGGCTAAGAAAGTTCAAGCCTACGTTAAGCTGCAAGTTGCAGCTGGTATGGCGAACCCAAGTCCACCGGTTGGTCCAGCACTGGGTCAACAAGGTGTTAACATCATGGAATTCTGTAAAGCGTTCAACGCAAAAACAGACAGCCTGGAAAAAGGTTTACCAATTCCTGTTGTTATTACTGTTTACGCAGACCGTTCTTTCACTTTCGTTACCAAAACTCCACCTGCAGCAGTTCTTCTGAAAAAAGCAGCTGGCGTTAAGTCTGGTTCAGGTAAGCCGAACAAAGACAAAGTTGGTAAAGTGACCTCTGCTCAGATTCGCGAAATCGCTGAAACTAAAGCTGCGGACATGACTGGTGCTGATGTTGACGCAATGATGCGTTCAATTGAAGGTACTGCTCGTTCCATGGGCCTGGTAGTGGAGGACTAAGACAATGGCTAAACTGACTAAGCGCATGCGCAATATCCGTGAAAAAGTTGATGCAACTAAACAGTATGACATCAATGAAGCCGTTGCACTGCTGAAAGAATTAGCAACTGCTAAATTCGTAGAAAGCGTTGACGTAGCTATCAACCTGGGCATCGATGCTCGTAAATCTGACCAAAACGTTCGCGGTGCAACTGTACTGCCACACGGTACTGGCCGTTCAGTTCGCGTTGCTGTGTTCGCACAAGGCGCAAACGCTGAAGCTGCTAAAGCTGCAGGTGCTGAACTGGTAGGTATGGAAGATCTGGCTGATAAAATCAAAGCTGGTGAAATGGACTTTGACGTTGTTATTGCTTCTCCAGATGCAATGCGCGTTGTTGGCCAATTAGGTCAAGTTTTAGGCCCACGTGGTCTGATGCCAAACCCGAAAGTTGGTACTGTAACTCCAAACGTTGCTGAAGCAGTTAACAATGCTAAAGCAGGTCAGGTTCGTTACCGTAATGACAAAAACGGAATCATCCACACCACTATTGGTAAAGTTGATTTCGACGCTAACAAACTGAAAGAAAACTTAGAAGCACTGCTGATCGCGCTGAAAAAAGCAAAACCAGCTTCTGCTAAAGGTGTTTTCATCAAGAAAGTTAGCCTGTCCACCACTATGGGTGCAGGTGTTGCTGTTGACCAAGCTGGTCTGTCAGCGACAGTTTAATTGCGATAGCTTCGGCTAATTGGTAATTAGGCTTTACCTTTGCGTCAAATTTGTATAAAATTTGACGCCTTGAGTTTGTTGGGTACACAAAATGTATCCAACAAACCACGAATTTCGGTATGGAGTCTGGCCTTTCCAGACCCCGTCCAAGACCGCAGGTGTGGTTTATTAGTTATAATAGCTACTTAATTTACCTGCGTAGACGGTGACAGAGATACCTAGAATTTAATTCTGGATTCTATTCTGCTCACCGTGTTTTAGCGCTCTTACATAATGTTGTGTTTGAGTGATGTGAGTCCCGGGTTTTCCCGGTTAATCCAGGAGCAAGAAGCTAATGGCACTAAATCTTCAAGACAAACAAGCGATTGTTGCTGAAGTCAGCGAAGTAGCCAAAGGCGCGCTTTCTGCAGTTGTTGCTGATTCACGCGGCGTAACTGTAGCAAAAATGACTGAACTGCGTAAAGCAGGTCGCGAAGCAGGCGTTTATATCCGTGTTGTTCGTAACACACTGATTCGTCGTGCTGTTGAAGGTACTTCTTACGATGTACTGAAAGACGTGTTTGTCGGTCCAACCTTAATTGCTTTCTCTAACGAACACCCGGGCGCTGGCGCTCGTCTGTTCAAAGAGTTCGCGAAAGCGAATCCAGCATTTGAGATTAAAGCTGCGGCCTTTGAAGGTGAGTTAATCCAAGCGAAAGATATCGATCGTCTGGCAACTCTCCCAACTTACGATGAAGCAATCGCACGCCTGATGTCAACCATGAAAGAAGCCGCTGCCGGCAAATTGGTTCGTACTCTGGCTGCTCTGCGCGATCAGAAAGAAGCTGCATAAGCCCTTTCCTTCGTTGCTTTTTAACGTATAAACTATTTCTGAATTTTAGGAACACTTGTTATGTCTATCACTAAAGACCAAATCCTTGATGCAGTTGCAGAAATGTCTGTAATGGACGTTGTTGAACTGATTACTATGATGGAAGAAAAATTCGGCGTTTCTGCTGCTGCAGCTGTTGCTGTTGCTGCGGGCCCAGCTGAAGCTGCTGAAGAAAAAACTGAATTTGACGTTGTACTGTCAGCTGTTGGCGGTAACAAAGTTGCAGTTATCAAAGCAGTTCGTGGCGCAACCGGTCTTGGCCTGAAAGAAGCTAAAGATATGGTAGAGTCTGCTCCAGCGACCATCAAAGAAGGCGCGAGCAAAGACGAAGCTGAAGCTCTGAAAAAATCTCTTGAAGAAGCAGGCGCTTCTGTTGAACTTAAATAAGTTCAATTACAAGAACGCAGCCTAATCTAATTAGGCTGACGGCTGGTGATTTTTTAATCACCAGCCTTTTTGCGCTGTAAAGCGTGATGGGTGTTAACAGCTTTTCACGCAGTTTTAATGTTAACAACAACCCTCCAATACTTCTTTCTATTGACGACTTAATATACTGTGTTCTTCGCTACGACCCGCTCGGGTAGCTCGGTAGCAATGGCAACGCAATGAAATGATTTAAGAGTAATAGCAATGAGTATTAAGGAAAGTATTCATTTTCCGTTTCTTATAAAAAAACGCGTTGCGGTTCAGTCTCTTATACTAAGAGCTAACCACTTGGGTCACTGATCAACGAGCTGAGGAAACCTATGGTTTACTCCTATACCGAGAAAAAACGTATCCGTAAGGACTTTGGTAAGCGTCCACAAGTTTTGGACATACCTTATCTCCTTTCTATCCAACTTGACTCGTTCCAGAAGTTTATCGAGCAAGATCCAGATGGCCAGAATGGGCTGGAAGCAGCTTTCCGTTCTGTGTTTCCAATTCAGAGCTACAGCGGTAATGCTGAATTACAATATGTCAGCTATCGTTTAGGCGAGCCTGTTTTTGATGTTAAAGAATGTCAAATTCGCGGTGTAACTTACTCTGCGCCTTTACGTGTGAAATTGCGTCTCATCGTTTATGAGCGTGAAGCACCGGAAGGAACTGTTAAAGACATCAAAGAACAAGAAGTCTACATGGGTGAAATTCCACTCATGACTGAAAACGGAACTTTCGTTATCAACGGTACTGAGCGTGTTATCGTTTCTCAGTTACACCGTAGTCCTGGTGTATTCTTCGACAGCGATAAAGGTAAAACACACTCTTCAGGTAAAGTGCTATATAACGCACGTATTATCCCTTACCGTGGTTCATGGCTTGATTTCGAATTTGACCCGAAAGATAACCTGTTTGTACGTATTGACCGTCGCCGTAAATTACCTGCGACCATTATTCTGCGTGCAATGGATTACAATACCGAAGAAATCTTAAATCTGTTCTTCGAAAAAACTGTATTCCAAATCCGTGATAATAAACTGATGATGACGCTGGTTCCTGAGCGTTTACGTGGTGAGACAGCTTCATTTGATATCGAAGCGAACGGTAAAGTCTATGTAGAAAAAGGCCGCCGTATCACTGCACGTCACATTCGTCAGTTAGAAAAAGAAGAAGTGAATAGCATCGAAGTTCCTGTTGAATATATCGCAGGTAAAGTCGTTGCTAGAGACTATATTGATGAAAGTACTGGTGAGCTGATTTGTGCAGCGAACATGGAACTTTCTTTAGATATGTTGGCACGTCTGAGCCAGTCTGGTCATAAAACAATCGAAACATTGTTTACCAATGACTTAGACCATGGTGCTTACATTTCTGAAACCGTTCGTGTCGACCCAACTAACGATCGTCTGAGTGCATTGGTAGAAATCTACCGCATGATGCGTCCTGGTGAGCCACCAACCCGTGAAGCCGCTGAAAACCTGTTTGATAACTTATTCTTCTCTGAAGATCGTTACGACTTGTCTGCAGTAGGTCGCATGAAGTTCAACCGTTCACTGAACCGTGAAGAAATCGAAGGTTCAGGTATCCTGAGTGAAGAAGACATCATTGATGTTATGCGTAAACTCATCGATATCCGTAACGGTAAAGGCGAAGTGGATGATATCGACCACTTAGGTAACCGTCGTATTCGTTCCGTTGGTGAAATGGCAGAGAACCAATTCCGTGTCGGTCTGGTTCGTGTTGAGCGTGCAGTGAAAGAGCGTCTTTCTCTGGGCGACCTCGATGCATTAATGCCACAAGATATGATCAACGCGAAACCAATTTCAGCCGCAGTTAAAGAGTTCTTTGGTTCCAGCCAGCTGTCCCAATTTATGGACCAGAACAACCCGCTGTCTGAAATTACGCACAAGCGTCGTATCTCTGCGTTAGGCCCAGGTGGTCTGACTCGTGAGCGTGCGGGCTTCGAAGTACGTGACGTTCACCCAACTCACTACGGTCGCGTTTGTCCAATCGAAACGCCTGAAGGTCCAAACATCGGTCTGATCAACTCATTATCTGTTTATGCACAGACCAATGAGTACGGTTTCTTAGAAACCCCATACCGTTTAGTCCGCGATGGCTTAGTAACAGACGAAATCCATTATTTGTCTGCAATTGAAGAAGGTAACTTCATCATTGCTCAGGCGAATACCGTTTTAGGTGATGATGGTAGCTTTGTTGAAGAACTGATTACTTGCCGTAACAAAGGTGAATCAAGCTTATTCAGCCGTGAACAGGTTGAATATATGGACGTTTCGACTCAACAGGTTGTTTCTGTTGGTGCGTCACTGATCCCATTCCTTGAACACGATGACGCCAACCGTGCATTGATGGGTGCGAACATGCAACGTCAAGCGGTTCCTACTTTACGTGCCGACAAACCATTAGTTGGTACAGGTATGGAACGTGCAGTAGCGGTTGACTCTGGTGTTACTGCTGTTGCAAGACGTGGTGGTTCGGTTCAGTACGTTGATGCTTCTCGTATCGTTATCAAAGTTAACGAAGATGAGATGTACCCAGGCGAAGCTGGAATCGATATTTATAACCTGACTAAATATACCCGTTCTAACCAGAACACCTGTATTAGCCAGATGCCTTGTGTATCTTTAGGTGAACCTGTTGAACGTGGTGACGTGTTAGCGGATGGTCCTTCAACAGACCTCGGCGAATTAGCACTTGGTCAAAACATGCGCGTGGCATTCATGCCATGGAATGGTTATAACTTCGAAGACTCCATCTTAGTTTCTGAGCGTGTTGTTCAAGAAGACCGTTTCACAACTATTCATATTCAAGAGCTCTCTTGTGTGTCTCGTGACACTAAATTAGGGCCTGAAGAAATCACTGCAGATATTCCAAACGTCGGTGAAGCTGCTCTGTCTAAACTTGACGAATCCGGTATCGTGTATATTGGTGCGGAAGTGAAAGGCGGCGACATTCTGGTTGGTAAAGTAACACCTAAAGGTGAAACTCAACTGACTCCAGAAGAGAAACTGTTGCGTGCTATCTTCGGTGAAAAAGCATCAGACGTTAAAGACTCTTCTTTACGTGTTCCTAACGGTGTATCTGGTACGGTTATTGACGTACAAGTATTTACCCGTGACGGTGTAGAGAAAGACAAACGTGCATTAGAGATCGAAGAAACTCAGTTACGTGATGCGAAGAAAGACTTAACAGAAGAGCTGCGTATTTTCGAAGCTGGCCTGTTTGCACGTATCCGTTCTGTACTGGTTAACGGCGGAATTGAAGCTGAAAAACTGGACAAACTGCCTCGCGACCGTTGGTTAGAGTTATCTTTAGCAGACGAAGAGAAGCAAAACCAGTTAGAGCAATTAGCTGAACAGTATGACGAACTGAAATCTGAGTTCGAGAAAAAACTCGATGCAAAACGTCGTAAAATTACTCAAGGTGATGACTTAGCACCGGGTGTACTGAAAATTGTTAAGGTTTATCTGGCTGTTAAACGTCAGATCCAACCGGGTGATAAAATGGCGGGTCGCCATGGTAACAAAGGTGTTATCTCAAAAATCAACCCAGTTGAAGACATGCCTTACGATGAAAACGGTAACCCAGTTGATATCGTTCTGAACCCGCTGGGCGTACCATCACGTATGAACATCGGTCAGATTTTGGAAACCCACTTAGGGATGGCAGCGAAAGGTATTGGTGAGAAAATCAATGCTATGCTTAAACAGCAAGAAGAAGTTGCCAAACTGCGTGAGTTTATCCAAAAAGCATACGATTTAGGTGATGATCCACGCCAGAAAGTTGATTTGAACACTTTCACTGACGAAGAAGTTATGCGTTTGGCTGAGAACCTGAAAAAAGGTATGCCAATTGCAACACCAGTATTTGATGGTGCGAAAGAGAAAGAAATCAAAGAACTGCTGAAACTGGGCGGTCTGCCGACTTCAGGTCAGATTACATTATTCGATGGTCGTACTGGCGAGCGTTTTGAGCGTCAAGTTACTGTCGGCTACATGTACATGCTGAAACTGAACCACTTGGTTGACGATAAGATGCATGCCCGTTCAACAGGTTCTTACAGCTTGGTTACTCAGCAACCGCTGGGTGGTAAAGCGCAGTTCGGTGGTCAGCGTTTCGGGGAGATGGAAGTGTGGGCACTGGAAGCATACGGTGCAGCCTATACTCTTCAAGAAATGCTTACAGTTAAATCGGATGACGTTAACGGCCGTACGAAGATGTATAAAAACATCGTCGATGGTAGCCATCAGATGGAACCTGGTATGCCGGAATCTTTCAACGTATTGCTGAAAGAAATCCGTTCACTGGGTATCAACATCGAGCTGGAAGACGAGTAATTCGTTTTATGCCGGAAAGCTTGCTTTCCGGCACATGTAAGCACTGGGATTTGGGGAGAGTGTCTTTGAATACTCACCTGACAGGTCTAACTCCGACAGGAGCATTTTGTGAAAGACTTAATAAAGTTTCTGAAAGCGCAAACCAAGACCGAAGAGTTTGATGCTATCAAGATTGCTCTGGCATCACCTGATATGATCCGTTCATGGTCATTCGGTGAAGTTAAAAAGCCAGAAACCATTAACTACCGTACGTTCAAACCTGAGCGTGACGGTCTTTTCTGTGCGCGTATTTTCGGGCCAGTAAAAGACTATGAATGTCTGTGCGGTAAGTACAAACGTTTAAAACACCGCGGTGTGATTTGTGAGAAGTGTGGCGTAGAAGTTACACAGACCAAAGTCCGTCGTGAGCGCATGGGTCACATTGAACTTGCATCTCCGACTGCACACATTTGGTTCTTAAAATCACTGCCATCCCGTATCGGCTTGCTGCTTGATATGCCACTGCGTGATATCGAACGCGTTCTGTACTTTGAATCATATGTAGTTGTTGAAGGCGGTATGACTAGCCTTGAGCGTGCACAGATTCTGACAGAAGAGCAATATTTAGATGCGCTGGAAGAGTTCGGTGACGAATTTGATGCGAAAATGGGTGCCGAAGCTATCCAAGGCCTGCTGAAAAACCTCGATCTTGAGAACGAGTGTGAAACGCTGCGCGAAGAGTTAAATGAAACTAACTCTGAAACTAAGCGTAAGAAGCTGACTAAGCGTATCAAACTGCTGGAAGCATTTATTCAATCTGGTAACAAACCAGAGTGGATGATCTTAAACGTATTACCAGTATTACCACCGGATCTGCGTCCATTAGTTCCACTGGATGGTGGTCGTTTCGCAACATCAGATCTGAACGATCTGTATCGTCGCGTAATCAACCGTAATAACCGTCTGAAACGTCTTCTGGATCTGGCTGCGCCAGACATCATCGTACGTAACGAAAAACGTATGTTGCAAGAAGCGGTTGACGCCCTGTTAGATAACGGTCGTCGTGGTCGCGCAATCACTGGTTCTAACAAACGTCCTCTGAAATCTTTGGCTGATATGATCAAAGGTAAACAAGGTCGTTTCCGTCAGAACTTACTTGGTAAGCGTGTTGACTACTCAGGTCGTTCTGTTATCACCGTAGGTCCATACCTGCGCCTGCATCAGTGCGGTCTGCCGAAGAAAATGGCTCTTGAGTTATTCAAACCATTTATCTATGGCAAATTAGAATTACGTGGTCTGGCAACAACCATTAAAGCTGCGAAGAAAATGGTTGAGCGCGAAGAAGCGGTTGTTTGGGATATCTTGGATGAAGTTATCCGTGAACACCCAGTCATGCTGAACCGTGCACCAACACTTCACCGTCTGGGTATCCAAGCTTTCGAACCTATTCTTATCGAAGGTAAAGCTATCCAATTGCACCCACTCGTTTGTGCGGCATACAACGCCGACTTCGATGGAGACCAAATGGCGGTACACGTTCCTCTGACTCTGGAAGCTCAGTTAGAAGCACGTGCGTTGATGATGTCGACTAACAACATCCTGTCACCTGCAAGTGGTGAGCCGATCATCGTTCCTTCTCAGGACGTTGTATTGGGTCTTTACTACATGACACGTGACTGCGTAAACGCGAAAGGCGAGGGCATGGTATTAGCCGGTCCTAAAGAAGCTGAGCGTGTTTACCGTTCAGGTCATGCGTCACTGCATGCCCGGGTTAAAGTCCGTATCACTGAAGAAGTAAAAGATTCGGAAGGTAACATTACAATCAACACTGGTTTAGTTGACACCACTGTTGGTCGTGCAATTTTATGGATGATCGTACCGAAAGGTCTGCCTTATGCTCTGGTAAACCAAGCGTTAGGTAAGAAAGCTATCTCCAAAATGCTGAACACCTGTTACCGTGTTCTGGGCCTGAAGCCTACTGTTATTTTTGCTGACCAAATCATGTATACCGGTTTTGCCTATGCGGCACGTTCTGGTGCATCAGTTGGTATCGACGATATGGTTATTCCAGAGAAAAAAGCTGGGATCATCGCCGAAGCAGAAGCCGAAGTTGCAGAAATTCAGGAACAGTTCCAGTCTGGTCTGGTTACAGCAGGCGAACGTTACAACAAAGTTATCGATATCTGGGCAGCAGCAAACGAACGTGTTGCTAAAGCGATGATGGAAAACTTGTCGACTGAAGCGGTTATTAACCGTGATGGCGTCGAAGAACAACAAGTTTCTTTCAACAGTATCTTTATGATGGCCGACTCCGGTGCTCGTGGTTCTGCAGCTCAGATTCGTCAGCTAGCAGGTATGCGTGGTCTGATGGCTAAGCCAGATGGTTCCATCATCGAAACACCAATCACGGCGAACTTCCGTGAAGGTCTGAACGTTCTCCAGTACTTTATTTCTACGCACGGTGCGCGTAAAGGTCTTGCCGATACCGCATTGAAAACAGCGAACTCCGGTTATCTGACTCGTCGTTTAGTTGACGTTGCACAGGACTTGGTTGTGACTGAAGACGACTGTGGAACTCACGAAGGTATCCTGATGACTCCGGTTATCGAGGGTGGCGACGTTAAAGAGCCACTGCGTGAGCGTGTACTGGGTCGTGTGACTGCAGAAGATATCCTGATCCCAGGAACGGCAGACATTCTGGTTCCACGTAATACATTACTGCACGAAAAACTGTGTGACCTGTTAGAAGCTAACTCAGTCGACAGCGTTAAAGTTCGTTCAGTTGTAAGTTGTGAAACTGACTTCGGTGTGTGTGCTCACTGTTATGGTCGTGACCTTGCTCGTGGTCATATCATCAACAAAGGTGAAGCTATCGGGGTTATCGCGGCACAGTCAATCGGTGAGCCGGGTACACAGTTAACGATGCGTACGTTCCATATCGGGGGTGCGGCATCTCGTGCGGCGGCAGAATCTAGCATTCAGGTCCGTAACACAGGTACTCTGAAACTGGTTAACGCGAAATTCGTTACGAACTCAGAAGGCAAACTGGTTATTACTTCACGTAATACAGAATTGCGCCTAATTGACGAATTCGGTCGTACGAAAGAAAGCTATAAAGTCCCTTACGGTGCGCACTTGACGAAAGGCGATGGCGATGCAGTAACGGGCGGTGAAACTGTTGCGAACTGGGATCCACATACAATGCCAGTTGTCAGTGAAGTATCGGGTATTATCAGCTTCTCTGACATGCTTGATGGCCAAACAATGACGCGTCAGACTGACGAATTAACCGGTCTGTCTTCAATCGTTGTTCTGGATACTGCGGAACGTACCAGTGGTGGTAAAGACCTGCGTCCTGCACTACGTGTTATTGACGCAAATGGTAACGATGTTCTTATTCCTAACACGGACATGCCTGCTCAGTACTTCTTACCGGGTAAAGCAATTGTTCAGTTAGATGATGGCATCGCAATCAACGTCGGTGATACCTTAGCGCGTATTCCACAAGAATCTGTGGGTACTAAAGATATCACGGGTGGTCTACCACGCGTAGCTGACTTGTTCGAAGCACGTCGTCCGAAAGAGCCTGCAATCTTGGCTGAAATCAGCGGTATTATCTCGTTTGGTAAAGAAACCAAAGGGAAACGTCGTCTGGTTATCACACCATTAGATGGTAGCGATCCGTACGAAGAGATGATCCCTAAATGGCGTCAACTCAACGTGTTCGAAGGTGAGATCGTTGAACGTGGTGACGTGGTTTCCGATGGTCCAGAATCTCCACATGATATTCTGCGTCTGCGTGGTGTCCATGCTGTTACGCGTTATATCACTAATGAGGTTCAGGAAGTTTACCGCTTACAAGGCGTTAAGATTAACGATAAACACATTGAAGTTATCGTTCGTCAGATGCTGCGTAAAGTGACTATCGCGGATGCAGGAAGTTCTGAATTCCTCGAAGGTGAACAAGTCGAGTACTCACGTGTTAAAGTTTCTAACCGTAAACTGGAACAAGAAGGCAAAATTCCAGCGAACTTTGCTCGTGATCTGTTGGGTATTACTAAGGCATCTCTGGCAACAGAATCCTTTATCTCAGCAGCATCGTTCCAAGAAACGACACGCGTACTGACTGAAGCCGCAGTTGCGGGTAAACGTGACGAATTACGTGGTCTGAAAGAAAACGTAATTGTTGGACGCCTGATCCCAGCAGGTACTGGTTTTGCGTATCACCAAGACCGTATCCGCCGCCGTCATCTGAACGACGTTGTGGATGCACCACAAGTCAGTGCAGACGAAGCAACAGCAAACTTAGCTGAGCTGTTAAATGCAGGTTTTAGCAGTGACAACCAGAACTAATTTCTGATTTCACTGTAAAACGCCTGACAAAAGCCAGTGCCGAAAGGTACTGGCTTTTTTTATGTCTTAGGTTTATCTGAATATGTAACGCGTATTTCTATTTTTAAAATATATCCAGCAGTAAAAAAAATGAATAATAAATTGCTTGGCTAAAAATAAACGGTAATAAAAATTATTTTTAAATTATTTAATAGGAATATGCGATGGATAAAAAAAAGACAAATGAACAGGTTGATGTGAATCAAGCTAATCTCTCGGCTTATCATGGAATATTATCAGACTCATTAGGGGCCATAAATACATCTCAGATAGTGACGGGAAATGGGCAAATTGCATTAGATTTAGTTGTTGTTATTGATACTAGTGGCTCAATGTCTGATGAAGCAGGGGATTTAAGTAAACAGATTGATGCGACGATTGAGGCGGCATCAGCAAAGTGTCCATCTCACCTTCGGGCGACATTTTTAGGTATCGAAGGGACTTGGGCAAATACGAAGTTTGATCAATCTGCCAGTGAATATTTAATTAAGATCGGTGCGAACGAAAGGGATTTACAAGCAAGATTACCGTTTAAAGAATCCGATGGACGAGATCATGCTGGAAATAAAGAAGATTTATGTCGTGCGGTTATTGATATTAGTAAACACTTTGATTGGCGAGATGATGCGCGTAGGGCTATTTTTGTGCTGGGTGATGAAGGGATGGAAGGTGGCGGTGGAATTCTTACTCGTGCTGCGATTGCAAAAAATAATGAAGCCATATCTGTCGCTCAAGAAAGAGGAATTAAGGTGTATACCTACCAAGGTACACCGGATGATAGCCCAACAAATCTAGATCGTTTTCCGACTCTTGCTGATAGAGATAACGTGACGAGGGAGTATGAACGACTAGCCAAAGAAACCGACGGACGTGCGTACATTTACACCACAGGGATTGCAAATTTCTCGTTGGTTTTACAGGAAATATTATGTGATAGCTTAATACCACCAGCCAAACCAGATCGAAGGCTTTCAGAGTGTGATTCTGTCTGTGAAAACTTGCCACTCATTATAAATACTGTGAATACATTGTCTGATATTATAAAAAAGACCATAGATTCTTGCTGCCCTGATCCCAAGCATGATGACCCCTCAGATTGTCAGTGTAAACATTAGAATTGGTTAGCTAGAAAAAGTAAAAGCGGGAATATTTCCCGCTTTAATTATGTGAATGGTAAATATAGTAATTAGTAAAAAATACCAATGATCGCACAGTGAGCCACAAAACCTACCATCAGCGGCACGGCGGTTCGTTTTACCACATCAAATGGCTGCAGTTTTGCACCACTGGATACGGCAATGATTACCCCCGCGACTGGGGACATACCTCGGCCCATGTGTGAGGCTTGTTGCATTGGTAAAATCATTGCAATAGGGTTAACGCCCATACTATGTGCAATTTGTGGGATTAACTCAACGAACGCGAGGAATGGCGCATTACCTGAACCCATAATAATAGCAGCGGCAAGTGTGACGAGTGCGAACACAATCGCCATGGCAAATGGTGGCAAGCCGACGGATTCAGCACCTAAAATCAGTTGGTCAATTGCTCCACTGACTTTAATACCATGAGCGAACACTCCAGCGGCAACCAATAAGCCAACCACATTACTGAATGCATGACCCATACCATTTAGAAATGTTTGGAAGCCATTACAAACCGCTTTAAAATTACGTACGCGAAGTGTTTCAATCACCATGCAAATGGCCATCGCAATCAGCACGATAGTCACAACATCTAAGTGAATACCGGAAAAGAACAAATTGGACGTTCCCACCGCCATAATAATGGGGAGCATAGGAAGAAGTGCATAATATCCAGGAACTGACTTAGTAATTTCTTCTTTTTCATGTGACTGAACGGCTTTACCAATTTCAGGTACGAAACCTTGTTTTCGGTCACAGTGACGTTGCCAGAAAATATGGGTAATACCGACGACCAATACAGTGGCTAATGCCGCTGGCCCTTGATAGTAAAGCACATACTCAACGACAGACATATCGACCGCTTTCGCACCACGAATGGCATCAATCGCGGTTGGTGTATAAGCCACCCCAAGAGAAGTTGCGATAACCCCAGCCGCAGAAGCAGGTGATAATCCCAAACCAATCATAATTGGGAACATGGTTCCCATTAATAATACGGCTAAGCCTGTTGCTGATGGGATAGCTAATTGCAAGATACTTGCCAGCAAGAAAGAGAAAAATAGCAGTACATAAGGTGAACGCATATTTTTCAGTGGTTTAGTTGCAACACGTACTACCGCTTCATTGGCACCGATATGGTCCATATAGTGCGCAAAGCCCATCAATGCCATGATCATTAAACCGAGATCCGCTGCGCGGCTACTGAATAAATCTCGCATGACTTCAAATGGGTCGAGCCAAGTGATACCAGTGGTGGCGACATTTTTAGGGAGGATTGGACCCCAGCCAAGGGCTAGGGTGAATATCATCAATACTAAGCCAGCGATTAATAGTACTGGCTCAGCTTTGTACCCCTTTAAAATAAATCGCGCAACCAAAACAACGATAATCAGAACCGTTAGAATTGGGATCATGCTTTAGCTCCTGGTTTGAAGCGTTCTGCGGTGATTTGTACCACTTGTTTTAATACATCGCTGGCGGCATGTAGGGATTTAACGGGTAAATATTCATAGATTGAATGGAAGTTATGTGCGCCTGTGAAGATATTAGGGCAAGGCAATCCATTTTGCGATAATGCAGCTCCATCATAACCCCCACGCATAGGAATGACTTTTGGTGTGATACCACAAGCTTGGTAGGCATCAACGGCAATATCAATAGGGTAACGGTTATCACCTTGTAGGCTATTGTAAACGTTAGAGTAGCGGTCTGATAGCTTACAAACAACACTTTCGCTTCCCCAAAGGCTTTCGCAGCTCTCTGCTAATTGTTTTAAGAAAGCCATACGTTTGCGATAGCCGTCTTCGGTAAAATCACGCACATCCATTTTTAAAACAGTACGGGCGCTGTTACCTGACATTTGTTTCACCCAATAATAGCCTTCGCGTCCATCGGTATACTCAGGAGCTTCACCACCCGGTAACATGGTAATAAATTTTTGTGCCATTAATAATGAGTTAACCAGTTTGCCTTTTGCGGACATTGGATGAGCCGATTTACCCGTAAAGATGATTTCGGCATCACCTGCGTTCCAGTTTTCATACACCAGTTCACCGATACCGCAGCAGTCCAAAGTATAGGCAAAATCAGCACCAAACTCTTTAACATCAAAGACTTTTGCGCCACGGAGGCCTTGCTCTTCATCTGGAACGAAACCAATTTTAATGGTGCCGTGCTTAATTTCTGGATTTTGCTTAAAGTATTGCAGCATATCCATGATAGAGGCAATTGCCGCTTTATCGTCAGCACCTAATAGGCTAGTTCCATCAGTGACAATTATGTCATCACCAATGTAATTCACTAATTCAGGGAACTCACTCTTACGTAGATAAATATTAAGTTCTTTATTCATGCATAAATCTTCACCGGTGTATGGCAAAATTTGTGCTTTAGTATCATTGGTTTGTTCTGCGCTAGTGTCTAAATGGCCGAAGAAAGCGACGGTTGGGACATCATAATCAAGATTGGAAGGCAAAGTTGCGGTGACAATAGCTGTGTCACGCAGCTTAATATCTTCAACGCCCAGAGCTTCTAACTCTTGGACCAGCTGTTTCGCAAGGACGCGTTGTCCTTCTGAGGAAGGCATAATTCCTGCCGCACCCTTTTCCCTATCAGTGGTGGTGTTAATTTTGGTATAAGAAATAAACCGCTCAACAATATTCATTCTTTTTATTCCCCAGCATCTTATAGAATGCATTTTACATTAGTTATATCTGTGGCTGTAATTTAATTTCACAGTATTATTCTTGTATCACAATTAAAGATATTCTGAATATCAGACCTGTTGAATTTTTCTAAGAAATGCTAGTGAGAATATAAAATTGATAATTAATAGTGGCATTATTCGAATAATGAATTAAAATGGACGACTTTACTCCTGCCTTATTTTTCATCTTAAATAATATTGTTAAATTATTGATATTAAATCGTAAGAATATTCTTTCGTGATGTGTTTTTTATTTAACACCTTATTTTAAGCTTATCCTATCTTAAATTTAATTAATATATATTGCTGTTAGATGTTCAAAAGATAATTTTTCCTAGAAATAAAAAATTTTAATTAGCAAAATTAATAGAAAATTAGATGGAATGAATGCTTAAAATCATATTTTGATATTTTATTTCTTTGCCTTTCATTTAGATAATTGAATCAATTTTATAATGACTCTTATACTAACTGTTTTTTGCAGGATGGTGATAAAAATTTTCTTTTGTCTTGTTTCGTATTACCTCTACTTTTTTCATTGAAAGCAAATGAAGATTTGATTGCAGGTGTTTCTTCGTCATTTGATATGTAATTCTCAAGCAAAATCCCACTTCTGTGCCCAGCATCTCTGAATTATTTATTTTTATTAAAAATCAGCATGTTACTTTTGATTGTCATAAGTTTTCATCATATCTTTATTGTGGGGCAATTGACTTATTTTCTACGAATTGATTACTTTTTGTGATCTCCACTTGAATTTTGATATTTTCGATCACTTACTTTTTGATATTATGCAAAAGTATAAATAATATGTATTAATCAAAAACGAAAGAAAACGTAAATAAAAGAGGATGAAGCAATGACTGTTTCGCGCAGAACCTTTATAAAAGGATTAGCAGCCAGCGGTGCAGCAATGTCGGTTTCTAGTCCCATTTTAGCCAATGATGGAAAACCTTCAAATATTAAGCCTTACCGACCCGATAACGCTCCTAACTTATTGATAGTATTCCCTGATGAGATGCGTGCCCACGCATTACAATTTATGGGAGAAGATCCGTCAATTACCCCTAATTTAAATAAGTTTGCCAAACAAGCGAAAGTCATGACGCAGATGGCATCCAATTACCCATTATGTTCCCCATTCCGTGGCATGTTTATGACTGGGCAATATCCTGTTCGTAACGGTATTACAGGCAACGCACATGATTATGGTGGAAAGGTAGGGATTGATTTATCACCTTATGCCAATTGTTGGTCTGATGTTTTGAAATCATTGGATTACAGCACGGGGTATATTGGTAAATGGCATTTAGATGCGCCATATGCACCTTTTATTGAAAGCTATAATAACCCAATGGAAGGTCGTTATTGGAATGAATGGGCTGCTCCAAACCGCCGCCATGGCTTTGATTTTTGGTACTCCTACGGCACATATGATCTGCATATGAAACCGATGTATTGGGCCAATAATACACCACGGGAAAAACCGATTTATGTAGACCAATGGGGACCAGAGCACGAAGCGGATATGGCCATAAAATTCTTACAAAATAAAAATGGGCAGTACCGTGATAATACCAAGCCATTTGCGCTGGTTGTTTCTATGAACCCTCCGCATTCACCGTATGACCAAGTTCCACAAAAGTATCTCGATGCCTATAAAGGAAAAACCTCGCAAGAGTTAAATACTCGGCCAAATGTTAAATGGGATGTGGAATACCAAGAAGGCTATGGACCTCAATATTTCAAAGAATATCTGGCGATGGTAAACGGCGTTGATGAACAATTTGGTCGCATCGTTGATGAGCTTGAAAAACAAGGTCTTGCGGATAATACATTGGTTGTTTTTTTCTCTGATCATGGTAGTTGTCTTGGTGCAAATGGCCAGCCGACAAAAAATAACCCTTATGATGAGTCGATGCGTGTTCCGATGATGTTTCGGTTACCGGGTAAAATTCAACCAGGGCAAGATGATGCATTAATGTCAGCGCCGGATATCTACCCAACGATTCTAGGTTTGTTGGGGTTAGAGCAATGGATCCCTGGCTCAGTTGAAGGAAGTAATTTAGCTGAACGTGTAGTCACTGGTGAGGGGGAAGTCGCTAACTCTCAACTTTATTTATTTATTCCGTATGGTGAACCTTCGTTTGGTAAACGTGGCGTGAGAACGAAAACACATACATTGGTTATTGACCGTCAGGATGGGCAACCACTGAAATATACGCTTTATGATAATGTAAATGATCCTTATCAAATGAAAAATGTGGCAGATGAGAACAAACCCATTATTGATAAATTAATTAAAGAAGAGCTTATACCGTGGTTAGAAAAAACCGGTGATTCTTGGAGACCAACAGAGTTTATTACAGCAACAACAAATAAATTAAATAAAAAAGTTTCAGCTTGTGAAGTTAAATAAATCATTTTTTTGCCACCTAATAAACTAGGTGGCATTAATAAAAAAAATGAAAATATTATTCTCTAATAAAACAGGGAATCACTATCCTCGTGCTTAAATAGTACACAGCTTTGGAATAAAGATAATGAAAAAATTAATTATTGCTAGTGCAGTATTATTTTCAATTTCATCACAATATGCTCTCGCAAATAACTATAAAACAACAATTGAATATCGTCATCAATATTTAGACGCATCAGGGAAAAGCGGAGATAGAATTAAAGCTTTTTTGGATACAGGGAAAAATATTGGATTTGAGTTAGATGCACGCTATGGAAATAAAGATGGTGCTTATGACGCAATGAAAATTGATGGTTCGGAATTTTCAGCTTTTTATTATACAAAATTGAATCCAAATTTAGTGGGGCTTGTCGGTGCTTCTCTTGATTTCGATAAATTAGGTTTAGTTTATGTTCCTTATGTCCGTTTAAATTATACATTCGATAATGGTATTCGTTTACAAGGCCGTTATAAATGGAAAGTGTGGGATTATGGTCAAGTAGGAGAAAATGGCAGTAATTATCACTCTAAAATCCAAGAGTTTGATAGCTGGATAGGTTACAAATGGGGTAACTTAGA
The DNA here is from genome assembly GCF_033901115.1 of Providencia sp. CIM-Carb-044. Taxonomy (NCBI): domain Bacteria; kingdom Pseudomonadati; phylum Pseudomonadota; class Gammaproteobacteria; order Enterobacterales; family Morganellaceae; genus Providencia; species Providencia sp. CIM-Carb-044. The sequence continues at coordinate 19,827 of NZ_JAXADV010000018.1, forward strand.
TTTACAGTATCAATTGGATTTAATGTGGGAAATGGCTGACAACGCTCAACCTCTTTACAATGATAAAAAATTCGATTATCAACACAACGTTCGCCTTCGTTATGATATTAAAGCAGATGATGGTGCGTTATGGCGCCCATTTGTTGAAGTGGGCAATGTGAAAGAAAATAGGTTTTCAAGTGACCGTCAAACACGATTCCGTGTGGGTATTCAATATACTTGGTAATATCATTTTCATATAAATATATATTTGCCCACGAGTGATCGTGGGTTTTTTATTGCCGGTTTGCAAAGAAGAGAAAAGAATAAATACTGAAAAATAAGAAAAATGGCCAATAAATTGGCCAAAAGAAAGTAATGAAATGACAACTTGAGCAATGGTAAATCGGGCTGTAATGAATTAAATTTTGAGTTTAATAACTTCACTTGCTGCTAATAAATAGGCTCCAGCTCCATAATCCATATTATGGTCATATTTGACATCTCGTGGGTTGAACGCCGGAAGCTGTACCCAACCTAGCATTCCATTGGGGTGAATACAGCTTTGTAGTGCACACCATGATTTTTCGAGCAGAGGCAGGTAGCGTGCTTCTTCCAGTAAACCTTGGTTTAAGCCCCACGCTAATCCATAGCAAAATAATGCAGTGGCACTACTTTCAGGGGCAGGGAAGCTTTGGGGATCAAGTAAACTAGTGCGCCAGAAACCATCTTCTTGTTGGTATTGAATGACAGTTTCCATTAGCTCGGTAAATAAATTTACATATTGCTGGCGGGCAGGGAACTCTTTAGGTAACGATTGTAAAATACGTGGGATAGACGCAATGACCCAACCAATACCTCGGCTCCAAAATACTTTTTCACCATTTTTTTCACGTAATTCACCACCCTTGCCATCAGGAATGTAGCGATAATCGCGATAAATTAAGCCAGTTTCAGGATCACGCAAATGTTCTATCGCATCCCAATAAGCGGTATGCATGTAGTCTAAGTAGCGATTGTCATTTGTTTTAGCTGATAACGCGGCAAAAGCAGGGGGAGCCATGAAGAGTGCATCACACCACCACCAGTCTTCTCGACCTGGTTTTGGCTCTACTAACATAAGGTTGAATGCATTAATAGTGGGTTCAAGGACTTCTGGATGATCAAATTGCGAACTTACAGCTAAATAGGCTTGAGTACAGACATGGTCATCGGCAAAACGTGGGTTAGGTCCTGTACGAAATCCAGTATGTAATGTGTAATCCAATACACCAGCGAGATATTCGTTATCCTGTGTTGCTTGCCATGCAGCAGCAACACAAGACCACAGAACACCACGTTCCCAGTCCGTATCTTTAATAAAACGGGTTTTGCCACTACGACGAAGTACACTGCGTACTTGGTTTTTTGATTGATAACGGTAAACCCGTTTCATATCATCTAAAACCGTATTACGTTGTAATGGTTTTGGTAATGATGATTGTTCCATTATTTTCTCCAGATGAGTTAGCGAGCTAACCAGCCACCATCAACAGCAATGGTATAACCATTAATATAGTCACTTGCTTTGGAGGCTAAAAAGATGGCTGGCCCTGCTAAATCCTCAGGAGTTCCCCAACGGCCCGCAGGAATGCGCTCTAAGATAGCTGCGTTGCGATCCGCATCAGCGCGCAGTGCTGCCGTGTTGTCTGTTGCCATGTAACCTGGGGCAATCGCATTCACATTAATGTTGTATTGGGAAAGCTCAGTAGCGAGAGCACGAGTGAGTCCCATGACGGCTGACTTACTTGCAGTGTAAGATGGAACCCGAATACCACCTTGGAACGAGAGCATTGAGGCAATATTAATAATTTTCCCACCATTACCTTGCTTCACGAATTGGCGTGCAACACGTTGAGATAAAAAGAATAAGGTTTTTTGATTAATATTAATCACATCGTCCCAATCTTTTTCACTAAACTCTAATAAGTCTTCACGGCGAATAATACCCGCATTATTGACAAGGATATCAATATGGCCCATGGCGGATACCGCATCATCAACCAAAGTTTGTAACCCGTCTTGTTCCATTAAATTCATAATAATGTAGTGAAACTTACGGCCTAAAGCTTCGACTTGAGCGCGTGTATCAGGAGCATCTTGGATGCCAACTCCAACAATATCTGCGCCTGCTTGGGCTAAACCAATTGCCATTCCTTGACCTAAACCGGTATTACATCCAGTGACAATCGCAATTTTTCCTGTTAAATCAAATAAGTTCATCTGTACCTCACTTACGATGTGACAGTACTGCCACATCGTTTTTTATTATGTTAAAAAAGATAAAAGGGTTATTTCAGATCTTTCATGGCGACATGATCCATATCGTGGAACACCTGATTTTCGCCAACCATTCCCCAAATAAATGTATAAGCAGCAGTTCCCACGCCTGAGTGAATAGACCAACTTGGGCTAATGACGGCTTGTTCATTACGAACAACAATGTGGCGTGTTTCCGAAGGCTCACCCATATAATGGAAAACAACGTTGTCTTCTTTCATATTGAAATACAGATACACTTCCATGCGACGTTCATGGGTATGGCATGGCATGGTATTCCATAAGCTACCGGGCTCGAGTACTGTCATGCCCATTGATAATTGGCAGGTTGGTAAAATAGATGGGTGTAAGAATTTATAGATGGTACGAACGTTACAATTCTCTACATTACCTAATTTTTCTGGTGAAGCTTGTTCGATAGTAATTTTGCGTGTTGGGTAGGTATGGTGTGCAGGTGCACAGTTCATATAAAAACGTGCAGGGGTAATCGCATCAGTACTGATAAACTCGACAGATTTGGCTCCCATACCAATATAAATAGCTTCTTTTGGTGCGATATCATAGGATTGGCCATCAACGATAACTTGACCTGCGCCCCCAATATTAATTGCACCCAGCTCACGACGCTCAAGAAAGAACTCAACGCCTAATGCTTTTCCTGCCATTAGAGCGAGTGGCTTTTGTGTTGGAACAATGCCACCCACAATAATGCGGTCGATATGGCTATAAGTGAGATTCATTTCCCCTTCACGGAACAAATTCTCGATCAGGAACTGTTTGCGTAAGCCTTCAGTATCAAGTGTTTTTGCATGCTCACTGTGAATTGGTTGACGAATTTCCATTATAAATACCTCATGATTTACTGATAGGTAACCGACTTTAATGGTCGGTATCCCCGAATACAGAGTGAACGTGTTCACCTCTGATGAATGTGTCTGTTAGATAAAAATTGTTATCAACAACGGCAAAATTAGCTTGAGCCCCAACTCGGATGTAACCAAATTGGTCATCGATTCCAAGGTATTGAGCGGGAACCGAAGTAGCCATTTGTACGGCTTCCCATTCAGGAACATGCGCGAGTTGCACCATGTTGCGCAATGCGTTATCAAGGCTACATGTACTACCCGCAAGAGAGCCATCAGCTGTGCGAGCTTGCCCTTGAGTGACCTTCACCGTCTGTGCCCCAAGGGCATAATCACCATCCGGTAGCCCACCAGCTCGCATACAATCCGTAATTAAAGCGAGCTGCTGATAACCTTTCATTCGATAAGCTAGCTGCATCATGACGGGGTGAACATGAATGCCATCGGCAATCAGCTCCGCAAGGACATCGTGGTACAACACTGAACCACAGCAACCGGGCTCTCTATGATGTAAACCCGTCATGCCGTTATAAAGATGTACGCCACAATCTGCACCATGTGAAAATGCGAGACTGGTTTGTATGAAATCAGCGGCAGTATGTGCAACACTGGTCTTAATATTGTGTTGTACTAACCAATCAATAGCCTCAATGGCACCTTCTGCTTCAGGTGCAACAGCAACTCGCAAAAGTGTGTGATTAGCACATTGCACAAGGTCTTCCAATTCATGAATGGTCGGCGATTTTAAGTACTTAACAGGATGTGAGCCTCGATGACGTTCAGTGAAGTAAGGGCCTTCTAAAAAACTGCCGACTAACTGGGCTCCTGATGTTTGCGGCTTGGCGATAAAGTCACTCACTTGGGTGAGTGCGCGTTTGATATCATCCATTGGTGCGGTGACGGTGGTTCCCACCCAAGCCACAACACCAGTTTTGACTAATGCATCAGCGATGGTTTGCAACCCTTGTTGGCTTGCATCCATGACGTCTGCGCCAGCACGACCATGAATATGGATATCAACAAACCCCGGTAGTAAGGAGCGCCCTTCAAGACGGATGACTGGGCAGTGTTCGGGGGCGGTATCCGTAATTTCCTGTATAACACCGTTGCACACTCGAACATACTGCTGATAGCGAATTCCCTCAGGTGTAAAGGTACGATCCGCTAAAATGGCATATTGCTGTTTCATAGGCCATCTTCTTCACATTCAGGCTCTGACATCATAGCCAGTTGTTGGCGTAGATCTTGAATACTACTCGTGCCAATATCGTGTAAGATAGAAAGAAGTTCTTTTGCACCAACCCCTTCACGTTCCAATGCCGCATTGACAATCATCGGTAGATTAACGCCAGCTAAAACTTCAACGGATTTATCTTCCATCATAATTGCCATAGCGCGGTTACAAGGGGTTCCACCAGGAAGGTCGGTGAGAAAAAGTATTTGTTCACAATTCATGGCACTCATTGCTGCTCGCATTTGTTGTTCCAATTCGTCGGGAGAAAGGGTTTCAACAAAATCAATAAACACCATATTTTCCTGTTCACCTGCGATGGCTTTGACAGCGGAAGCCATACCGCTCGCAAAATTAATGTGCCCAGAAACAATCAAACCAATCATTGATAACTCCTTGCTGGTGGGTAACTTGGCTACCCACCTAAAAACAATTTAATACGATTCTGTTACATCACACCGAGTACATGGCCAATAACACCGAAGGCCAAGACAGAGAAGATAAGCACCGGCGGTTTTGCCCAGAAACCTGTCCCTTTCACCATTTTGAACATCAAAAAGACAAGGCACAGAGGGAGTAAGTTAGGCATGATTTTGTCGAACAAGGCGGTTTGTAGTTCGACCACCTTGCCACCTACCTCAACAGCAGCGGTGGTTTGTACTTTTATGAAAGTGGCGGAAAGTGCCCCAATCACAAAAATCCCCATGATGTTGGCGGCTTTCGCTAATTTTTCTGTTGCGTCGCTCATGTTAACCATCGCCGCAGTACCTGCGCGATATCCCATGAACATCAAGCCAAAATAGACAAAAAAGTGAACAATTTGGTACAAAAAGAAGAAAACAAATGGGCCGGCAATTGAGCCTTCCATTGCGATAGATGCACCTAATGCTAAAGTCAGTGGCATCAATGTCATATGGTCGATAGCATCGCCGATTCCACCTGTTGGCCCCATACCTGCTACTTTCATGACGTTGACAGTAGAAGGCTTCTCTTTGTTCTCTTCCATGGCAACGGCAGTACCAAGTAAGAAAGTAAATAATTTTGGACTCGCATTGAAAAACTGTAAGTGATTTTTCAGTGCAGTTGCATAATCGCGTTTGTTATTACCATGAATTTTGCGTAGGGCTGGGATGATGGAGAATGCAAAGCCTCCCCCCTGCATACGTTCAAAGTTAAAGTTACCTTCCATAAATAGCCCGCGAAATGCACAACGCCATAGATCGCCTTTCGTGATGACTTTGCGGACAGTGGTATCTTGGTACTCATCAATGCCATCAACGTAGGATTCCACTGGTAAGTTTTTGGTTTCTACTGCTGTCTTGTTATCAGATACCATCTTCAAAATCCTCATTTTGTTGTGAGTTATTCTTGTTGTTACCGCTGAAGAAGTAATACAGGGCTGCCGCAGATGCGCCGAGTATTGCTACTGCCATAATTGGCAGTTTGAGATAAGTGGTCATAACGAAACCAACAAAGAACACACCAGCCACTTCTTTTGACCACATGATTTTCAACAACATCGCGAAGCCAATTGCTGGAACCATTTTGGCGCCAATACCTAAGCCTTCGAGGAGTACTTTTGGTGTATTTTCATCAATCCACTGTGCCGCGTGTTCACCGAAGTAAACCGTTACAAAGGCGACGATCGCGTAGAGTAAAGAACGAACGGTAATTGTGGCGATTAGTAACCGGGAGATCCCCGCCGCATCGGCTTTTTCAGCGTAGCGATCAGCTTTCCCCATAGTGAATGCGGTGATTGCAAAAAAGCCGATAATGATCATTTGCATGAGAACGGCAATTGGCATACCAATTCCCATTGCTACCGCTGGTGATTGATTGGTCATAATGGCGAATGCAACGGCGGCGATAGTGCCTAAGGTAACATCAGGTGGCTGAGCCCCTGCATTTGGAACAAGCCCCAGCCAAGCTAATTCTAATGTTGCACCCGCAATTAAACCGACTTGCATATCACCCATAATCAGGCCGACAACAGGCCCTGTGATCAGTGGACGATGGATATTGAGTGCAACGTCATACTTATCTATACCGCAAAAGAAGGCCCATAAAGCCACGAGAGAAGCTTCATAAATCATAATAGTTTTCCTTAAACGCCTTAGTGTTAAGTTGTTATCTCAATCTGCTTATGCTGTTGCGAGAGTAAGAACATTAACGGGGGTTTGGTCTGGAGTATTTTGAATTGTGCAAGCTACTCCTTTGTCGACAAGCCGACGAAATGCTTCTAAGTCGCGCTCATCCACAGACACTGTTTTGGCAATTTGGCGTTTTCCTTCATGGAAATGCATATTGCCAACGTTGCAGTGAGTGATAGGAACTCCACCTTCGACAAGGCGAGCAACATCTGTTGGGTTATTGCAAAGAATAAAGATTTTTTGACGAGGAGACGCTTTGTGAATGACATCGATGGTTTTTTCGATAGAGAAAAATCGGACGGCATATTCTCCACCTGCGGACGCTTTCATCCCTGCTTGCATAAAAGCAGAATTAGGACCTTCCGCAGCATCATCATTAGCGACAAGAATTAAATTTGCTTCAGTGTGTTTACCCCAAGTGATTCGAATTTGCCCATGTAATAAACGCTCATCGATTCGGGTCCAGACAATATTTGGTGCGTGCATATAATTGCTCTCTTATTATTAGCTATATTTATCATTAAGAAGGCATGAAGCCATCTTCTTGATATGAGAACGGGTAAATAGTGACACCTTGAACAACCCGATTAATTTCTCCAGTTGGAGATGGGTTATCTGGTGTATTCCCCAGTGCAATGGAACTATGGAATGCAAAGGCCTGCGCTAACATTAAATAAGGAAAAAATAGGGCTGAGTCTGAGCACTGCTCCATTTTTTTAATATAAACGAAACTTTCCTCTATTTGTGTGTCATCAGAAGAGGAGGTGACCGCGATCACTTTTGCTGAAGCATTATCGTGAATTACCTCTCTTAATAAGTCAGTCTCATACTGTCTGGTGTATTTATCGTTTGACAGAAACAGCACGACTAACGTTTCTTTATTGACGATAGATTTCGGTCCATGGCGAAACCCTAAAGGCGTGTCAAAGTTAGCAACGACCTTACCAGCCGTTAATTCCAACATTTTTAGGGCAGCTTCTTGTGCAAGGCCTTGTAAGCCACCACTACCTAAATAAATGACTCGTTTAAATTTACCTGCATAATCTTCACGGATACGGCGGTTAAACTGAGTGTAACTGTCGTGATAATCTTGGAAATAGGGTTTAATTTCATTCAAATAGAAGGATTCGGTTAAGAAAATACACAGCGCAGCCATCATCATGGATGAAAAGCTTGACGTCATTGCTAATGAACGGTCATTTGATTCTTCTGGCATTAAAATGGCTAATGCATTGGTATTATTTTGGCAATAACGATATAGCTGCCCTTGCTCGTTGCAGGTTAAAACTAAGTGGTAACACTGAGTTAGGCATTTTTCTGCCACATTAAGAGCAGCAACACTCTCGGGACTATTGCCAGAGCGAGCAAAAGAAATTAGTAACGTTGGTACGTTTTCCGCTAAATATTCTTTTGGGTCGGCGACTAGATCCGTGGTGGCAATGGCATCAATACGGCGTTTTAAATGGCCTGTTAGAACGGGGGCAAGGGCGCGGCCTGCGAAAGCCGATGTTCCAGCTCCCGTCATGATAATGCGTGCGTCTGGTGCCTGAAGCACTTTAGCTAAAAATGTATCAATTTCAGCACGTTGTTCTTGTATTAGCTGGTTTGTTTTTTCCCAGCATTCAGGTTGTTGCTCAATTTCTTTTGCTGTCCAGAATGCGTTTAGCTTTTCGAGTTCAGGTGTTTGATAGCTTAAATATTCCATGTCAAACCTCAGTGACTAAATTTACATGCATCGGCATATACCGAAAGTACGTCGCGAATTTTTGCAAAAATAAAGGATTTCGCTGAGCCATCGATCATGCCTTCTCTTAATTGTTGGAATTGATGTGGCATGTATTGGCTTAAAAGTGGTAACGGGATCGGTTTTGAAGATAAGTTAGCCATCAGCGTTTCTATGGCTTGGTTAATTTCTTTATCAGGCCAGTAATAACGAATACGGTCACTAAAACTATAAACGCGTGCAAAAGCTTGCTGCTGGGCATCACCATGGTAGTATTTTTGCCAAAATTCGGGCTCACGGCACATCAACTGTTCCATTTTCTCTTTTAAGTGAGAACACTGTTCTGCTGGGAACATTTCATTCTCAATTTCACACAGAGAATAGAGGGCTTCTCGCATAGCAAATGTTAAAGCCGGGCCCACTTTTAAAATAGCAAAGTGGTCTTGAACGAGTTGCTTATAAGCATCTGGTGTTTGGTAATCGGTTGAGTGTGCTTCAAAAACAAGATGAGGGTAGTCATCAACAACTTTACTTAATGCTTGTGCTTTTTCGGGTTGATAATCAATAACACCGGTATGGTCAAATTCCACGCCAGGTTGGACGACGAGGCCAATAACACGTGTCCAGCAGTCACCGACACCTGCTTTTTCGAACGCTTTCGCATGGCAGTCTAAGGTTTTTCTCGCGGCTTGTGGGTCTGTGACTTCAACACCTTCAAGCGCTTCAGTTGCTCCACCTGGTACGGGGACTTCCGTACCAATAACATAAACGATATCGCTGTAGCCAAATTTTTCTTTGGCGGTTTTTTCTGCAATAACTGCGAGTCGGGCGGCACGTTGTGCAACGATTTCATCCGTGAGTGGAACAGGGTCATCTGCACAGGACATACTGCAATCAAGGTGGATTTTTTTGAACCCTGCGGCAACGTAATGTTCAATTAGGATATCGGCATTATCCATGGCGTCAGCGGCATTAAGCCCTTGCCAACGGTTAGGACCTAAATGGTCACCACCAAGAATTAGCTTATTTAGAGGAAAATTGATTTTTTCTGCTTTCTCAACCACATAATTGAAAAAGTCAGCCGGAGTCATACCCGTATAGCCACCAAATTGGTCAACTTGATTGGATGTGGCTTCAATTAAAAGAAAGGAATCATTATCCAGCGCTTGGTGCAATGAAGCTTCAATAACAAATGGGTGGGCTGAGCAAACAGAATAAATGCCATTCTGTTTACCAAGTTTATTTTGCTGAACAATCTTTTCTAAAGGATGCATTAATACTAACTCCACAATCAACACGGTTGTATTGTTAATGGAGTTAGCGAATTATTGCTCTTTATCGACGATGATTACTTCAATTTTATGGTTTTTCAACTCTTGGACATATTCATCAGGGATCCCAGAGTCTGTCACCAAAACATCAATATCAGCGAATTCACGGATCATATGACAGCTGCGCTTACCAAATTTCGTAGAATCAGCAACCGCAATAACAGTTTCCGAGATTTCACACATTAACCGGTTAAGGCTAGCTTCCTGTTCATTGTGTGTCGTGATACCAACGCGTAAATCGAACCCATCAACCCCAAGAAAAACCTTGTCAAAACGATAATTTCTGAGGCTATTTTCTGCTTGTGAGCCAGAAAACGATAAAGCATTTTTGCGCAATGCGCCGCCAGTCATTAGTACATCAACGCCAGCGGCTGTTGCTAACTCCATTGCGACATCTAAACCGTTAGTCATGACAACGACGCTATCCCGCGACTTTAAGTGTGTCGCAATTTCTCGTGTCGTTGTCCCCGAGTCTAAAATGATCGTATCGCCATCATTAATGAGCGCGGCGGCTGCTTTCCCTATTAATGTTTTTGTGCCCGCATTCTGCCCACGTTTTTCATGGATGCTAAGTTCAGCAATAAACCCAGTATTTGGAATTGCTGCCCCATGGGAGCGGACCACATAACCATTCTTTTCAAGAAAGCTTAAATCGCTACGGATGGTGACACTTGAAACTTTAAATATTTCGGCTAAATCTTCGACTCGTGCTTTACCTTGTTGGTTAATCATGTCGAGGATTTCCATGCGCCGTTCAACTGCCGCTTTCACTTTCATCTCCTTACGAAATCAAATGATTTTCTTTCATTTGATTTCGAATTAAGTTTACTACGCTAAAAAATACCGACAACGAAAAAAAACAAAACTTTTGATCTCTTTCACAAAGTTTCGATTTGTGTGTTGTTTGCTTACGGATATTTTCAAATTTTAAATATCATATCTTCGAATAAGAAAGTATCCAATCAATAAAGTAGCAATAATTGTACTTTTACTAAGCAACCCCTGTGTTTTGCATAAATATTAGCAATATTTGCAAAAAATTCGCTAAATATAAGCTCAAAAATTGGCATAAAGTGCGATGGTGGTAATTGAAGTTCGAAAGGAATAGAAGTTTCTTTAAAGCAAAAACAAAAGTTACTGGGCTACTGTGTGTTATTTATATGCTTTTCAACGTTTCTGACTCAAATTAAACGCTTTCAAATTCTTTCATTTTTTGATTTTGTGATTTCAATCTCTTTTGGTTTTTCGTGTTTTGCGTAATGCTATAAAAATAACCTGACTGTTTCGGATTAATTTAAATGCCTGCAAACCAACCCACTTATTTTCATATGATGGCGAAACCCACCAGTTATCGCTGCAATATTAAATGCGAATACTGTTTTTATCTTGAAAAAGAAAATGTGTTTCACGAGCAACCAAAGGAAGACCAGCATGACGTTATGCCTGATAACGTACTACGTCGTTATATCAAAGACTATATCCAGTCCCATGCTGGTGAACAGGTAGACTTTTCATGGCAAGGTGGGGAGCCAACCCTTGCAGGGCTAGAATTTTTTGAGCGTGTTGTTAAGTACCAAAAGCAATATGCCCAAGGAAAAATCATCACGAATAGTGTGCAAACTAATGCTATTGCGATTAACCGACAATGGGCGCAGTTTTTTGCAGACCACGGTTTTTTAATCGGTGTATCTATTGATGGCTTAGAAGCTGTTCATGATAAATATCGAATTTCCGTTAATGGTAACCCAACTTTTGAGCGTGTGAAGAAAGCGATTCAGCTCCTGATTGAATATGGTGTTGAATTTAATACCTTAACCGTTGTTAATGACCAAAATTGGCGAAAAGGAAAAGAAACGTATCGAGCTTTGAAAGCATTGGGTTCCACTTTCTTTCAGTTCATCCCCATTGTTGAGGTGGATAGGCGCTTTCCACATACTCAAGGTGGCCATTATGCCCCTGGGCCAAATGCCGCGATGGCACCATTTTCAGTACCCGCTGAGGGATATGGGCAGTTTATGGCTGATGTTTTTGATGAATGGATCCACCAAGGAGACATTGGCAAAATTTATATTCGTCTATTTGATAGCTTATTAGGCACTTGGATGGGCTATCCGGCATCAACCTGTGTGCAATCTAAAACGTGTGGGCAAGCGCTGATTATTGAATCTAATGGGGATGTCTACTCCTGTGATCACTATGTGTATCCTGCCAATCGGTTAGGTAACGTACAACAACACTCCCTTTCCCGTATTGTTTCTTCTAAGCAGCAAGTCCGTTTTGGGCAAAATAAATATGACAAGCTAACGAGTCTTTGCCAGCGCTGTGAGGTTCAAAGCCTTTGTTATGGCGGCTGCCCTAAGCACCGGATCACGGCGATAGAAGGTGAAAAATATCGCCATAACTATTTATGTCGTTCATATAAAAAGATTTTTCATCATACCGCTTTAGGTATGCAGTTAATGCGTCAAGCGATATCTGGTGGTGCTTTAGCTAGTGATGCACTTGGCACAATACAGCGTGCTTATAAGCAATAATAATATTATCTGGAGATATTTTTGTGAGATTACCTTCTATGAAGAAAAGCCTATTGGCAGGGCTGATAGCAGCAAGTAGCTTAGTACCTCCCATTGCAGCGAATGCAGGTGGTACACCGGAAAAGCCGAATGTTTTACTGATTATTATGGATGACTTAGGAACAGGGCAGCTCGATTTTGTGCTTGATAGCCTTGATGTCAAAGAGCTTGCGCAGCGCCCATCACCACAGCGTTATCAAGGTGATATTAATAAGATGGTGGAAGCGGCCAGAACGGCGATGCCAAATGTTGCGGACATGGCTGCAGGCGGAATTAAGATGACCAATGCATTTGTGGCTCATCCTGTTTGTGGCCCATCACGAGCGGGTATTTTTACTGGGCGCTCTCCTGCAAGTTTTGGCACTTACAGTAACGATGATGCGATGTTAGGTATTCCTCAAGATATCAAACTATTACCCGCATTATTCCAAGAAAATGGCTATGCCACCGCCAGTATTGGAAAATGGCATAATGCGAAGGTATTGAAAAAACCTAAAATTGCACCAGAAAAGCAAACTCGCGATTATCACGATAATATGATTTCGACACCGGAGCCAGGTTTCGCACCTCATGAAAGAGGTTTCGATTATGCATATAGTTTCTATGCATCAGGGGCGGCACTTTGGAACTCCCCCGCAATGTGGCGAAATGGTGAAAATGTGCCAGCTCCTGGCTATACCACGCATTTGTTAACGGATGAAGCCATTAATTTCATTGATGGGCACAAAGACAAACCTTTCTTTATCAATCTTTCATACAGCGTACCACACATCCCATTAGAAGAAGCTTCACCAGCGAAATACATGGATAAATTCAATACTGGTAATGTTGAAGCCGACAAATATTTTGCTGCGCTAAATGCGGCCGATGAGGGAATAGGTAAAATTATCAATACACTAAAGGAAAATGGTGAATTAGATAATACGCTAATTTTCTTTATTTCTGACAATGGTGCGGTGCATGAGTCGCCAATGCCAATGAATGCGATGGATAAAGGCTTTAAAGGGCAAATGTTTAATGGTGGCGTACGCGTTCCATTTGTTGCTTATTGGCCGGGGCATATTCCCGCAGGTAAACACAGTGATGCGATGGTTTCTGCGATTGATATCTTACCAACTGCATTACAAAGTGCAGGGATCACCATACCCGATAGCATGAAAGTAGAAGGCAAAAATATTATGCCACTATTAACGGGTAAAACAGAAAAGTCACCACATGACTATCTGTATTGGACAGGTCCAGGGACGAAACATTACAGCGAAGAAAACCAAGATTTTTGGCATGGCTACCATGAATGGATCACTTATCAACGCAAAGAAATTCCAAACAACCCTAATTTAGAAAAACTATCGAAAGGCTCATGGGCTATCCGTGATGGGGAATGGGCGCTTTATTTTTATGATGATGGTTCTAACCAGCTCCAATTATTCAATGATAAACAAAATCCAGCCGAATCGAATAATTTAGCAGCTCAATACCCAGAAAAAGTAAAAGAGTTGAAATCTGCTTATTATCAATGGATTAAAGATAAACCAAAACCTGTCGTATGGGGACAAGACCGTTACCAAGTCCTGATTGAATCAGCAAAATAAATACAAACTTTTGTTCTAATCTGCGCGCAAGGATGCGCCAGTTTGCATCATAGAGAAACACGTATGACAATACCGACTGAACGCCCAAAGCTGCCTTATGAGCACCCAGATATAAAAATTTATCAGAAGTTATTCAAAGAGAATATCATTCGAAGATTAATTAGAAAGTCAGCCTATCAATGTAACGATAACCACATCATCAAAGCCTTTCAAGATGAAAATCAGCCACTTTCAGTTCTTTGCGAATTATTAGTGCGCTATACCACGGAAGCTTTTGTTCATTATCAAACATGGGGTTACTCTCACGCATACTATCCTGGCAGCCCAGGCCAGCAAACGGTGCGGACAGATGCCCTAGAAGGGGTTAGTAGGGTACTGCCTTTACTTGCTTCATGGCTAGTTCACAGCCAAAAAGCAATATTGAATGGGTTAAATTTAGCATCAATTGACCTTTCTGAAATCATCAAAAATGCATTTTTACATGGTACAGACCCTGCTCATAAAGGCTATTGGGGAAGGCTTGAAAATTATGACCAAAAAATTTGTGAATCTGCAGATTTAGCGCTGACTCTCTGGTTGAGTCGTGAGTGGGTATGGGATAAATTGGATAACTCTGCGCAACAACGCATTATTGAGTGGTTCGAACAGGTTAATCATTGCGATATCGTTGATAACAACTGGCACCTTTTCCCTCTTACCGTGCAATTTGTGATCCGAGCTCTCACAGGTCGAGATACCATTGCAATGTGGCGGTATGAAAGAGTGAAACAATTTTACGTGGGTGATGGCTGGTTTCGGGATGGCGCGAAAGGTAACTTTGATTACTATAATGCATGGGGCTTTTACTATTCATTATATTGGCTGAACCAAATTTGCCCCCACTTCGATGATGAATTCATTCGTAGTTCATTAAATCAGTTTAACCATCATTATCGTTATTTTATGACACCGCAAGGCATTCCATTTTTTGGCCGCAGTGCATGTTATCGCCTCGCGGTGTCCGCGCCTTTATTAGCCGGTGTTGATTTAGGTGGGGATGCTGTGAGTGTGGGGGAGGCTAAAAACGCACTAGAAAGTACTTTGCGTTATTTTATTGGTCATGGTGCCTTAAAAGCGGGAGCGCCAACTCAAGGTTTATTTAGCTATGATGCCCGCCTAGTCGATAATTACAGTGGTCCTGCGAGTAGTTTTTGGTCATTACGTGCTGTAATTATTGCTTTGTATTGTGGTAATCGAATTCAACTTTGGGATAGCCCTTGTAGCCCACTGCCAGTTGAAAGCTCAGACTTTCATTTCGAAATACCATCAATTGCGGTAACGGTTATTGGTGTGAAAGAAACACAAGAGGTCACCGTGATATTTCGTGAAGATTACCTCAAACAGCAATCCCCATTGACGCGCCGCTTAGAGAAACAATTATGCTCTCAGAAAGTAATTGAAACGCTACTAGGCCAATCAAAACGACCTAAAAACAACTTGTTACGTAAAGGAGTGACAAGTTATAGCTCTAAAATGACTCACTACTTCTAATCTTCCTTTCATTTGCTTTCAGTACGAAAGGAATAGAAATGTGATTTAGATCTTTTACCTTTCTGTTTCTTTCGTTTAATATTATTCGAAATCAATCGAAAGTTTAGAGGCGATTATGTACTTGGTATCTACCCGTAATATGTTGAACAGAGCCCAACTGGGAGGCTATGCAGTTCCTGCATTTAATATTCATAATTTAGAAACCATTCAAGTTGTTATGGAAACTGCTGCAGAAATGGCATCTCCTGTTATTTTAGCAGGAACCCCGAGTACGTTTTCTTATGCAGGAAGTGACTACTTGATAGCTATTTGCCAGCAAGCGGCTGAGCGCTATAAAGTCCCAGTGGCTTTGCATCTAGATCATCATGAAGATATTCCAGATATTTTCCAGAAAGTCTCCGCGGGTGTGCGCTCTGCGATGATTGATGCTTCTCATTTTCCGTTTGAAGAAAATATTCAAATAGTTAAACGGGTTGTTGATTTTTGCCATCAATGGGACTGCACAGTTGAGGCTGAGCTGGGGCGTCTAGGGGGGCAAGAAGATGACTTAGTTGTTGATGCCGCAGATGCACTTTTCACTGACCCTGACGCTGCGATTACTTTTATTCAAAGAACTGGTATTGATTCCTTAGCTGTTGCAATTGGAACCGCTCACGGCATGTATAAAAGTGAGCCTCATTTGGATTTTGCTAGGCTGGACGCAATCCGTAAGAAAACGAATTTGCCTTTAGTTCTTCATGGTGCTTCGGGGATCCCTGATGCAGATGTCAGGCATTGTATTGAGCTTGGAATTTGTAAAGTCAATGTCGCGACAGAGCTAAAAATCGCGTTTTCTGATGCAATCAAGCAGTATTTCATTGAGAACCCAGAAGCTACTGACCCTCGCCATTATCTGGTTCCAGGAAAGGCAGCGATGAAAGCGGTGGTGATGGATAAAATTCGTGTTTGCAAAAGTGATGGAACACTTTAACAAGTAAAAATCATCTAGATTTGCTGGGGTATAACCCAAATTTATTGTTGATAGTCCGCAATAAATTGTTTTGAAAATAAAAGGAATATTATGAAACAAGTTGCTGTTTTGCTCGCAGATGGCTTCGAGGAAGGGGAAGCGGTCGTTTTCATTGATATCATGCGTCGGTTAGATATTCATGTCGATGTCTTATCTTGCATGGATTCGCTTATTTTAAATACGTATTTTGGTACTAAAATTAGTGCAGATTATCTGTTAGTCGAAAAGTTATCCCATACTTATGATGCAGTGATGATGCCTGGTGGGCCAAAAGGAACTGACCGTTTGTATGCGAATGAAAAAGTAGTTGATTTCCTTCGGCGGCATATAAATGAGGATAAGTATATTTGTGCGCTATGTTCTTCAGGTGCGAAAGTATTAGCAGCTCATGGGTTACTGGAAGGAAGGCATTATAGTACAGGGGACAAGTTGGCTGAGAAATTTGGTGATGGCATTTATGTTGACCAAGATGTTGTTATTGACGGAAAATTTATCAGTGCAAAAGGGCTTGGTGTAAGCTTTGAATTTGCATTTACCGTCGCAAAACATTTGCTGGCTGACAATGTTGATAAAGTGGATTGGCAAGCTAAGCATATATATTTTAAACATTGGCCACTTCCCTATCTATAACTTTTATCGGTGATCAAGATAAAAAATAAAGCGGGAATGATATTTTTTCCCGCTTTATTAATATTAGATAGCAGAATAATGATCAAAAATCAGAGTTAATAGTGTATGAAGCTAGTTCTCATCATGATAAGAATTAATTGTAATTTATCAGTATTATAACAGCTGGATTTAAATTAGAAATTTTTCGTTATAAACATTAAGCTGGTCAGATACATAATCGCCGGTAAGGAATGAATATGCGGAATATTGCTATTACAAAAAATAATATTATTTCTGGTTTTCAATGGTTCTTTTTTATCTTTTGTAATACGGTTGTTATTCCCCCGACTTTACAATCTGCGTTTCATTTATCACCACAAACCACGTTTGTTATAACCCAATATGCTTTTTTATTAACGGCTCTGGCTTGCTTGTTGCAAGCGTTTATAGGCCATAAACGCTCTGTGATGGAAGGGCCAACTGGGCTGTGGTGGGCAACAATTTTAACCGTAACCTTGTCAGAATCTATGCAAGGAACTTCTCTTGAGACGATAGGATGGAGCTTGGCTATAGGGATTTTTCTGTCTGGGATTATTACCATTTTTATTGGTTTAAGCGGTCTTGGTGGTTGGTTAGCTGGTTTGTTCAAGCCGGGAGTGCTTGTGGTGTTTATGTTTTTACTTGGTGCTCAACTGGTCACTATTTTTTTAAAAGGGATGTTAGGACTACCATTTGGTGTTGGCAGTGAAAATATTACAGTTAATTATCCTGTCTTCTTTTTAGCCCTCGCAGTACTGATATTTGTCATCGCAATGATCATTTATTTACCTATGAGTATCAGTAAATATGCATTATTGATTGGAACAATTACCGGATGGCTTGCTTATAGTGGGTTATTTGGCAGCACGATATCACCTGTTTCATCAGGGCAATGGGTGTTATTTCCATTAGGTAGATCCGATGAAATCAATATAAGTATTGTGCTGACAGCGATTTTGGCTGGAATATTAAACACATCCAATACGTTTGGAGCGATGCGAGGAACTGATGTTTTTTATCCCAATTCATTACCCGTTAAATCCTTATATCGGCGTAGTTTTATGATGTCAGGGGTTGTAACAATATTAGCAGCGCCGATAGGCGTAGTGCCTTTTTCACCGTTTGTCTCATCTATTGGTCTAATTACTCAAACAAAAGACAGTTCACGTATCTCTTTTACTATTGGCAGCCTTATTTTCTTATGTGTGGGGGGCATTGCGGTATTGACTCAATTTTTCCGCTCTTTGCCGTTAGCCATTGGTAGCGCGGTTATGTTAGCGACTTATTTGCCGCTGCTATTTTCTTCATTTTCATTTCTTGCGGATATGAAACTGAATGCACGTAATATTTATCGCCTCGCATTACCTATTTTTATTGGCATCTTTTTGATGTCAGCACCTGCTGCGGTATTAAATTCTTTGCCAACAATGTTTAGTTCTTTACTAGGTAATGGGTTACTCATGGGCATTATATTGGCACTTATTTTAGAAAATACGATCAAGTGGGATAACATTGCTTAATGTTTTGATAAAAAAAGCAAAGATGAAGGAAAATCTTTGCTAGAAAAGAAATTAAAAGGGATGTGATTTCATTTGGGCGTTTATTTTTTAGTATAAACCCAATTTTTTATATCAATAGGCTTAGTGATAATTTTGTTATCAATCAAAAATTGTTGAGTTTGCTTTAACTTACGGATGTCATTATCAGTAATATTAACGGAATAGCGTTTAGAAAAACTATCTATACTATGAAAATCATGTATTTTTTTTATGATTTCAATATTAGTATCGCTTTCTTTAGCAAGTAAAATTTCTGCCTGATCGGGGTCATTTTGCGCATATTTACTTGCTTTTAATAAAGCAATATTCATTGCTTTAATCACCTTCTCATTTTGATTTATGAATGCTTCTCGCCCTACGATAACAGAAATACCTGAGAGTTCAGGTTCAGTACGGGTTGAATAAAGTGTTGTAATCGTCGGAGATTTATTTTCTAAACGGGCGGTACTTTGCTCAGTCCATACCATCGCATCAATTGCTCCGTTTAATAATGCGGATTCAGCATCATTTGTCATTTGAATAATATTGAAGTCAGATAATTTATATCCTTGTTGTTCAATAAATAGCGTGAAATACCGTTGCATATACGTTCCTCGTGGTAATGCAACTTTCTTGCCTTTAAGGTCAGCTAACGAGTGAATATTGCTCTCTTTTCTTACTGCGATATTAGCATTGATGGAAGAATCCTCTGACATGATTAATTTTAAGGGAACACCTCTCGATGTGGCTATAATTCCCGGAAAATCAGCATAAACAGCAATATCAATAGCATTTGTCGCTAGGCCTTCATTGACGGCTGGACCTGCTCCTGCAAAACCAGAAATGGAATATTGGTAATCAACTTTTTGTAGCTCTTCTTCAAGATATCCTAGCTGTTTTGCTAAACCGAGCAAACCACTTAAACGACCATTATTATCTGCTGTACCAATACGAACAATTTTTTCATTATTTTTACTGTCAGGTAGCCTTTCATCCCCACAACCAACTAAAATGAAGGAAATTAATACTATGATAGGAAATTTGATATAATTTAATAATGTCATGATATGTTCCTTCTAGATTTCATATTCACTTGAAAAAAGTTCTGCAGAATTATCAAAAAATTCTTGAAGAATAATTCTCTTATAATATGCGAAATCAGAACTACCTCGATTTCGTGGATAAGGAAGATTAATATCAATTATTTTTTTTATGTTTCCAGGGCGGGATGACATTATAATTACTCGATTTCCCAAATATATTGCCTCTTCAATATCATGGGTAACTAAAATCATCGTCAGTTGCTTTTCTTGTTTGATAGATAAAATCTCTCGTTGCATTTCAATTTTGGTTAAAGCATCAAGTGCGCCAAGCGGTTCATCCAATAACAATAGTTCAGGTTGGGTGATTATTGTACGGGCAATTGCTGCACGTTGTGCCATTCCTCCTGAGAGTTGTTTAGGATAAGCATTAGCAAACTCAGTCAAGTTTACGAGTTTTAAATAATTTTCAACTAAAATTTTCTTCGTTTTTTTATCTATATGGTCTAATCCGAAAGCGATATTATCAGCAATTGTTAACCAAGGTAGAAGCCTATTTTCTTGAAAAACCATTCCTCTTTCTATATTTGGTTCGGTTATCTCTTTATTTTTAAATAATACACTTCCACTATTGAATTGGTTTAAGCCTGCAATTATGCGTAGTAAAGTACTTTTCCCACAACCACTATGGCCAACGATAGCAATAAATTCACCTTGTTGAACTTGAAGGTTAATATCTTCTAAAACAGGAAGTAACTTATTATTGATAGTAAAGTTTTTAAATCCATTTTTGATTGACAGCATATTTATTTCCTTTCTGTTCTTAACCATGGCAGCAGGTAATAAGATATAATTAATAAAATCTTATCTAATAATAAACCGACTATACCGATAACAAGAATACCCACTATAACGACTGGAGAATCTAGCATAATTCGGGCATCATTGATGCGATAGCCAATACCTGAGTTAGCTGCGATCATTTCTGCTGCAACGACTGTTGCCCAAGATAACCCCATTGCAAGCCTTAAACCTGTAAATAGGTTGGGAAGTAGTGATGGAATATAAATTTTTCGTAATTTTTGCCAGATATTGAATTGATAAAGATTACCTAATTCAATATAAGTCATAGGTGTCGTTTGTATTCCATTGATGGTACTTAGTAATATAGGGAAAAAGGCACTTTTTATAATAAGAATAATTTTAGTTACTTCACCAATCCCAAACCATAAAATTAATAATGGTATCCATGCTAGTGGAGGAATTTGACGTATAGCATTTAATGCCAGGTTGAAAATTTGGTTTGTTCGTAGCGACAATGCCATGATAATACCAAGAAAAAAAGCAAAAATAGCAGCGATAGCAAAGGCTATTAATACTCGGGATAAACTAATTGATAAATCTTGCCATAATTGCCCAGAATATAATTGGAAATTCAAAGAATGCCATGCTTGCGGAATAGATGGAAAAATAACAGGAGAAACACCTCCAATTGTTGTTGTAATATACCAAATTGTAAAAATAATGACTGGAAGTAGAAGTAAATAAAAACTGTTTTTCAACATGATATATAAACCTCAACTTATTTTATCGAAATATTGATTGAGGAAGCTCACATATGTTTTTGTATCCTGTAATCCAACGAGTTTATCCACTAATTTCCCATTATTTGAGACTGCAATAATAGGTATACTTCTAAGTGAATACTTTTGAAGAATTTCAACAGAATTATCTACAGAGAGATAATTGATTTTATTTATTGAGTAAAGTTTCACTAATGAAGGTAATAACTCATTCAATACTTTACATTTATTGCACCAATTAGCACCGAAGAAAATCAAATTATTTTTATTTTCATTAATAATTGAATAGAATGTTTCACTATCTATTTCATATATTTTATCGGAAAAGAAAAATATGTCAGATTTTTTGGAGGAATGATTATCTCCAGTGCGAGCAATACATAAGATATCATCATCTGGAATTTTATGTTTTATTATCCCTTCGATATACACTCTTGTAATTGTATCTTTAGGGGCTGCATTTGGTAATCGAAATTGAGAGACATCCAGAGGTGCTATGCTATTTTCTTCAGGTATATCTAATTGAGGGATCCAATCATAAGGGATTCTATAGGCACGATAGATCATATTATTGCGTTTTTTCCCTTCTCGCCAGTAAGGTGAGACATATTCCCACACAATCTCATGTTCAGCTGTTATTTCAATCAATCGCCCATTTGAGCCTTCGGTAATTAAAGTATTACCATTTGGTAGACGCTGAGCGCTACTTACATATGGGCTATAGAATCGACTCGAATCCATGGGAGATGCAAAACCTAGTTTTTCTGCATCATGTTGCCAAATAATTTCGAGAGTAACTGGGTTTATTTCTAATACTCGAGAACTATCTCGCCATGCATTTTTTAAGCCATATACAGATGAAGGGTTTGGTGCTCCATAACCAGCCCAACCTCCATTATCAAAAATTAACAGATTTCCTGCACCTGGGAGGCCATGAGGTATAATATGAGCATGATGAGGTCCGATAATCCAACCAAGATGATGAACTTGTTTGTCGTTATAATCTGGTCCTAATTGCCAAACTATTTTTCCAGTTTTTCGACTAGTTATTCCGATTATATTTGCTTCTCTAGAATCCCAAATAATGTTATCAGGATGAAAACGTTCGTCTCCATTATCATAATGTAGATTTGGCCCTATACGAGACATGGTATTAATATGTAGATAATCTCCCATGCCTCCACCAGCATTACGCATATTTGGATCACGATATAAAACATTTCTAGCTTCTTCGCTGAAATTTAATTCTGAAAAGTGATCGCTAAATGCCCATTGCCAGATAATATTACCTTGCCAATCTACTTCGATAAAAATATCATCAAGTAGCCATTTATCTGATATTTCAGGTTTGTAAATATTTTGATGGCATAGTATTAGAGTATTTCCGCTATGGGTTTGTGATGTTAATGTAGGAGAATAATAACCAACAGGGTTTCCATCACGTTGAAAATCATGATGTTGTCTTGCCATCCATATTATTTCTTGATTAGGATCTTGTATTTTTTCTAATTTATTGAATGACCATATAATGTTACCATCCCAATCAAATTGAACTAAATCAACTTGATCTTGAACACCATATTTAGGTGATCGCAAACCATGACTACCAAATAAATATCCACCAGGTAAAATTTTATTAGGGAAACCATCAACTCCTTGCCATAAATGCACTTCTCGACCATTCATATCAATTAATAGCGCACCTTTTCCTGGTGCGTTAAAAAGGGTATAACCACTAAATGTTTTTTCTTTATTGAAAATAGTAGTTCCTGAAGGATAAATACTTGGATGCCCCATATTAAATATTCCTATAGTAAATTTTTTCTATGTGGAATAATGGTGTAAAGGTAATGGCTTTTGAAATATTTTTTATTATGGTGTTATAACTTAATAGAACAATACAGTAATGTTCTATTAAGTGCTTATATTTATAATATTAAGTGATAAGAATATAATACGTAATTAATACAAAAAGTTAAAAATATAATTGATTTTTTCCTAGTGATGGTATGAGTATTGTTCATATCTTATGATCAGTAACACAGTATGAATGATATTAAACTATACATTATGTTAATTCATTTACTGATCGTTATTTACGGGCTAACATTGCGTTAGCCCGTAAAATTTAACGGCCTAAATAACTATCCCAATCTTTCCAAACGGGCTGTAAACCGGCTTGCACAAGGGCATGTGCGACTTGAGCGGCACTGCGGTTATCATTTGGGGAAAACTGTTCTAGCTCTTCTTTGGTATCTGCATAGCCACCCGGTTGGGTTTTTGAGCCGGCACTGACGTTGTTAATTGCCAATGGCACCACGTGATCACGGAAATAAGGTGATTCACGGGTTGAGAGTGAAAGCTCGACATTCGGCGCCAGTAGGCGAAAAGCACAAATCAATTGCACTAATTCGGCTTCATTCATCAGTGATGCTGGTTCAACGCCACCTGCACAAGGGCGCAAGCGAGGAAAAGAGATAGAATAACGACTTTGCCAGTAGTATTGCTGTAAGTACAACAAATGTTCTGCAACCATATAGCAATCGGTACGCCAACTGTTTGATAAACCAATTAACGCGCCAAGGCCGATTTTATCTATACCTGCTTCTCCTAAACGTTCTGGAGTGGCTAGGCGCCAGTGAAAATCCTGCTTTTTACCTTTGAGATGATGTAGTTGATACGTGGGCTCATGGTAGGTTTCTTGATAAACCATCACACCGTCTAACCCCAAAGTTTTCAACTCCTTATATTCATCTGTGCTTAGTGGCTGCACTTCCATCATTAACGAACTGAAATAAGGGCGAATGATGGGGAATGTGTGGCGGAAGTAGTCCATACCCACTTTACTTTGGTGCTCCCCTGTAACCAGTAATAAGCTATCAAAACCAATTTTGCGAATGGTTTCGCACTCATTGATGATTTCAGCGTCATTTAGCGTTTTTCGCTTAATTTTATTACTCATCGAGAAACCGCAATAAGTACAATCGTTTGCGCATAGGTTCGATAAATAAAGTGGCACGTAAAAGCCAACAGCATGGCCAAAGCGTTGGCGGGTGAGTTTCTGGGCTTTTTGTGCCATCAGCTCAATATAGGGACGGGCAGCAGGGGAAAGCAGCGCCATAAAATCATCGAGTGTGAGCATATCTGTCGCCAAAGCGTGTTCCACATCGACAGGTGTTTTACTGTTTATCCGTAGTGTCGTATCGTCCCAATCCAGTGCTTGTAAGCGTTCTTGGAAACTTGGGATCATGATAAGGCTCCTAAAAAACGGGTCAATGGGCTGGACGCTTGCGCCTGTTGCTTCGGCGCAGCTAACCCGCTTTGATAAGCTAACTCAGCGGCTTCGACCGCGAGTTTAAACGCTTTTGCCATAAGTGCAGGTTGCTTCGCTACCGCGATTGCGGTATTGACTAAAACGGCATCGGCACCCATT
Source organism: Providencia sp. CIM-Carb-044 (assembly GCF_033901115.1). Lineage (NCBI taxonomy): Bacteria > Pseudomonadati > Pseudomonadota > Gammaproteobacteria > Enterobacterales > Morganellaceae > Providencia > Providencia sp. CIM-Carb-044. The sequence continues at coordinate 44,369 of NZ_JAXADV010000018.1, forward strand.
TCGATGGCTTCTGCCGCATGGCTTGGCGCACCAATTCCGGCATCTACGACGACAGGCACAGAAGCTTGTTCAATAATGATACGGAGCATTTCTTTAGTTGCTAAGCCTTTGTTTGTGCCAATCGGTGAGCCTAATGGCATCACAGCGGCACAGCCTACTTCTTCCAAACGACGACAAAGTACTGGATCTGCGCTGCAATAAGGCAATACAACAAATCCCTCTTTAACGAGCTGCTCAGCGGCGAGTAATGTCTCGATGGGATCGGGTAGCAAATAACGCATATCTGGATGGATCTCAAGTTTGACCCAATTGGTACCGAGGGCTTCTCGAGCTAGGCGCGCTGCAAATACCGCCTCTTGGGCATTTTTCGCACCGGAGGTATTCGGTAATAGCTTCACACCCAATTCTTGCAGTGGCTGTAAAATACCATCATCTTGCCCACGTAAGTCAATACGTTTCATTGCCATTGTCACCAATTGACTGCCGGATGCTTCAATGGCGTCTTGCATTAGGTTGGCGCTGGCAAATTTACCTGTTCCAGTAAACAGGCGTGAGTGAAAAGTTAAATCTGCGATTTTTAACATTATTAGCCCCCAGCGATAGCTTGAAATAACAAGATATTGTCTTGGTCATTAATGAGATGTGAATCCCACTGACTCTTCGGAATGATCACTTGGTTGATAGCAAGTGCAGTTCCCACTATTGGCCGGTTGAGAGTGGAAAATAATTGATTAACCGTCAGTGGGGCGTCGAATTCCATAGGTTGGTCGTTAATTATGATATGCATGTTTCTTCCCGACAGATTGGACATTGCAATGACGGCGTTAATTGCAATGTATTCCATTGTTGCTGTTTCCCATCAAATAAACGCAATTTACCGCTCAGTGAAGAGGGAAGGCCGACAAGTAATTTAATGGCTTCTAGTGCTTGCAACGTGCCGATAATTCCAACTACAGGCCCTAATACCCCGGCAGTGCGGCAGTTGCGCTCAGGTTCATCTTGGTCTGGATATAAACAGGCATAGCAACCGGTGCTAAATGGCGGCTCAAGTACCATTAATTGGCCGCCAAACCCAACCGCACTACCGCTAACTAAGGTTGTATTGGTCATGACACAAGCGGTATTGACCGCATGGCGAGTGGCCATGTTATCGCAGCAATCAAGCACTAAATCGACTTGTTCAGCTAAAGGAATTAAAGTCTCGACATCCAACTTCTGTGCGACAACATGGGTTCTTACCAATGGATTGAGCCGATGCAGCCTATCTGCGGCAAGCTGGGCTTTTGGCTGGCCGATATCATCGGTATCGTAAAGTACCTGCCGTTGTAAGTTAGAAACGTGCAAGTCATCGTGGTCAGCTAGCCACAATTCGCCGACACCAGCCCCCGTTAAATAAAGGGACGCGGGGGAGCCTAACCCCCCTAAGCCGACAATGAGGACTTTGCTATTTTTGAGTTTTTGTTGCCCCTCGGGACTAATGTCTTCGAGTAGTAGCTGACGGCTGTAACGCATGAATTCTTGGTCACCTAACATGATTGAATTCCTTAAATCATCACTCACCCTGTTTTATGATGATAAAGCAGGGCGAGTTATGTGATTAAAAATTGGCTAGTTGGCAGTATTTCGCTCAATTAAATCCAACAACGTTTCTGTTGCAGCGCGCCAATCATCGGCTTTGGTAATCGCACTGACCAGCGCAACACTACCTACCCCAGTTGCTAGCACTGCGGGGACTTTATCAATAGAAATTCCACCAATGGCGACAGTTGGGTAATCAGGCGTTGCTTCCACCATGGCTTTAAGCGTTTCTAAACCCTGAGGCGAAGAAGGCATTTCTTTCGTTTGTGTTGGAAAGATATGCCCCATAGCAATGTAAGAAGGACGCACGGATTTCGCGATAGCCAGTTCGTGCTCATCGTGCGTTGATATTCCTAACCGTAAGCCCGCTTGGTGGATTGCTAATAAATCGGTAGTTTCCAAATCTTCTTGGCCCAAATGTACGCCATAAGCACCCAACTCGACCGCTAAGCGCCAGTAATCATTAATAAATAAACGTGCGTTATGTTTTTTTCCTAGCGCAATCGCTTGTTGAATATCATCACGAACATCGGCATCAGGTTTGTCTTTGATGCGCAATTGGATGGTGGAAACACCTGCATTAAGCAAGCGTTCAATCCATTCAACGGAATCCACAACGGGGTAAAGCCCAAGGCGTTGCTCGGTCGCAGGAAAAGGACTATTTGGGATAGATATAGTATTTGGAATAGATATAGCACTAGGCAATTTTGGCATTTTCATCCACCTCTGCGTTCACAATTTCAGCACCATGGTAGAGCTCGCTGCCATGAGCACGGAAGGCTTCTGACATCTGTTCCATACCGGCTTCTTTTTGTGCCGCGTAGTCACGAACTTCTTGGGAAATCTTCATTGAACAGAATTTCGGTCCGCACATAGAACAGAAATGGGCAATTTTCCCAGAGGCTTGTGGTAAGGTTTCATCGTGATATTTGCGAGCAGTTTCAGGGTCTAATGCCAAGTTAAATTGGTCTTCCCAGCGAAATTCAAAACGGGCTTTGGACATGGCGTTATCACGGATCTGTGCACCAGGGTGCCCTTTAGCAAGGTCAGCGGCGTGGGCTGCAATCTTATAAGTGATTAGCCCTTGTTTAACATCGTCTTTATTCGGCAATCCCAAGTGTTCTTTCGGGGTGACATAGCATAACATTGCACAGCCAAACCAGCCGATCATGGCGGCACCAATACCAGAAGTAAAGTGGTCATAACCCGGAGCAATATCGGTTGTGAGTGGGCCTAAGGTATAGAATGGCGCTTCGTGGCAATGTTCCAATTCTTCCGTCATATTACGGCGGATCATTTGCATTGGTACGTGGCCAGGGCCTTCGATCATGACTTGGACATCATATTCCCACGCAATTTTGGTTAACTCACCAAGGGTATGTAATTCGGCAAATTGTGCTTCATCGTTGGCGTCTTGGATTGAACCTGGGCGCAGGCCATCCCCTAATGATAAGGAAACGTCGTAAGCGGCACAAATTTCACAGATTTCACGGAAGTGCTCATACAGGAAGTTTTCTTGGTGATGAGACAAGCACCATTTGGCCATGATGGAGCCACCGCGAGAGACGATCCCTGTTAGGCGCTTGGCGGTCATCGGTACATAGCGTAGTAATACGCCGGCATGGATAGTGAAGTAATCGACGCCTTGCTCTGCTTGCTCTAATAATGTGTCACGGAACATTTCCCACGTGAGATTTTCGGCGACACCGTTTACTTTTTCGAGCGCTTGATAAATCGGAACCGTGCCAATAGGCACTGGGCTGTTACGTAAAATCCATTCGCGGGTTTCGTGGATATAACGCCCAGTGGATAAATCCATGACGGTATCTGCCCCCCAGCGTGTTGACCAAATCAGTTTTTCGACTTCTTCTTCAATAGATGAGGTGACCGATGAATTACCAATATTAGCATTAACTTTAACCAAGAAATTACGGCCAATAATCATTGGTTCTGATTCAGGATGGTTGATATTGGCTGGGATAATGGCGCGACCTGCCGCCACTTCTTGGCGAACAAATTCAGGGGTAATATTCTCCGGTAAATTTGCGCCAAAGCCTTGGCCTGGGTGTTGTTGCAATAAAACTTCACCACGAATACGTTCACGCCCCATATTTTCGCGGATTGCAATAAACTCCATTTCAGGGGTTACGATGCCTTTACGTGCATAGTGTAATTGAGTAACACACTTGTTAGTTTGGGCTTTTAATGGGTGGGGGCGGTTGTTAAAGCGCAGATGATCAAGACCTGCATCAGCAAGGCGTTGTTGGGTAAAATCGGAACTTAAATTTTCGACAGGTACGGTATCAGCTCGTTCACTTATCCATGGCGCACGAATTTTTTTAAGGCCTTTATGCACATTTAATTCAGAAACTGGGTCGCCGTAAGGGCCAGATGTATCATAGATAGGAACAGGTTCGTTATCTTCAAATTGTGGGTTATCTTTATCGCCACCAATCAAGGTTTGAGAGAGTTGGATTTCTCGCATCGGGACTTGGATATCGTCTCTAGAACCTTGTAAATAAATGCGCTGTGAATTAGGAAACGAAACGCCAGAAACGGTATTAATAAAATTTTCAGCGGCATCACGTTGAGCTTTACGGGTACGAGCGGGGGCTGCTTGTGGCGATAAATCAGCAGTAGGGATGATATTTTGTTCTGTATTATTGGACATAGCAATTTCCTGACATTGTCACGGCTATCACAGTTTTATGTGTAGCGGGTTTATCGAAAGAAAGTTGCTTGTCAGGAGTTCGGAGGAGTAATAAAAAGACGTTGCGGCTAATTTTTCACCAAATGTGAGGTGATAAACTAACGCTGAGTGATTACTCTTGTTCCCTTCGCGGGTATTAACCCGATCAGGTTCCGCGGATCCCGAATTAACGGTCTCAGCCTGATGCATTGCATACTAGGCACTCCGACAAGAGATTTCAGTATAAGCTTTCCTCGTTATTCTTCAAGCGATAAGTGCGTTGGCTGCTCTCGGCTACCCAAGTCACATACTTATGTATGCTCCTTGGGATATCCTCATTTGCCGCCTTCTTCTCACTTGAATAATTTAGAGGAAAGTAAAATGGAATAAGGTTATTTCCTTGTTATTTTTCAAGGAATAAGTGCTTCCTCGTCATTCTTCAAGCGATAAGTGCGTTGGCTGCTCTCGGCTACCCAAGTCACATACTTATGTATGCTCATCGGGATAATTCTATTTATCTCCTTCCTCTAGCACGAATAATTTAGAGGAACCTTTGAAAAGATTAGTTAGTTAAAACCAAAATTAAAACCAAGTTTGAAATTAAAATTGGGCTTACAAACCCCAAGTATATTGTGGCCAATTGTGTTCGAGTGCGGCTTGCGTTAGGCGTTCGTCACCGTTGATAATAAATACTTCATCGGCAAATTGGCACATCGGGAGATCGTTGGCGGAATCGGTGTAGAAATACACATAGGCATCAGTGATCGGTTGGTGACGGACCCAAGCTAATAGGCGTTTGACTTTACCTTCCTTAAAGGTTGGAATACCGTCGATCTCTGTGGTGTAGCAACCATCTTGTTGTTTGATATCGATCCCCATCGCGACATCCGCACCTAGTTTCGCAGCAATTTTTTTCACAATAAATGAAACGGTTGCGGAGATCACAATAATTGGCAGCCCCTTAGCTCGATAATTTGCGATCGTTCTAATGGCGTCAGGGTAGACTCGCGGTAAAATCACGTTTTGTACGAAATCATCCAACCAGATATCCACTTGCTCAGCTTTTACATTGGCGAGGGTTTGTAGGTTAAAATGCAGGTAAGTCGGCATATCCAAAGTGCCTGCATTATACTGCGCCATCATGGCTTTATCTGCCTCCACAAATTGTGGGTCGCTAATGATTTGCTTGTCCCACAAATATTGTGTCCACAATACACTGCTATCACCTTGAATTAACGTATCATCTAAGTCAAAAATGGCCAGTCGGTTTTGCATTATATTCCTATCTACTTATTAACTAAGTGTGCGAATTTCATTTTTATTAAACATAAGTTCAAGGCGAGTTCCAGGTTCAAATAAACGCTCAGATGAGCGGTTAAGTAAATCCACCGTCATATCACCTGCAGGGGTATTCACACTATAACGAATAATATTGCCAAGCAACTGATGGTCCAATATCACGGCATCAACAGGGTGAGAAATATGGCTACCGTATTGGCGCCCCGCTTCTTTGACATATATAGACTCAGGGCGGATAGCAAGTGTACCTTGTAAATTAAGGCCTAACATCGTATTGGCCTTTTCGGAATCAACAAGGTTGTAATGCCCCATAAACCGAGCGACAAATTCTGTTGCTGGTTGGGTATAAATATTCTCTGCCGTATCACTTTGCACGATCTGCCCTTTATTCATCAAAAAGATCCTATCGGACATGATCATCGCTTCGTCTTGGTCATGAGTAACAAAAATGGTAGTTAAGCTTAATTCACGTTGAATTTGGCGAATTTGCTGGCGTAAGTGTTTGCGAATCCGTGCATCAAGAGCTGAAAGCGGCTCATCAAGTAACAAAATTTGCGGTTTCATCACTAATGCTCTTGCAAGTGCTACTCGTTGGCGCTGTCCCCCTGATAGTTGATGGGGAAATTGTTGTTCTTTTCCTTGTAACTCAACTAATTCAATCACTTCAGCGACCGCTTTAGATCTGGCTTGGCTATCAAATTTACGCATTTTTAAACCAAACGCGATATTGTCAACCACAGTCATATTGGGAAATAACGCATAACTTTGGAACACCATGCCAACACCGCGTTGTTGTGCGGCTTGGTGGGTTACATTCTGGCGATTGATATAAAGTTCACCATGATTAAGTTGTTCAAGCCCTGCGATACAACGTAATAAAGTCGATTTGCCGCAACCACTTGGCCCAAGTAGGGTAATAAATTCGCCTTTTTCGATAGTAAATTGAATATCAGCAAATACTTGATTAGTGCCAAAAGACTTGGCTAAATTTTCCGCAATAACATAACTCATCATTCATCTCCTGAACGATTTAATCGCATTGCTAACCATGTCAGCAATAAGGTAAACAGAAAATATGACATCACCAGAGCAGAAGTGAAATGCCCGCTGGTTTGTCGCATATTGAAAAGATAGATTTGCAAGGTTTCATAACGTGTTCCTACAAGGATATTGGCAAACACAAATTCACCCATTAAAAATGAAAATGAAATTAATAATGAGACCAACATACCTTTGCGAATATTGGGTAACACAATCATCATAAAGGCTTGGAAGGTACTGGCACCGAGTAAATGCGCGGCATCCATTAAGTCATGTAAATTAATGCCTTGAAAGCTATTCGCAAGAGCACGATACATAAAAGGTAACGTGATGGTGAAATAAGTACCAATCAGGATCCAAGGTGTACCAACCAACATGAATGGTTCATCAGCAAATATTTGCAGCAAGCCCACCGATGAGACCACAGGCGGGATCGCAAAAGGCAAAATAATGAGTAAATCCATCATCCCTTTGAGTTTAGGGAACCGATAAAATACCGCAAACGTCATGGGTAAAATAATTAATGTGCTAACCAGTAACGTACCAAAGCAAATTATTAATGAACGACCAAATGCCATGAGAAAACGCGGGTCTTGCCACAATTGTAGATACCATTTAATCGACAAGGCATCAGGTAGCACAGTGGCTCCCCAAGAGCTGGCGATGGAATACAAAAATGTGGCAATAATAGGTAGCGCTAATAGGCTAGCAACACTGATTAGAACTAACTTATGAAGCAATAATCCAGAGGGTTTATTGCTATTGGTTATAACTGGGCTAATCGCATTATTATTTTGCATGGTAGCTCCGCTTGATTAACCAATGATGGATAGCCGTGATAAAAGCTAAGATAGCGATAAGTAACATTGATAAAGCCGCAGCCATATTCGGCTCGAGAAATAAATCACCGGAAACTAAACTGGCAATTCGGATAGTCACAAGGTTGTAATTACCACTTGTTAACGCATAGGTACTGGCGTATGCGCCCATTGCATTAGCAATTAGGATAATAAAGGTGCCAAGTAGAGCAGGGGAAAGCACCGGAATAGCAACTTTTAGCCAATAGGTTAGTTTGCTTGCTCCCATCGTTTTTGCTGCGTCTTCCCATTCAGGTTTTAGTGCGTCAAAGGCGGGATAAAGCAACAGAACACCTAATGGGATCTGAAAATATACATACAACAGCATTAACCCGCTGGCGCTGTATATATTGAAATCTTCGATAATCCCCCATGACTTGAGCTGCAAGGTAATCGCCCCATTGAAGCCCAAAATAATAATGAATGCGAAAGCAAGAGGAACACCGCTGAAATTACTGGCCATGGTGGTGAAGGAAATCATTATCCGGCGAATTTTCCCTTGCATTTTATAAATGGAAAATGCCGTGATACTGGAAATGAATAAGCCAATTACACTGCAAATAATGGAAAGCCATAAGGTATTTTCAAACGCTTGCAAGTAAAAATCATTATTGAATACTTCAAGATAGTTGCCTAATGACCATGCTTCTTCGTAGATAAAGCTATTAATGAGCACCCAAATCATTGGGGCGATTTGGAATAAACTAAATAGTACAAAGAATGGTAGCAGTAGCAGTGCAGCGCGCCAATGAAAACGAGCAAAGCGTTTTTTTAACATGGCAATTTTTCCCTGTGGTTGGAATGTCTGCTCACAGGAAGCAGGGATATCAGCCATTACAAACCTCCTCGTAATAGTGCATCACAAACAGGTTTATCCAGAGAGTTGGCACCAAGTAAACGACAGATGGTTCCACAAATCGCGGTTTGCTCAATATCGCAGGGTTGATGAGAAAATTGCGAACCGACGACAAACAATGGGACTAAACACTCTTCAGGAAGTGTCCCTCCGTGGCTACGATCATTATTCATCCCATGATCACTAGTGATCAGGATTTGATAACCTTGCTCAATCCATGTAGGAATATAATTCGACAGGATGATATCTGCATGGCGTGCTGCATTACGATATTGCGGCGAATCAAAACCGAACTTGTGCCCGGTGTCGTCTATATTCATAGGGTGAATCAATAAAAAATCAGGGTTAAATTGAGTGCGTAAATATTCCGCATCGACAAATAAGTGATCATCAGGGTAATGGTCTGCTTGATAAAAGCAGCCATGCTGGATAGCTAGCGATTCATCGTGAGTAAAACGGTCTCTTGTTGCGACGAAAGGCGCTCGGTTATACAGCTCACTCACCCAATAATAAGCGGCGGCGGCGGTCGTTTTGCCGGCAAGGCGCGCAAGAGAGAATATGCTGTCAAAATGGGATAAACGGATAATTTGGTTATTTACAATACCGCTTTTGACAGGAGGAACTCCCGTTAGTATGCACTCATATAAAGGGCGAGACATCGAAGGAAGCTCGCACTCTAATTGGTAAAGTGTTGCACTGTCGGCTTTAATTAAGCCGTTAAGATAGCCCATACAATGATGGGCTACTGAATAACTTAAACCGTCTAGGACAACAAGTATGACTTTCTCAGACATTAACTTTTCCTAAAATCAATACATTAAATTACTGCTGGTGGATCAAAACTTGCTGTTGCCACATTTTAGGGAGATTACGGGACGATTTTTCCCAACCTTCTGCATTCTTAATGGGTTGAACATTTTTATATTGTTCTTCTGGTAATAATTTGGCTTTAATATCGTCAGGTAATGTTAGATATTGTGCACGAATTGGCCGAGCGTAGCCTTCAGCAAGGTTTAATTGGCCTTTGTCACTGAAAATAAATTCACGAGCTAATTTTGCTGCATTTGGGTTTTTGGCAAATTTATTGATGATAGTGGTGTAACCTGAAATGACAGAACCGTCAGATGGGATCACAACCGTAAAGCGATCGCGGTTGATTTGATCACGGTAATTCAGTGCGTTAAAGTCCCATAAGATGCCAACTTCGACTTCACCTTTTTCGATATTTGCGACAGTTGGGTCATTAACGGATAGGCGTTTTTGTTTGGCGAGTTCAGCAAAAAATTCAATGGCAGGTTTTAGGTTATTTTCGTCACCACCACGGGCAAATGCGGCGGCCAGTACAGCATTATTGGCTTGTGCAGCGATTCCAACATCCCCAACGGTGACTTTATATTTTCCTTTTAATAGGTCATCCCAGCTTTTCGGCGCATCTTTCACTAGATCATTATTAATCATAAAAGCAATTGACCCTGTATAGGCTAAAGCCCAATGGCCGTCTTTGTCTTTTGCCCAATCAGGAATTTGTGCCCAAGTTGTTGGTTTATAAGGTTGAGTCACACCTTTTTGCACGGCAACAGGCCCAAAAGAGGCACCTACATCACCAATATCTGCGGTCGCATTATTTTTTTCTGCGGCAAATTTGGCAATTTCTTGGGCGGAGCTCATATCGGTATCTTGATGCTTCAACCCATATTGCGTCGCTAAGTCTTGCCAAGTTCCTTTCCAATTAGCCCAAGAGTCAGGCATTCCAACGCTGTAAACTTGCCCTTCTTTTTTCGCTGCATCGATTAACTCTGCTAAATTAGCATCAGCAGCTAATGTCACACTGGATGCAGTCAATGATAGTAAAATCGCAGGAACGATAGTTTTCATTATTTTCTCACTTTTGAAGAACGGTGAACCGTATTGGTTACTTAGCATCCTAATTTTAAGAGGTGACAGTTAGTTGACCCTTTTATGACAGTTTTTAGACATTTTATGGAATGGAACGTCTAAAAAGTGTCAAAATTGATAATGAAAAATAATGAAACAAACGTTTGAATGACATTGCGCCAAAGAAGTGTATTGTGTCATTAATAGATTTATTTTTTCGACAATAAAAACTAACAAAAGATATGAAAAATGAATAAGTTAAAATTATCAGGAACTGAAAGTGGTTGGTGGTTTATCTGTTTTTCCGGGCGTTTGTGGCTACCTCATGGAGATATTCCACGAGGCATGGCAAAGGACTATTTGTTAGAAGGAAAAATAGCGACACCAATTGGTGAGTGGCAAGGGGAAATTGTCTGGTTGATAGCCGAAAAAATGCCATCAGATATGGCATCTCCCCGTATTGTTGCTGCGCAAGATGAGGGTTTATTTCGTCTCGCTGGGCGAGGTGTGCAATTGGCGGAATTTTATCGTTCTCATCGTTATTGCGGCTATTGTGGTACTGCAATGCGCCATAGTGAAACAGAATGGGCGTGTTTGTGTGACCATTGCCATGAGCGCTATTACCCGCAGATTGCCCCTTGTATTATCGTGGGGATCCGACGTGATGACCATATTCTATTAGCTCAGCACCGGCGCCATTCGCAAAATCCATTATTTACCGTATTAGCGGGTTTTGTTGAAGTGGGTGAAACACTAGAAGAGGCTGTTATGCGCGAAGTCATGGAAGAGAGCAATATAAAAGTGAAGAATATTCGTTACGTATCTTCACAGCCATGGCCTTTTCCTCATTCTTTAATGATGGGCTTTCTCGCGGATTATGAGAGTGGTGATATTAAAGTAGACCCGAAGGAGTTGGTGAGCGCAAATTGGTATCATTACAATGAACTGCCTTTGATCCCACCCGCGGACACCATAGCTAGGCGTTTGATTGAAGATACGGTCGCATTGTGTCGTCAAAGTGATTATGAAACGGGAAAATAGCACAGCGCTGATATTGTTATCATTAACATGATACAATAATGAACTTCGCTCTTAGCCATTTGCGGCGGCCACTTATAATAATGGAGTAAATAATGACTGAGTTAAAAAATGACCGCTATCTACGTGCTTTGCTACGTCAGCCTGTAGATGTGACCCCTGTATGGATGATGCGTCAAGCAGGGCGTTACCTGCCTGAATATAAAGCAACTCGCGCTGAAGCTGGTGATTTTATTGCTCTGTGCAAAAACACCGAATTGGCTTGTGAAGTGACATTACAGCCATTACGTCGTTTTCCATTAGACGCTGCAATTTTATTTTCTGATATTCTCACTATCCCCGATGCAATGGGGCTTGGGTTATATTTCGAAACGGGTGAAGGCCCACGTTTTCATAAACCGATTATGAGCGCGGCAGATGTAAAAAACATCCCTATTCCTGATCCTGAAATGGAACTTGGTTATGTAATGGATGCCGTTCGTGCCATCCGTAAAGCCCTTGAAGGTAATGTGCCACTGATTGGTTTCTCTGGTAGCCCGTGGACACTGGCGACTTATATGGTGGAAGGCGGCAGTAGCAAAGCATTCACTAAAATCAAAAAGATGATGTACGAAGACCCGAACACATTACATTTGTTATTGGATAAACTGGCGGACAGTGTCATTTTATACTTGAATGCTCAAATTCGTGCAGGCGCACAGTCCGTGATGATTTTTGATACATGGGGTGGGGTGTTAACTAAGCGTGATTATTTACAGTTTTCACTGAATTATATGCATAAAATTATTGATGGCTTAATTCGTGAAAATGATGGTCGCCGTGTTCCTGTCACCTTATTTACTAAAGGTGGCGGTCAGTGGTTAGAGGAAATGGCGGCAACGGGTTGCGATGCATTAGGCCTTGATTGGACGACTGAAATTGCTGATGCTCGTCGTCGTGTTGGTGATAAAGTCGCTTTACAAGGTAATATGGATCCATCCATGTTATATGCACCACCTGCGCGTATAGAAGAAGAAGTGCAAAATATTCTATCTGGCTTCGGCCAAGGTGAAGGGCACGTATTCAATTTAGGCCATGGTATTCATCAGGATGTTCCACCTGAGCATGCAGGTGCATTTGTGGATGCAGTTCACCGTTTATCCCGCCAATATCATCAATAATTATCGTTTATTGATCTTCTAGGTTTGTGGTGTATTTATAGAATCTTGTAAGTACACCATTATCATCTATGATTAAGAATAATTTAATCTCATAAGCAATGGACGCATGATGGTTTTAGATACTCAATTGTTACGAAAAGAACAAACTAGGCAAGCTTCAAAAATCATTTTGCATGATGAACTTCCACCACTCAAACTGATTGGTGGAGCGGATGTGGGCTTTGAACAGCAAGGCGCTATTACGCGTGCAGTGGTAGCTGTATTATCTTGGCCACAGTTAGAACTTGTTGAGTATCAAATAGCACGAATACCGACTCAATTGCCTTATATACCGGGGTTACTTTCTTTTCGTGAAGTCCCTGGGTTAATGGCGGCGTGGGAAAAAATACAAAATAAACCTGAATTAGTACTCGTAGATGGACAAGGGATTGCACACCCACGGCGCTTTGGTGTTGCCTGCCATTTTGGGTTACAAGCTAATATAGCCACAATTGGCGTTGCAAAAAGCCGTTTATGTGGTGATGCGGTTGAGTTAAGTGAAGAACCCGAAAGTGTTCAGCCATTAATGGCAGGTGAAAATCAACTCGGTTGGGTATTGCGGAGCAAAAAACGCTGCAAACCATTATATGTTTCACCTGGTCATAAAGTAGGTTTTTCCTCTTCCTTAGAGTGGGTAAAGCAGTGTCTAAAAGGTTATCGGTTGCCAGAACCGACGCGTTTTGCTGACGGAATTGCATCAAATCGAACGTTTTTTAAGCGAATGAATGAGAAAATCAGCTAATTATCAGCAAAATATGTGGCATTGACAGATTTTCAGGTAAACTGCGAAGTATTAAGATTGATGAGTCAGAAATTATGTTAAGAAATCCCATTCATTTGAGGTTGGAAAAATTAGAAAGCTGGCAACATACAACTTTCATGGCAAGCCTATGTGAAAGAATGTATCCGAACTTTCAAATGTTTTGTCAGCAAACTGAATTTGCCGATGCAAAAGTTTATCGTTCCATCCTTGATTTAGTTTGGGAAACTTTGGTCATTAAAGATAGCAAAGTCAATTTCGACAGTCAGTTAGAAAAATTAGAAGAAATTATCCCATCAGCAGATGATTTCGATATGTATGGTGTGTATCCAGCTATTGATGCCTGTATTGCGTTAGGTGAAATTATCCATTCGAAATTGAGTGGTGAAACCCTCGAACACGCAATATTGGTTAGCGAAGCATCCATTCGTACGGTTGCCATGCTCGAAATGACTCAAGCAGGGCGGGAAATGACAGAAGAAGAACTCAAAGAAATCCCGGCCGTTGAAGAGGAATGGGATATCCAGTGGGACATTTTCCGGTTACTGGCAGCTTGTGAAGAGCGCGACTTAGAGTTAATTAAAGGATTAAAATCTGACCTCCGCGAAGCGGGGGTGAGCAATATAGGTATTACTTTAAGCTGATTTTTGCATTTTCATTATCGAAAACGTGACTTGACGCAGTAATGCTGAGTACTAAGACTTCACATTTGCCCCTACTCTGGTCTACATTTAGGGGCGAGAAGAAGTGGCTATCGGGGGCGTGTATCAGGGGCTGTCAATTTGGCATATCCGACGCACTCGATGCTTTGCAAACGATAAACACACTGTGTAAGGATAATTTATGAATAAGACTGAATTAGTTGATGCTATCGCAGAATCAGCGGACCTGACCAAAGTTCAGGCAAAAGCAGCATTAGAATCTACTCTGAATGCTATTTCTGAAACGCTGAAAAAAGGCGAACAAGTCCAACTGGTCGGTTTCGGTACTTTTAAAGTTAGCCATCGTGCTGCGCGTACTGGTCGTAACCCACAAACTAAAGCAGAAATCCAGATTCCTGCTACAACTGTGCCTGCTTTCTCTGCCGGTAAAGCACTGAAAGAAGCTGTAAAATAAGAACATTGTACAGCCGAATCACCAGAGGGGGTAAAAAACTACCCCTTTTGTTTATTCAAAAAGGGTTGCTGGTGTTGGGAACTATCTCAATGCTAAGCGCCTGTTCTTCTAATGCACCAAAGCTCCCTGAGTTTAGTGCAAGTGGTTTTATTGCCGATGATGGCGTCATTCGTATGTGGCGACTTAATAATGCAAAAAGCCAGCCTCTGGTCTTAATGGTGGTTTATAGCCCCTATAAAGGTACAGACACTTCCGTTAATTTCTTTGAATATCGTTCAGGCAATCTGTGGCAAATTCGCAGCCAAATCTTGAATCAAAAAAACGGTGATATCACCGAACAATTACGCTTCGATAAAAATAATGAGGTTATTTTTATGCAGCGTACTCAAGACGGCTATAAAACACCTCTTTCAACGGATGAAATTACGCGTTGGCGCTTTGAAGCTGAACGCATACTCGAGACAAACACCGCACTTATTGTTGGCGGCGTCAAACTCTATCAAGGTCGCTGGCAGCAAGGTAAAGTGACGACTTGTGAAGGTGATGTACGCGAAGTGACTTTTGAGCCCTATGCTGAAAATTGGTTACAGAGCCGTGCGAAAGTGTGGCATTCCCAGCTAAATTTAGCGTGGTTGGAGTCTTCTGAGGGGAATCAGCTTTTGATGGTGGCTGACACGGATTTTTGCCGCTGGCAACCTTCTAAAGATTCGTTGTAATATCTCCGCTCGTCGTCTTTCGACCCACCGCTCGTCGTCTTTCAATCCATAGCGTTGTTGGCTGCTCTCAGCTACTTAGGTCACATACTTATGTATGCTCCCTAAGATATCTTCGTTTGCCGCCTAGCTCTGAATTGAAATACTTAGAGCCGATATTTTTGCTCGTCAACTCGTAGCCTTTCGACCTTCAGCATTGTTGGCCGCGGTGACTTAGCCTAGTCACCTTGCCGTCTAGCTACGAACAGAAATCCTTAAAGTGCTTGTTTGATAGTACAAACAACAATAAAAAAGCTGATAAAAGTTTCCTCTTATCAGCTTAGGGAATGGTTTAGTACTTTGTATTATTTTATACGAGCGATAGCGCGGTAACCGATATCGTTGCGGTAGAAGCTATCATTCCAGTGAATGGTTTTTGCCACTTCATAAGCTTTGGCTTGCGCTTTAGCGATATCATTACCCAATGCTGTTACACATAGGACGCGACCACCGGCAGTCACGACTTCTCCATCTTTCATGCGAGTACCCGCATGGAAAACTTTGCTATCAGCCGCTTCGGTGGTTGGTAAACCTGAAATTACATCGCCATTGTGGTAGTCACCTGGGTAACCACCCGCAGCAATTACTACCCCTAAAGCAGGGCGCTCATCCCATAATGAATCTTTACCTGCCAGCTCACCTTTCGCCCCCGCTAAACATAAAGCGACTAAATCTGATTGCAAGCGCATCATGATAGGTTGAGTTTCAGGATCGCCAAAACGGCAGTTGAATTCGATAACTTTTGGGTTACCTGCTTTATCAATCATTAATCCAGCGTATAAGAAGCCTTGATAGCGGTTTCCTTCTTGGTCCATGCCTTTAACAGTTGGATAAATAACTTGTTCCATCACGCGCTGGTGTATTTCATCTGTCACAACAGGAGCTGGGGAGTAAGCGCCCATTCCACCTGTATTTAGACCTGTATCACCATCACCGACACGTTTATGATCTTGGCTAGTTGCCATTGGAATGACATTTTCACCATCTACCATAACGATGAAACTCGCTTCTTCGCCATCAAGAAACTCTTCGATCACGATACGATGTCCTGCATCACCAAAGGCATTCCCCGCTAACATGTCATGAACAGCTTCTTTTGCTTCTTGCAGAGTCATGGCTACGATAACGCCTTTCCCCGCTGCAAGGCCATCTGCTTTGATCACGATTGGCGCACCGACTTTATCTAAGTAAGCTAAAGCAGGTTCAATCTCAGTAAAATTTTCATAGGCCGCAGTAGGAATATGATGGCGAGCTAAAAAGTCCTTAGTAAATGCTTTAGAGCCTTCAAGCTGAGCAGCACCTTTGGTTGGGCCAAAAATAGTTAAGCCAGCAGCCTTAAATGCATCTACAACACCAATAACTAATGGTGCTTCAGGGCCGACAATCGTTAAACCAATTTGCTTTTCTTTAGCGAATTGTAGCAGCCCATCAATATCTGTCGCAGAAATATTAACGTTCTCAAGGGATGGTTCTAATGCTGTGCCTGCATTGCCCGGGGCAACATACACTTTATCTGCTAAAGGGGATTGAGCCGCTTTCCACGCTAAGGCATGTTCACGGCCACCGCCACCAATAATCAAAATATTCATTACTAGGCTCCTAATAATTAGTGACGGAAATGACGCATATTAGTGAAAAGCATTGCAATACCATGTTCATTTGCAGCTGCAATCACTTCTTCATCGCGGATAGAACCACCTGGTTGGATTACACAAGTTACTCCAACAGCAGCTGCGGCATCAATACCATCGCGGAATGGGAAAAAGGCATCTGAGGCCATTGCACAGCCAGCGACTTCTAAGCCTTCATCTGCGGCTTTAATACCTGCAATTTTTGCAGAGTACACACGGCTCATTTGCCCTGCGCCAATACCGATAGTCATATCATTTTTGGCATAAACGATAGCATTGGATTTCACAAATTTTGCGACTTTCCAACAGAATAACGCATCTTTTAGCTCGCGTTCAGTTGGTTGGCGCTTAGTCACAACGCGAAGTTCTTCTTTTTCAACCATTCCTAAGTCACGGTCTTGCACTAATAAACCGCCATTCACGCGTTTAAAGTCTAAACTTGCAACTGGTTTGCTCCATTCGCCACATTCAAGTACGCGAACGTTTTGTTTAGTCTCAAGAATAGGCAATGCATCTTTAGCAACAGAAGGCGCGATAATGACTTCTACAAATTGGCGGTCAATGATCGCTTGAGCGGTTTCTTTATCTAATTGACGGTTAAACGCGATAATGCCGCCAAAAGCAGACGTTGGGTCAGTTTTGAATGCGTTATCATAAGCTGTATGAATAGAATCACCGATAGCGACACCACAAGGGTTAGCATGTTTGACAATTACACAAGCAGGTTCTTCGAATGATTTAACACACTCAAGAGCCGCATCGGTATCAGCGATATTATTATAAGACAGGGCTTTACCTTGAATTTGTTGTGCAGTTGCAATAGAAGCTTCTTTTGGGTTTTCTTCTATATAAAAAGCAGCATCTTGGTGGCTGTTCTCTCCATAACGCATGTCTTGTTTTTTTATAAAATTTAAATTCAAGGTGCGAGGGAAACGGCCAGAAGGTTGGGTCGTATCACCATAATAAGGGGCAACTAATTCACCAAAGTAATTCGCAATCATGCTGTCATAAGCAGCTGTGTGTTCGAAAGCTTTTATTGCGAGGTCAAACCGAGTTGACCAATTTAGCGAGTTTTCGTGGTTATCCATTTCATCAATGATGGTTTGATAGTCATTACTATTCACCACAATTGCTACATCTTTATGATTTTTGGCCGCGGAGCGCACCATGGTTGGGCCGCCGATATCAATATTTTCTACAGCATCTTCAAGAGTGCAATTTGGTTTTGCCACTGTTTGGGCAAAAGGGTACAGATTAACAACAACCATATCGATAGGGGCAATATCATGCTGTTGCATAATGGCATCATCAGTACCGCGACGACCTAAAATTCCGCCATGCACTTTCGGGTGCAATGTTTTCACTCGACCATCCATCATTTCAGGAAACCCAGTGTAATCTGAAACTTCAGTTACGTTTAGTCCTGACTCAGCAAGTAACTTTGCAGTACCGCCAGTAGATAGAAGCTCAACACCACGTTGAGATAACGCCTTAGCGAATTCAACAACCCCTGTTTTATCAGACACACTAAGCAGGGCACGACGAATAGGACGAAGCAGTTGCATGAGATAGATCCCTTGGATTTGAATAAATAAGGCAATAACGAATATCAGTCAGTAAAAACTCAAAGAGCTTTTCTTATATACCTATTATATCTATTGATGAAAGCAAAGCGGAATTAGCCAGCTTCCCCTATAACAATATATAAGTCACTAACAATTTCAGAACATAAAAACAAAATCAATGCCGAAATTTCGAGCCAATTGTAACGCAAACGTTTGCGTAATGCGCGATAATTTTTAAATTATTTTCATGTTGTGGATAACTTCGTGTATAAGTCGGTATAAGTAGGGGTTTTGCTGTGTAATGCAGCAGTTGAATAAAAAAATGCAAAAAAGGGGTTGCCAGATTTTTCTGACTCCCTATAATGCGCATCCACTGACCGGGAACAAGACAACGCAAAGCGCG
>NZ_JAXADV010000019.1:0-13740 GCF_033901115.1 Providencia sp. CIM-Carb-044
AAGAGAGCAGACTAAACCAATAGAAAAACAGGCCGCTTAAAACGGTCAGAGGTGACAACTACCTTGAAAAACGCCGAGGTTTTCTCAGTTCCATCTTCTTCCTTGACCGTAACATCTAAGTTACCCGCGTTACCTGAAGAATATATATCTTTAATTCTAAAGGCTCCAGGTGACACATATGTTTGATAAACAACATAGCCATTTTGTCTAATAGTAACCTGCGCATTAGACTGAGCAATACCTGCAACTTCAGGAGCAAAGCCTCGTTGGCTATTAGGAAGCATTGCCTCATCACTTGATATTTTAATTCCTTTGAATGGAATAGAATCAAAAACATCACTACCTGTAGATATTTCACCAACCATCATTGTAGATTTAATGGAGTGAAGGGCTCTCATTATATATGTATTAGTAAAGTCAGTAGATGATTCAGTATCGCCATTACTCTTAGAATAAGAGTAACTCATATTGGATCTCAGTCTCCAAGGACCTAAATTTAAGCCACTATTCAATGTTCCAAATAAACTATCACTTTTATTTGTTCCAGACGATGAATCTGTTTTATTTTTATTACCACTAATGAAGTAATTCAAAAATAATGCAGAAACACCAGTATCTAACATTGATGGATCAATATATCCTTGAACTTTATTGTCCATGTATATTTGAGGGACAGTGACTATTAATTTTAACTTACTAACATCAACTCTTACTGTTGCGTCTTTAATGTAGTCATTAAGTGATAATATTTTAACATCTGGAGATAAATTATTAAGCCCAGGCAGTGCTTTTACATTAACCCCCCAATTTTCCAAGATTGTCTTATCAAATTCAGGTACAACAAGACCTTTTGAGTTTGCAACAAAATTAACATCTTGTTCGGATAGTATGTTTCTATTTATTTCGATCTGTAAGCGATAAACACCTGCCGGAATAGTATTGGATGAATTAAATTGAGATAAATCTAACTGGCTAGCATCAATTCCTAGCTGACTTTCAAGCATGCTCGGTTCAAAATAATCGTCACCATATGAATACAGAGATAAGCTTATCAATGAAGATAGCAAACCAAGTTTTAATATTTTGTTTTCCATTCCTCTAGCCTTAGATTATCTTTACATTCAAAATATGCAAGCGCTGAAAAATCATTATATGTTATTTAATAAATATAAAAGAAATTTCAATTAATTCTAAACACTTCAGTTCCAGCACCATTATCATCAAGAAAACGCCAACTTGCTACATTTATACTTTCATTAGTATTTTCTAATTTATAATAACTAAATGGTGAAACTAAAATGGAATCATTATAGTTCTTACCATTCATATTAAAATCAACAATTGTCATATAATAAGGGGTTGGATTATGAAATTGCCACCTTCCATCCTTATTTTTTAACTTTACCTGTTCAAAATTATTCTTATTTGGCTCAGGTATACCATTAGGCCGATAATATAATTTAATAATTATAGCTGTTACAAAAACTATTTCAGGCGTATCCCCTTCCTCTAATTTTTTGCTAGTCGGTGGAATACCCCTTACTTTCAAATAGAATACTGATTCTCTATCTTTAGGTAGCTTAGAAACATTATCAGGATATATCCTAACTGCATGTTCTGTTTTACTTTTAATTTTGAATAAAGGAGGGCTAATTATAAAACTATCAGCATTCTTCTCATCCTTTATATCTAATAATAACATTTGAATTAATAAAGGGCTTTCACCCTCATTACGGATACTAACAACCTTATTCTTATCTGAATCTGTGAAAATAACTCTACTTTGGCCTAAAGATAATCCTCCAGCATGAAGGGTAAAGTGCCAAGCTAGTATTATTGTTAATATCAACCGTATCATCACATTTACCTATTTAATCTGCATAATATGACAATGTTAGTGTTGCTTTAAATGCCCCAATATTTTGATCTATCGAGCAATCAGCAACTTGGTTCTTACACATGACATAAGCATAAAATGTTTTAGTTACATTTTGAGTTTTAATATTCGACCATAAAACATTATTAGTTTCTGTAATAAAATCTGCAGATGATTGATTTGCATTATCATTTGCAGAGATTCTTACAGCAAACGTTTTTCCTGGATTATCTAAAAAACCATCATTTATTGTGTAGTTGCCAGTTAATTTAATATAGTTATTATCAAAGCTATTAGTTTTACAGTTACTGATTACAACATCAAAAGCTTTCTTAATCTTTCCACTAGATGCATCCACCCCAAACTTAGATAAAGGCACATTTCCAAAATCAACAATATTCTTTTTACCACTATCACTAGTGACAGCAATATCACAGGTATTTTTAGGCACAGTTAAATCAAACATAAAATCGTGTGTACCTGGTACTAAAGCTGTTGAAGAATAAGAAAAAAACATCACGTAAAAGGCCAATGTAACTCTACAACATATTTTATTTAGAGGCTTCACAGTTAATACCACCTATTAATTCTTATGGTTGAAGTAATACTATATCAACAGAGGCAACTAGTTCTCCAGGTATTGGCTGAGTAGTTCCAAGCTGGACAACATTTACTTCAAAATGATTCTCTAATTGGCTATTAGCTGTAACATCAAAACTAATTTCACCGCCAGCATTGAGGTTTACGACTTTACAATTGAGCTTATTCTCATCACAGTTTTTTAAAACAAACGCAGCTCCAGTAATATTATTAGTTGGATATATTTTATTACTATTATCAACTAAAGTTCCTATCCCAGGCGTTATTTTCATTTTAAATGGTGCTGGACCATCAGATAGATTAAAATCAGTGCAACTATATTTTAAAGAAAAGGGTTTCACATAGGTTTCATCGTCAACATTCGGTTTAATTTGAGGTGTTAATAATGGTTTATCAAATTTAACCGTCATCGATTCATATGATACTTCACACGTTCCTTTAGATACATTGCCGATAATTTCAATATCTAAAGCTGAAGCTCTTCCAATAAAGAAACACATGCCTATTATAATATAAATAGCACTTAAAATAGATGCCTTTATTTTGTTACTAATTGATTTTTCCACTAAAAGACTCCTCGCCACCTAAGTCATTAATAACTGTCCATTTAACTATACCATTACGGCCATTTGCCGGAGTTATATAACTGAAAGAGTCAAAAGGAGAAATCATTGTATTACGCTTTTTCATATTTAAATCAATTTTAACACCATTAACACTGAGCTTATTTAAAGAAATATAGTATGGTGAATTATTATTAATAATAATACCTGTACTACTAGAGCTTACCTCTAAGTTTTTATATGCGTCATATGGTGAGATAGATAATTTTGAAGGTCGGTAAAAAACCTTAATAATATTATTATAACCAATATTCATTGCAGATCCTTCTAAAGGACCATCAGTAGCAGGTATCATAGTAGCAGAGAAATAAAAAACACTCTCTCTATCTGTTGGTAATGAATTCGGTTGAGCAAAAATCCTAATATCTTGCGTTGCCCCTGAGTTGATTTTAATTAATGGAGGTGTAACTGAAAAAGGCGTTTTTGATGCTGAACCATCATTATTCATGCTTACCGAAAATTTTGCTAAATAATTAATATTTGTATTATTTCGAGCACCAACCGATACACTACTTTCACCCTGGACATATATTATTCGGGTCGCATTTAAACCAACACCGTCTGCTGCATAAACGTTAGTAGTAGTAATTAATGAAAACAGTAGAATTAAAGCTCTATAACAATCATTAACCACTTTTTTTCTTAAAAACGATTCTTTTGCTTTCATTACTTAATCCAATCATTAAAAACAATATTAAGAGGCTTTTTAATTAAAAAGCCTCTTTACTCGTATTAACTAATATTATTAGTTATAAGATACAGTAAATGTTACTGGTACGGATAATTTATCAGTAGGTACACCAGTTTTGGTAAGAATCAGATTAGCTTTCATAGGAATGACAGCACCACCATCTTTAGCAACTTTAGGGTCGATAACCACTACTGCATCTGCGTTAGGAGTAATATTAACTGCACCAGAAGCTAATTTAACTGCTAAAGCTTTAGATTCTTGGTTAGCAAACAGTGCTGGGAAACCAGCTGCTGCTTGACCTTGAGCGAATACGTTCATTGAAGTATCAGCTGCGTCAGCAGAACAGTTAGACAGAACTAAATCAAAAGATTTTTCATCACCTAAAACTGCATTTGGTGCTAAAGCATCAGTTACATCTTTAGTGAAAGTTCCCCAGTCAACAACAGAACCTGTAGTAGTTGAAGACACATCACAAGATTGAGCACGTAATTGGGCTTTGAATGTTACTTCCGCACCTTTCTTACCATCTGCAGCTAATGCAGAACCTGCTACCATAGAACCTGCTAATACTGCTAAAACCGCTAATTTTTTGTTGAATAACATATGTAAATACCTCTGTATTTATGTCGTCATGTAAGTAGTTAAAGACACAATTTTTATTAAAAACCAAGTTCACAATAATTGTTTACAAATACCTATGCCATTTTCATGAGCCTGGATAACTAACTGTCAACCTATTTAATTAAGTCAACATTGGGGGATATTAAAATCCGTTCAATACCCTTTTT
This sequence comes from Providencia sp. CIM-Carb-044, assembly GCF_033901115.1. NCBI lineage: Bacteria > Pseudomonadati > Pseudomonadota > Gammaproteobacteria > Enterobacterales > Morganellaceae > Providencia > Providencia sp. CIM-Carb-044. Next base: position 4,579 of record NZ_JAXADV010000019.1, read on the forward strand.
TAAAACCAAATTATTGAACTGGTTTTAAAAAAAGACTATTTCTGTATCGCCGAAAATGAGAGACCAACATCAATATAGAAATAGTAAAATGGACAAAAATAAAATATATGAAAGTTTAATCAGCTATTATTGCAACTTGAATTCTGTATGAATAAAACCTAATTGTCTTTAAAAGCATTCCACACTTTTAATTCATCTCAAATTCACATTAGCTATTCCCGTTTGAAACAAAACGAAACAAACAAAAACATTATGCTGAACTTTTAAATACCTTGTTTCTTTCTGATACCAATATTAATACAGCAATATTAATTGTCAAAATAACACAAAAATAGACCTAAATTTAGCTTTTTAGTCTAAAATAATTATATAAATAGATATAAATACCAGAAAATGAAGAAATACTATAACTAATGATCGTCATTTAGATTAATTTATATTTATAAAGTCAACTTACTTATAAATATTTCAGGTAGTATTTAGTTATGTAAAAATCACACATTTTATTTAATTCTAAAAATCCGATAAAAATGATATTAAAAACCATAAATACATGCATTGAAAATATTGAAATGAAAAAACAACTTAATATACGATTCATTACACCATTACAACAGATAAGCGTAAGATAAGTCTTAATTGAAATTTACACTAAATGGCAATCTAAAACCTTACGTTTTGTGTGTTTTTTGTTAAACAACATCGAGTTTTTTGTTTAAGAAAAACAAAGAGGATAGGCTGGTTTTGAGTATTCTAATTATCTGTTTTTCCAGATAATCGTTTGCTTATATTTCCCTTTAAATAGAAATAATATAAATATAAAACAATGTATCGCCGCGCATTCCTGATCTCAAAAATATGATAAGCTTATTAGCAGTAATTGTTTGCATTTTCGAATATTGAGGCCGATTAGATGAAAAGAATGAATGAAGACAAAATCCTTGCAATGGCCGAGAATATTTGCCAATCAAGAGGCGTCAGGTTAACACCACAAAGAGAAACAGTATTACGCCTGATAGCACAGCAGCATGGTGCAATCAGCGCTTATGATTTACTTGACTTGCTACGGGAAATTGAACCTCAAGCTAAACCGCCTACGGTTTATCGTGGCCTTGAGTTTTTAATGGAGCAAGGTTTTATCCATAAAATTGAATCAACGAACAGTTATGTCGTCTGTCACCATTTTGATAACCCGAGCCATATCTCTGTTATGTTAATTTGTGACCAGTGTGGAAGCGTAACGGAAAGTGATTGCACAACAATAGAAGCTGCAATCATTAATTTAGCAGATGAACACCAATTCCGCTTAAGACATACAGTGGTGGAAAACCACGGCTTATGTAAAAATTGTGACGAAATGAATAGCTGCCAAGATCACGAACATTGTCATCATAACCATGAACAACCTATCGCCCAGAAGAAAAAATAAGTAGCTGCGTTGATAAATTGCTTGATGAAATGCAAAAATAGAGAAGATAAAGAAATAAAATAAAATAAACAAAACAGGCAGACCTCAGAATGAAACTATGAAATCTGCCTGCAATCGTCCTTCCCGCCTGTAACCTACCATTACGGCTAGCGACTAAAGGAACTTAATACCAATCACTATTACGGATAACCCCAACAGCCAAACCTTCAATAGTGAAATTTTGCTGACGTAAGTCAACAATAATAGGTTCGAATTCTGGGTTTTCTGCTATTAATTCAACACGGTTACCCTGTTGCTTAAAACGTTTAACAGTAACTTCATCTTCGATACGAGCAACAACCACTTGCCCGTTATGGACATTCTGCGTTTTATGCACAGCTAATAAATCACCATCCATAATGCCAATATCTTTCATGGACATCCCATTCACACGCAACAAAAAATCTGCGTGTGGTTTAAATAGCTCAGGGTCAACTTGATAGTGACTTTCAATATGTTCCTGCGCTAATAATGGTTCGCCAGCGGCAACACGTCCAATCAGAGGTAACCCCTGGTCTTCTGTTTCTTCTTCAAGAAGCAGACGAATACCTCGGGATGCGCCTGAAACGATTTCAATAACCCCTTTGCGCGCTAAGGCCTTTAAATGTTCTTCTGCCGCATTAGGCGAACGAAAACCAAGGCTTGCTGCTATCTCAGCACGTGTAGGAGGCATACCCGTCTGCGAAATGTGATCGCGCACCAGATCGTAAACCTGCTGTTGTCGAGCCGTCAGTGCTTTCATTCCGTTCCCCTGTTTGTTTATACAGTCAAGCTGTGAGTATATACAGGTAAATGAAGATTTGGAACAGTTAAATCGCTCAATTTAAGCATTTGTTATCGATTTACTTTCTTTTTACCCTATTAAGCACCCGAACGTCTTAGCCAGAGAAATAACGCTGCCATAATACCAGTGCCCAAATAAATAGCGCTAAGCCGATACTCACAAATACCGCAGCGGAACCAATATCTTTAGCTCTTCCTGACAGTTCATGATACTCACTACCAATACGGTCAACTACAGCTTCTATCGCACTATTCAATAATTCGACTATTGCCACGAGGACAACTGAACTCACTAACAAAATTCTATCTATATAGCTGATATCTAAATAAAATGCGATAAAGATTGCGATAATCGCAGCAACAGATTCCTGCCTAAATGCGGCTTCATTAACCCAAGCTGCCTTCAAACCTTTAAGGGAATATCCCGCCGCTTTGATCACTCGCGTGAACCCCTTAACTTGACTCGCCATATTTATTCCTTAAAAAATGCAAACAATAATCGATTTTTACGGTCAAAGTGAATTGTCAGTAACAGATCTAACCATGTATTTCTGGTATGATTGCGCAGCATTGTTAACAAGAGGCTATAATCATTTATGTCACTATGGCGTAAAATATATTACAACACGTTGAATTTACCACTTAAATTATTGGTAAAAAGTAAACTAATTCCTTCGGATCCCGTCACTGAGTTGCAGCTTGATGTCAACAGGCCAACCCTATACGTATTACCTTATCATTCGAAGTCTGACCTCCTCACGCTACGGCATCAATGCTTAGCTATTGGTCTGCCAGACCCTCTGGTCGACAATGATATCAATGGAACGAAGCTTCCGGCGTACGTTTTTATCGATGATGGCCCACGTGTTTTTCGCTATTATTCACCGAATCCACGTAAGGATTCAGTAAAAACTTTCCATGCTTATTTAGATTTGCATAAAAACAATCCAAATCTAGATATTCAAATGCTACCTGCATCCGTGATGTTTGGCCGCTCACCGGGTCGTGAAGGCCATACTCCAGCACCACCATTGAAACTGTTAAATGGGATTCAAAAATTCTTTGCAGTTTTATGGTTAGGGCGTGACAGCTTCGTGCGTTTATCACCCATTGTCTCAATTGGGAAAATGGCACAAGACCACGGCACAGACTCCATTATTGCCAACAAACTCGCCCGTGTCGCGCGTATTCACTATTCGCGCCAACGTCTAGCAGCAGTTGGGCCAAAACTCCCTGCACGTTATGAGCTGTTTAATAAGCTATTAACGTCTAAAGCGATTGAAAAAGCCGTTGAAGACGAAGCGCGTAGTAAAAAAATTCCACTCAAAAAAGCCCAGCAAAATGCCGTTGGGATGATGGAAGAAATTGCAGCCAATTTCTCTTATGAAGCCGTACGTTTAACGGATAGGGTTCTTAGTTGGACTTGGAACCGTCTTTATCAAGGCATCAATGTTCAGCACGCTGAACGGGTCCGCCAGCTTGCACAAGACGGCCATGAAATCGTTTATGTCCCCTCTCACCGCAGCCATATGGACTACTTACTGCTCTCATATGTGCTATACCATCAAGGGCTAGTTCCACCTCATATTGCCGCGGGGATCAACCTCAATTTCTGGCCAGCAGGGCCGATTTTCCGCCGTTTAGGGGCCTTTTTTATTCGCCGTACGTTCAAAGGAAATAAACTGTATTCGACTGTTTTTCGCGAATATTTAAGTGAGTTGTTTGCTCGGGGTTACTCCATCGAATACTTTGTGGAAGGTGGGCGCTCACGTACCGGTCGTTTATTACAGCCTAAGACGGGTACCCTCTCAATGACGTTACAAGCGATGTTGCGCGGTGACTCACGCCCTATCACCATCGTTCCTATCTACATTGGATATGAGCATGTGATGGAAGTGGGAACTTATGCCAAAGAACTTCGCGGCGCAGAAAAAGAGAAAGAAGGCTTTTTCTCTATGGTTCGCGGCTTACGTAAATTGCGTAACCTAGGCCAAGGGTATGTTAACTTCGGTCAACCCATTTCATTACCTCATTACCTTAACCAGCGCGTGCCTGATTGGCGCGACTCTATCGACCCTATCGAACCACAAAGACCAACGTGGCTAAACCCAACGGTCAGTTCGTTAGCCGATAACATTATGGTCAATATTAATAATGCAGCCGCAGCCAATGCGATTAACCTGTGTGCGACTGCGTTACTGGCTTCTCGTCAACGCTCACTCACTCGTGAGCAACTGATTGAACAAGTCGACTGTTACCTGCAATTATTGCGCAATGTGCCATACACCGCAGATGCGACGACCCCAAATAAAACAGCAGAGCAATTGTTAGAACATGCTTTGCAAATGGATAAATTCGAAGTCGAAAAAGATAGCATGGGGGATATTATTATCCTTCCTCGCGAAAATGCTGTCTTAATGACCTATTACCGTAACAATATCCATCATTTATTGGTATTACCATCACTAATTGCTAGCATTGTATTGCACTATGAACGCATTAGTCGCCAAGACATTCACTATCAAGTAGGCCAAATTTATCCGTTCTTAAAAGCAGAACTGTTTATGCGTTATAACAGTGATGAGCTACACGAGGCGGTAGATACGCTAATTGATGAGCTAAATAACCAAAAGCTGATTTGCTTAAAAGAAGACGACATGGTGGTGTTAAATCCTCGCCGTATTCGTCCATTACAGCTCTTAGCTGCTGGCGTACGTGAAACTCTGCAACGTTATGCAATCACATTATCATTACTCAATGCGAGCCCTGAAATCAGCCGTAATACGCTGGAAAAACAAAGCCGTATCCTTGCACAACGCCTTTCTGTTTTGCATGGTATCAACGCTCCTGAATTCTTTGATAAAGCGGTATTCTCCACATTGGTCGATACCCTAAGAGAAGAAGGCTACATTGATAATAATGAAAATGATATCTTTGTCACCAATGCGCAAAAACTGTATGCCGTTCTGGCTCGATTGATGTCACCTGAGATTCGCTTAACTATTGAAAGTGTTAGTCAAGATGATGAGTTTTCTGAAAAAAAACCAACTGAAAGCACGCAATCTCCGGAACAAGTGAAAAGCTAATCGCCTTTTCTCGAGTCAATAAAACAAAAAAGGTCATGTTAGAAATAACATGACCTTTTTCACTTTGGCTCAATAACTGTAATTTAAAAATAACTGATAAAAATACCAATAAACAATATTAAGCCAACAAAGTTATTGTTCATAAAAGCTTTAAAGCAAGGCGCACGTTCACGGTTAACCATCAATTGCTGCTGATAGATAAATAAACCCGCAACTAACACTAATGAAATATAATAAAGGGTTCCTAAACCCGCCAGTGAGCCAATCACCAATAATAAGCCAACCATCAGTAATTGCAGCAAACCAATAATCAGTTTGTCATATTGCCCGAATAGAATAGCGGTTGATTTCACACCAATTTTTAAATCATCATCGCGGTCTACCATTGCATACTGAGTATCGTAGATCACCGACCAAATAATATTAACTAAAAACAGTAACCAACAAACAGCTGGCAAAGTTTCACCAACAGCAGAGAAAGACATTGGAATTGACCAACCAAAAGCCGCACCTAATACCACTTGGGGTAAGTTACTGACTCTCTTAACAAAGGGATAAACCCATGCCAAAGCCAAACCTGCAACCGACAACCAAATGGTCATGGAATTGAGTGTCAAAACTAGCAGAAAAGAGAGGCCAACAAGGCTTGCAAACAATATTTTTGCTTCTTTTTCTGTTACGTCCCCACTCGGGAGTGGGCGGTGTTTAGTCCGCTCTACGTGTCCATCAAAATGGCGGTCAGCAAAATCATTAATGACACAACCAGCAGCACGCATAAAGAATACGCCAGCAGTAAATACAATCAAAAGATGTAAACTTGGCGTACCTTGAGCCGCAATCCATAATGCCCAATACGTCGGCCACAATAGCAACAATGAGCCAATGGGTCTATCAATACGCATTAAACGGCTGTATGCATGCCATTTACTTAGCGTCATACTTCCCTCCACTTTATCGTGCTCCTTTTCGAATTCCATCATACTTCAAATTAGGTATATTTTAATACCACCAAACTCGGCAACTTACTGATTTATATTTATTGGCATAGTGTCATTGCAAAGACCTGAAAACTCAAAGTACTTAGGATAGTTAGCGATATGCAGGTGATTCAGGTAAAAATATTTCTGTTAACAGCAACGGTTTATTCGATAGTCTTAACCGAGAACTACGTACCCACCGGTTTGCGCAAGAACCAATATGGATATAATCTCGAGTTAAACTCTCGCGGCTAAATAAATAATGCCCTAATGGCATTCTCCCAATATCCACCAGTTGCTGGTCATCATCAGTCAGTGTTTCTTCAGGGATTATTGTTCGGCCCAGTAACCAAGGGATGCCATCTCCATACATGACAACTTCTCTGACCCAATAACGCGGGCTTTCAGGTAGAGACTGCACTTCATCCGCGCTCAGCTTATCTTGCGATACATAGCGCTCTAAATAAGGTATCACGGTAACTTGCTGGCTATGCTGCTCAAAACGTTTTGTCATGGAGCCAAGCTCTAGTAGCCAATCTAGTATATTGGCAGGCACTATTTTATCGTTTTTATCGTTCTCCGCCAGCCAGTGAATCGGCTGAGAAGTAAAAAGCATTTCATCCATTACTTAAAATTCCACCATGAATAACATGGTTATGATTTACTGTATTTCTTACGCAATAGGATATCACGTTGTTTTACGGCAAGGTTAAAGTTAGCTAACAATTTATATAAAAAGTCACATTTTCAACACAAAATGTAAAAATATAGTGAAAAATTTTTTAATTACTAGCAAGTTATCGATAATAATAAAATTCATTAATATCGTAACAAAATGAATTTGTTTAATTAAAAAATAGCCAAATAGACAGTATGTCAGTTAAATAATGTAAGGTAGGAATTTCCTACCTTACATTTAACTATTTAAATAATACGTTATTAATTTATCGCCAAGCTTTGTAGCTGTTAATCAAACCATTGGTCGAGCTATCATGACTACTCACGGTATCACTATTTTCTAATTCAGGCAGGATACGGCTTGCGAGTTGTTTACCTAACTCCACGCCCCATTGGTCGAAAGTAAAGATATTTAAAATCGCCCCTTGAGTGAATATTTTGTGCTCATACATCGCAATCAATGCACCTAACGAATATGGCGTGATTGATTTCAATAAGATAGAGTTAGTTGGGCGGTTGCCTTCAAACACCTTATAAGGCGCAACATATTCCATATCCGCGACATTTTTACCTTGCGCAGCAAACTCGGCATCAACCACTTCACGAGTTTTACCAAACGCCAGTGCTTCGGTTTGCGCAAAGAAATTAGATAATAATTTTTCGTGATGATCCCCTAACGGGTTATGGGTTACCGCAGGTGCGATAAAATCACATGGGATCATCTTAGTTCCTTGGTGGATCAACTGATAAAACGCATGTTGGCCATTGGTTCCCGGCTCACCCCAAATAATCGGGCCTGTTTGATAAGTAACAGGTTTTCCATCACGACCAATATATTTACCGTTCGATTCCATATTACCTTGTTGGAAGTAAGCGGCAAAACGATGCATGTATTGGTCGTATGGCAGAATCGCTTCAGTTTCCGCTTCAAAAAAATTGTTGTACCAAATACCAATCAAACCTAACAACACGGGGATGTTCTTTTCTAGCGGAGTTTGGGTAAAATGCTTATCCATCGCATGGGCACCGTTCAATAATTGAACGAAATTATCAAAGCCGACCGATAAAATAATGGATAAACCAATCGCTGACCATAATGAATAACGGCCACCAACCCAATCCCAAAATTCAAACATATTGTTGGTATCAATACCAAACTTCGCGACTTCTTCACCATTCGTTGAAAGTGCCACAAAATGCTTAGCCACTTGACTTTCATCTTTTGCCGCAGCCAAGAACCAATCACGAGCAGAATGCGCATTTGTCATGGTTTCTTGCGTTGTAAAGGTTTTTGACGCAATTAAAAACAGTGTTGTTTCTGGGTTCAGCTTTTTCAGTGTTTCCGCAATTTGCGTACCATCCACATTCGATACAAAATGCATGTTTAGGTGGTTTTTGTATGGACGCAGTGCTTCTGTCACCATAAATGGACCAAGGTCTGAACCACCAATACCGATGTTCACCACATCCGTAATCGCTTTACCGGTGTAACCCTTCCAATCACCGCTGATAATACGCTGACTAAATTGCTGCATTTTTTCCAATACTGCATTCACTTCTGGCATGACATCTTTGCCATCAACATAAATAGGGGTGTTATCGCGGTTACGCAAAGCAGTATGTAGTACCGCACGGTCTTCAGTACGGTTAATTTTTTCACCTTGGAACATACTGTTAATGGCGCTTTCTAGCTCTGTTTCTTTTGCTAAGGCCAATAAATGTTCCAATGTTTCTTGCGTAATTCTATTTTTGGAGAAATCCACTAAGATTTGACCATCGAACGTTGCCGAAAAATGAGTGAAGCGGTCTTTATCCTGCGCAAACAAATCGCGCATATGGACATTTTTCATTTGCGCAAAATGTTGCTCTAGCGCCCGCCATGCAGCCGTCTGGCTTGGATTAATACTTCTCATGGATAACACTCTCCAAATAATTTTAAATAGAAATAGATTGTACCCCGTCACGAAAACGAGACTTATCGGTTTTCTGCGTTATATTGATATTCCCCAATTCTGAGCGACTTTTCCAGACTTAATTACCCATTTTATTAAAATACACACTTTCTAGACTGATACGTATACAAAAGTATATGATCCGGTTATCTGAGAGCAGTCAACCCCCAAACTGATTGAAATATAACGAGTATATACTCTAAATAATTCGAGTTGCA
>NZ_JAXADV010000019.1:13840-35203 GCF_033901115.1 Providencia sp. CIM-Carb-044
TGTAGGCGACAAGCGAAGATAGACCGATGAGCATACAAAAGTATGTGATTCGGTTATCTGAGCGCAGTCAACACCCAAACTGCTTGAAATATAACGAGTATATACTCTAAATAATTCGAGTTGCATGTAGGCGACAAGCGAAGATAGACCGATGAGCATACAAAAGTATGTGATTCGGTTATCTGAGCGCAGTCAACACCCATGCAGCTCGAAGTATGACGAGTATATTGAGAAAACCGATAATAAATTACCTATCATTAGAATTACTGATTTACTTCGATTCTTGATTGACGCAATCCTATTTACCCGATAAATCTATATAAAGATTAGGTTTAACCAAAGGGATTGACACCATGAATATCGCAGCGTCTTCAACAGACAACCATCAGTATGTTATCGCCAAATTTGGCGGCACTAGCGTCGCTAACTTTGAAGCGATGAACAACAGCGCCAATATTGTTCTCTCCAACCCAAATGTGCGAGTTGTGGTACTTTCCGCCTCTGCTGGCATTACCAATTTATTAATCGAACTGGCCGAAGGTTGCGATGCTGATAAACGTAATGAACTGCTGAAAAAAGTGAAGGATATTCAATACGCAATTATTGATAACTTACAAACTGCTGATGTTATTCGTGAGGAAATCAATCGATTACTCGATAATATTGCTCATTTAGCTGATTCGGCTGCTTTAGCCACTTCTGATGCATTAACGGATGAAATGGTGAGCCACGGCGAATTAATGTCAACCTTACTATTTGTTGAAGTACTACGCCAACGTAATGCTAACTCCCAATGGTTTGACGTACGCAAAGTGATGAGAACGAATGACAGCTTTGGCCGTGCTGAACCAGAACTTGCTCAGCTAAAAGCATTGTCAGAACAACAACTCATGCCACGCCTTACTGAGTCGGTTGTCATTACTCAAGGGTTTATTGGTCGTGATGAAAAAGGCCGCACGACCACTCTTGGGCGCGGTGGAAGTGACTACACCGCCGCTTTGTTAGCTGAAGTCCTTAATTTATCACGTGTAGATATTTGGACTGATGTTCCTGGAATTTACACCACTGACCCTCGCGTCGTACCGAGTGCCCAACGCATTGATGAAATTGCTTTCGATGAAGCGGCAGAAATGGCGACCTTTGGCGCAAAAATTTTGCATCCTGCGACACTCCTTCCTGCAGTACGTGCGGGGATCCCAGTTTTTGTCGGTTCAAGTAAAGCCCCCGAAGCCGGCGGCACCATTGTGTGTGATAAAACCACGAATCCACCACAATTTAGGGCATTAGCACTGCGCCGTAAACAAACGCTACTCACCTTGCACAGTCTAAAAATGCTGCACGCACGCGGTTTCTTAGCGGAAATTTTCACCATTTTACTGCGCCACAATATTTCAGTGGATCTAATTACGACTTCAGAGGTCAGTGTCGCCCTAACCTTAGACACAACAGGTTCAACGGGAACTAACGGCAGTTTACTCACCAATGCGCTAATGACAGAACTATCCGCATTATGCCGTGTTGAAGTGGAAGAAGATTTAGCGCTCGTCGCAATCATTGGTAATGAGCTGTCGCAAGTGAATGGCCTCGGGAGACAAATTTTTGGGGCGCTTGAGTCATTCAATATTCGCATGATCAGCTATGGAGCAAGTAGCCACAATATTTGTTTATTGGTACCTGGAAATGATGCTGAAGAGATCGTTCGTACCTTGCACAGTAACTTATTCGAATAGTGTGGAAGTTTGATCAAAATACTAGAAGGCGATCATTTCGATCGCCTTCTATATTATACAATTAATCCTCTCTAGCATTTTTGCTGGGTTGCGCAACACTACCAGTGTATTGCAACATTTTTCCCGTCACGCCTTTATTCTGTTTTAAAAGCGCCAAGTTGCTTTTTGCGGTTTCATTACCGAGTTCTACCGCTCGTTCAAACCACATTACTGAACGAAAAATATTTTTCTCACCGCCCTCGCCTCGTGCATACATCACCGCAAGGTTGTTTTGGGCATCGCTATTTTTCTTAAATGCCGCTTTTTCCAGCAATTGCCGTGCTCTGTGTGTGTTTTTCGCCACACCCGTTCCCGTTAAATAAAAGATAGCTAACTGGTTTTGAGCTTCGATGTTATTTTCTTGCGCAATCAGCAACCAACTCAAAATATCATTCACATCAACATTTTTCAGCTCACCAGACACATACAGTTCCGCTAACTTAATTTGAGCCGCTTTACCATCACTGTTGGCAAGTGATATATACCACTCAATAGCCTTTTTGGGGTCTTTTTTAACCCCCCCTAACCCTTTTTCATAGAATTCAGCTACCTTCATTCCAGCTTCTTGGGATTTATTTTGTGCTGCTCGTTCATACCATAGAAAGGCTTCAGAGAGATCTTTACCAACGCCATTACCTTGCTCATAGGCTTTCGCAATCGCCAGTTGGGCCGCAATATTGTTCTGTTGCGCAGCGCGTTTATACCAGTACATCGCTTGGTAGCTATTCTTTTCTATTGCGCTATGACCTTCTTGATAAAAATCACCCATATTCACTTGCGCTGTCGCAGAGCCCATATTGGCGGCTTGACGATATAAATAAATCGCCATTTCGGCGTCCGGCTCTACACCCTCACCATTTTCATACATCACCGCTAAGTTATTCACTGCGGCTGCAATATTATTTCCCGCACTTCTTTCATACCACTCTCGAGCCTTCTGGTAATCAATATCACCACCTAACCCATCATGATAAAACAACCCCATCGCAAACTGTGCGTTGGCATGTTCTTGCTCCGCGGCCTCTGCATACCATGCTTTCGCTTGCTTTAAATTTTGCTCAACCCCAATGCCATGTTCATATAAGTAACCCATCGCATATTGGCAATAAGCATCGCCTTTTTCAGCACCTCGGCGATACCATTGTTCCGCTTGTCGGTATTTTTCCTGATTTTGCAATAACATCCCAAGGTAATAATCTCCATCTGTATTATCTCGGTCAGCTACCTTTTTAAACCAACGATAAGCCTCTTGCTCATTGACGGCTAAAAATTCAGTCCCATCCATATAAGCAAGCCCAACATCCACCATTGCCTCTTCATCTCCGGCATTCGCTAGCTTCAATTTTGCTTTGAATTCATCAGGAATAGGCATGCTTTTAGGCTGCGCCTGTAGCGTATTCGGTTTATCTTTCGTAGAAGGTGCTTCAACGATATTGCCAGCTTGCGCAAGGGAAATACCGCTAACATAGAGAACTAACAGAAAAGAACGTAATTTCATCACCATGACCTATTTATTGGCGTTATGTCATTAACATATCACTCCAATAAAAAATTCATAAGGGATGTTGGCTGAAAAAGTAGAATAACAAAGGAATTATTAAGAAAACGGAGGAGACGCCAGCTTCTTGCTGAAACTTTTGTCTCCGAAATAAGTCGCAGTACTTAGTTAACGCGGTAACCACCGTGTTTACTGGCAAATAAATTAAATTTACCCCACTCAATTAACAGAGCTTCCAATGTGCGGTGGCTAATCTTACACAGTTCAGAGATCTGAGAAACGACAAAGTGGTTTTCACTCACCAGTTCTGGTGAAAACACTTCCGCAATCCATTCACACTCTTTCGTGGTCACCAACCAACCGTCATTGGTCGAAAATTTATGCACGGGTACCATACCGTCTTTCGGGCTTTCTTGAGATAACAGCTTATTTTCATCGATTTGGGCTTGATGAAAAGCCGCGATTTCGTCCTCTGAAGGCACGGGTTCTACTGCTAAATTTTCTTCTAAAAATAGGTAAATTTCTTCTGCTCTTGCAGGTGTTAGCTCGCTTCTTAACCAAATCTGATTAAAACAGTGCTCATCCAGTGAATCATCGGTATCAAGCTTATCCATGATCTGTAAAACACTCATCATAGCGCTCACCGCGTCTTCGCTCATCATGAACGTTTCAGGCGCCGCACTGTTTTGGATCTGATAAGGAAAAACTGCCGAGCGTGGCAGTTCTTCTTCAATAATAAATTCATAGCTCATCATTGGCCCCCTCTAATGTATTACCTATAAGATGGTGCCGAATGCATGAAAAATCAATGTATTGATCTTGTTTTAATCTTCAGGGTCATAAGCTAAGTTTGGCGCTAGCCAACGCTCCAACTCCGTCACCGACATCCCTTTGCGCTTTGCATAATCCTCAATTTGGTCTTTTTGTAGCTGGGCTACCGCAAAATATTTACTTTCAGGATGGCTAAAATACCAGCCTGATACCGAGGCCCCTGGCCACATCGCATAGGAACTGGTGAGTTGCATACCAATTTGCGTTTCCACGTCCAGTAACTGCCAAATTTTTGCCTTTTCTGTATGCTCAGGGCAAGCCGGATACCCCGGTGCAGGGCGGATCCCTTGGTAATTTTCGCGAATAAGTTCTTCATTACTCAAGTTTTCATCGTCTGCATAACCCCAATATTGCATGCGGACTTGTTGGTGTAAATATTCAGCAAATGCCTCCGCTAGCCTATCCGCCAGCGCTTTAACCATAATTTTATTATAGTCATCATGCTGTTGTTCATATGCATCAGCAAGCGCGTCTTCTTCTAAGCCCCCTGTCACTGCGAAAGCCCCAATATAATCGGCTTTACCACTGTCCTTTGGCGCGACAAAGTCAGATAAACAATAGTTTGGAAACTCAGTTTTTAAAGTTTGTTGGCGTAAATTCAGCCCCATGACTTGCACATGATTTCGCGACTCATCGGTATAAATTTCAATATCATCACCAACCCGGTTTGCAGGGAATAAGCCAAAAATACCTTTTGGCGTTAATAAGTTTTCTTTATCAAGCTTATCTAACATATTATTAGCATCTTTCAATAGCTTACGCGCTTCAGAACCGACCACTTCATCCTCTAAGATCCGCGGGTATTTACCTGCCAGCGACCACGTCATAAAAAATGGCGTCCAATCAATATAGTTTCTCAGCGTTGAAATAGATGCGGTGACTTCTTGAATACCAAGAAATTTTGGCACAGGTGGTTGGTAATGTTGCCAATCAATATTAACCGCATTAACGCGTGCCACATCCAGTGCCACAGGCGGTGTTTTTGGCCTTCTACGACCATGTTGCTGACGAACCGTTTCATATTCACGGCGAGTGCGCGCAACAAAATCTGCTTTTTGTGTTGCTGACAATAGCGCTGCGACAACCCCCACAGTTCGAGAGGCATTTTGCACGTAAGTCGTTGGCCCACTATAATTAGGCTCAATTTTCACGGCAGTGTGTGCTTTTGATGTTGTCGCCCCACCAATCAGTAATGGCAAGGTAAACCCTTGTCTTTCCATCTCTTTAGCTACGTGCACCATTTCATCAAGAGATGGCGTGATCAAACCGGATAACCCAATAATATCAACGTTCTCTTCACGTGCTGTTTTTAGAATAGTTTCACACGGAACCATCACGCCTAAATCAATGATTTCATAGTTATTACACTGCAGAACAACCCCAACGATATTTTTGCCTATATCATGAACATCGCCCTTTACCGTCGCGAGTAAGATTTTTCCTGCACTACTACCTGACTGCTTAAGCTCTTGAATATAGGGTTCTAAATAGGCTACGGCTTGTTTCATCACCCGAGCAGATTTCACCACTTGAGGTAAGAACATTTTTCCTTCCCCAAATAGGTCTCCAACCACATTCATACCATTCATCAAGGGGCCTTCAATCACTTCGATTGGGCTGGAAGCACGTTGGCGAGTTTCTTCAGTATCTTCAATGATAAATTCGGTAATGCCTTTCACTAATGCGTATTCAAGACGCTTTTCAACTTCCCAACTACGCCATTCCGCTTGTTGAACTTGCTGCTCTCCTGCCCCTGCTCCACGGTATTTTTCCGCCAGTTCAAGCAAACGTTCTGTACTGTCATCACGGCGATTTAAAATCACATCTTCAACAGCATCTTTTAATTCAGTAGGCAGGTCATCATAGATAGCGAGCTGCCCCGCATTAACGATCCCCATATCCATTCCATTACGAATGGCGTAATACAGGAAAACAGCATGAATTGCTTCACGTACAGGGTCGTTTCCTCTAAATGAGAAGGAGACGTTGGAAACCCCGCCAGAAATCATCGCATGAGGTAACTGAGCCTTAATGTCCTTACAGACTTCAATAAAATCAACGGCATAGTTATTATGCTCTTCGATTCCTGTGGCTACGGCAAAAATATTTGGGTCAAAAATAATGTCTTCAGGAGGGAAGCCCACCTCTTCGGTAAGGATCTGATAAGCACGGCGACAAATTTCAATTTTCCGCTCACGTGTATCTGCTTGGCCAACTTCATCAAATGCCATGACGACCACCGCAGCACCATATTTGCGCAATAATTTAGCATGCTCAATAAATGCCTCAACCCCCTCTTTCATTGAGATTGAATTGACGATTCCCTTACCTTGTATGCACTTAAGCCCCGCCTCGATCACCTCCCATTTTGAGGAGTCAATCATAATTGGCACGCGAGCAATATCTGGCTCACCAGCAATCAGATTCAAGAAACGCACCATCGCCGCGTGGGAGTCCAACATCCCTTCATCCATATTGATGTCGATGATTTGCGCACCATTTTCAACTTGCTGACGTGCCACATCTAAGGCTTCTTGGTAATTTTCTTCTTTAATCAGCCGCTTAAATTTTGCCGACCCCGTCACATTGGTTCTTTCCCCAACGTTAACAAATAACGATTTTTCGCCAATATTTAACGGTTCTAAACCCGATAAACGGCATTCAACAGGTAGTGACGGTAATTGACGTGGTGTGATACCTTTTACGGCTTCTGCCATTTTTTTGATATGTAATGGCGTCGTTCCACAGCACCCACCAACAATATTTAAGAACCCTGCGGTTGCCCATTCATGAATTTGTTCAGCCATATTTTGCGCATCAAGATCATATTCACCAAACGCATTCGGTAGCCCTGCATTAGGGTGCGCACTGACATAACATTCCGCAATCCTCGATAATTCAGCAATATACTGGCGCAGCTCATCCGGACCTAATGCACAGTTCAAGCCAAATGATATCGGCTGCGCATGGCGCAATGAGTTATAAAATGCTTCTGTTGTTTGCCCTGATAATGTCCGGCCTGAAGCATCCGTGATCGTACCCGAGATCATAATAGGTAGAGAAACTCCCAAAGCTTCCAGTTCGGTTTCTACCGCAAAGATCGCGGCTTTCGCATTCAATGTGTCAAAAATGGTTTCGATCATGATCAGATCCACCCCACCTTTTACTAAAGATCGGGTAGATTCACGGTAGGCTTCAACGAGTTGATCAAAGGTGATATTGCGATAAGCAGGATCATTAACATCAGGAGAAATAGAAGCAGTGCGGTTTGTCGGGCCTAAAACTCCGGCAACATAACGCGGCTGGTCAGGGGTTTTACGTGTCCACTCGTCAGCACATTCACGGGCAAGACGCGCAGCAACTTCGTTAATTTCAGCGGAAAGTGATTCCATTTTATAATCAGCCATCGCAATGGATGTTGAGTTAAAAGTATTGGTTTCAACAATATCCGCGCCCGCTTCAAAGTATTGAGAATGGATATCTCGAATAATATCTGGCTGAGTTAAGACTAATAGATCATTATTTCCCTTTAAATCACTCGGCCAATCCGCAAATCGTTCTCCGCGAAACTGGGCTTCCGACAACTTATGTTGTTGGATCATTGTTCCCATTGCACCATCTAATACCAATATACGTTTTTTTAATTCTTGTTCTAATTGATTAACTTTTGCGGACACTGCACTGCCCTCCTAAAATGGAACACTGAGAAATAAGTCAAATTTTTACCTTTAACATCCTATCACAACTTCTCTCGTGAAAATTCGCTGTTATGATGAGAGTTTTTCAAGGTTGCACAAGAGCACACTTTTCACTGATCCGATGAGTATTTTCAAGTGAAATAGTTCATAATAGAAGCTAAATGACAGTCAGGAGAGACTTAATGGCAACGGCACCAATTACTAAGAAACTTAAAAAAGCAAAAGGGCCGGCGAGTGGCGCAGCTGCAGCAGGACAAGTTCAATCATTAAGTCGTGGATTAACACTATTGGAATATATTTCCGAATCGACAGGGGGAATTGCCCTCACTGACCTTGCGATGCAAGCTGGCTTACCCAACTCAACAACACATCGCCTTTTAATGACTTTAGAACAACATGGTTTTGTTCGCCAAACTGGTGATTTAGGCCTATGGGTTATTGCTTCTCATGCTTTTATCATTGGTAGCAGCTTTTTAGAGAGTCGTAATTTGTTAGCTCTCGTCCACCCAATACTACGCCGCTTAATGGATGAATCAGGGGAAACTGTCAACTTAGCTATCCTAGACCATACAGAGTACGATGCCGTCATTGTTGACCAAGTACAATGCAATGCGCTAATGAGAATGTCAGCACCAATCGGTGGAAAACTGCCATTACACGCCTCAGGGGCAGGCAAAGCATTCATTGCTAACTTACCAGAAGACAAACTGGTTCCACTTTTAAGCCGTAAAGGTTTACATGCTTATACGCCTTATACATTAACTAACCCATCAGCTTTAAAAGAGAATTTACAACAGGCTAAAAAGCAAGGTTTTTCTTATGATGACGAAGAGCATGCATTAGGGTTACGCTGTATTGGGGCTTGTATTTATGATGAACACAAAGAAGCTTTCGCAGCCATTTCTATTTCAGGCCCATTATCACGTATCACCGATGACCGTATTACTGAATTAGGCGCTATGGTTATCAAAGCCGCAAAAGAAATAAGCCATGAATATGGTGCAAACCGCTAGCTAAACAGTGAAAGTGAAATACAAAGCAACCTGTATTTCACTTAACCTTACAAAGCTTTTTACTGCCCTCTAATCACCTTGCTGATTTGTTGAAATAGTAGGCAACTTCAGAGTCTTTTCAAATAACTTAAATTTTTGTATATCACGGTACTTTTCAATGAGTGCCAACGCGATAGCCTCTGTTTCAGCGTCCGCTTGTCCTTCAATATCTCGCGGTCGGAAATGCAATTGGAAAGCACGCAATGTTTTTTTCGTCTGTGGATCTAACTTACCTGATAGCGGGATTGTTGAATATCCATAAAAATTAAGCGCTTTTTGAATGCGTAACACGCTTGCGGGCTCATTGGCATTACGCCCCGCCAGAAATTTAGTGACTGTTTTTGGGTCAGGCCAAGCCCCTATACCATGTTGAGCAAGACGTTGCCATGGAAATGCCTTGCCTGGGTCTTGCTTGCGCAATGGTGCGATATCACTGTGACCAATAATATTTTCTGGGGGAATACTATAGCGCTGCATAATATCTTTGATGAGAGGTATCAATGCCACAATTTGCGCTTCATTGTAAGGAGCCCACTGTTGCTTTCCTTTAACATCCTTTTGTACCCCTGCATTAACGATTTCAATTCCAATAGAAATATCATTCAAACCATTATGCTGTAGCCAATAACTTTCACCTGCATGCCATGCTTTTAATGATTCAGGAACGAGTTGTAATACAACAGGCTGGCCATTTTTAGTTTCAGGTACACTCGGTATGAGGAAATGGGAGCTCACTTTGCCTTGCGTTAGTGTGGCTATGGAGCGCGCATCATCAGAAACGGTGTAGTGAATAATGACATATTGAATGCGTTGACTACTATTTTTTGATGGGTAACGGTTATCGAGATAGTAACCTTTGTTCGAGGCAGAACAGCCTAATAGTAAAAAAGCAAACAATATCCCTATATATTTGAACATCAAACCATAGCCTTACTCTATTATTCATTAAGCTTTATTTAAGCATTGTGTCGTCTGCAATACTATCAATTTTCATGCACCAACAACATCACAATGCTTATTCTTTTTAGAAAAACAGATAATAGAAAATGAAATAAATGTTTAAATACATCATGTTAAAACCTTTTTAGCTCATATTAGAAACAAAAAAGGTTTTCTTATTAACGAAAAACATCCCCTTCTATTAAATGGTAGGGAACATTGGAAAAAGTAGAGAGAGAAGCACCAGAAAAAATTATAATTATGATCACTAATAAGCTCCCCCTCCTTAAAATAGAGACATATTGAATTGATTATTCTTATTTCTAGAATTTAATTTTTAATTTTAAGTAGTTACCATAGACATATTTTTTTCGAGTACTATGACTATGCAAAATTAATCGTCTAATTCTCTATAACGTATAAGTTATAACCTATTTTTTATACTAGGAATTTTTAAATGAGTAAATTATTCATAAAATGTCATAAAAATAAAATAAAAAAATATCTTACTTAGGTTATCGCTAACTCATTTTTTTCATACTCAACCTGCTTAGCAATGATTTTAGTAATCTCATTAATATCAATATCTAAAAAAATTACAATTTCAATTAGTTTATCTAAACTCAACTTATTAATACCTAACTCATATCGTGATACTTGCTGTTGGCTCAAATGAATAATCGAACCCAGCTCATTTCCTGATAACCCTTTACTCACTCTAGCCTTACGTAAATGATTACCTAGTAATGCATAAATATTTTTCTTTTTAGCTATATGCATAACCATCTCCTAAATGTAAATAAGAAAAATAATTTAGCTAGTATTATTCATTATAAAATTAATCATAACTATTTAAAATAGTTATGAGCAATCAAAGATAACAAGATTGATAGACAAACATCATTTTTATATACAAAAAAATGAGAGAAATAATATATGTAAAGTAATCCATTGCTTTATAAAAGTTTTTTTATTTTTATAATTAAATTACATTTCTATATGTTTTTTTTGATCAAATCGATAATTTAATATACTTTTACATTTTAAATGTTACTAGAAATAATTAGTAACCAATCAAAATAATTATCTGTTTTTTATTATTAAATAATTTTCACTCTATATGTTAAATTTTTACATACGCAAAAATTGTGTTTTCCCTTTTTTATATCAAAAAACAGATTAATAATTTATCTTATTATTATAATATTCTCTATAGTCAGGCTAATAATCTGATTTCGGCCTAAAAACAACAATCCCGGCCTTCCCTTTTAAGTAATCGTTCAGTTCGATATCAATAACCTGAAGATTTCTACGTAGTGAAGAGGCATTTCTAAATATTGTTTTATTACCTCTACGTATTACAACACCCACATGACTTACATCTAACCCATTATCCTTTGAATAAACGCCGATGTAATCCCCTACATTTAATCTCAATACTAAATCATCATCCACATATTTGACTGGGATATAGTTTATCAACCTACCTTTAACAGGCAAGCCCGATATATATCGCTGGTTATAATTTTTCAAATTAAGTTGTTTTTTTACCTGAATAGCGTGTGGGCTTATTTCACTAGTAATATCTACCACAATTGCCTCAGGTTCTTGCACCCAATCAGAGAAAAAATGCCGCCGATGTTTAAATGTAATATTTTGGTTGATATAACGAATATTGATTAAATTTGAAACAAACTGCTCGTAATTGTTAGAACGCTTAAAAGCCTCGATGTACTCTATGAATGTCATACAGTCCATCTCTTTCAAATTAATCACCAATTCTTCAGGTGATAGCGGACTCATATTCAAAGTTTGTTTATTGTAAGGTGTAGTTAAAAAATATCGGGTCAATACATCAATTTTTTCTGCTTGTGACGCATTCTGTAACTGCATTGCCGTTTGTTCATTAAAAACTTCAGTTAAAATTTTATATGACCCCGAAGCTAAGATAACCTCAGCCCTAACAAAATTTGCCAATAACAATATAAATGCAGCTATAACTAGCCTTAACATCCTGCAGCTCTTCTCATGAATACAACCTAACCTTCGACAATCATCTAATTGAATTTTGATGATAAAATCATCAACTAAGCCACTATAGCATGCTTATTTGTCTATTTCCTACCCTGTCCACACCATAATATAAATTTGATTCAGATCACAGATAGCTTCGAATGTTCATTTTCTATATTGCAACTCCTCCGCTTTCATTGAACAATGTTACCGGTAACATTGGTGCTATAGTTCACAAGTAAATAACGATAGGCACAACCCGAATTGACTTGCAGTTTGATTCATCTTTTTACTGCACTATGGAGCAATTATCATGAGCATGACCACCTCTAAAGAGACAAATCCTTCAGTGATCAATAAAGAACTTGATCGCATCACTCAACGTATCATTTCTCGTTCACTGAAAACTCGAGCTGCTTATCTCAAAAAAATAGAGCAGGCTCGTTGTATGACCGTCCATCGAGCATCACTCGCTTGCGGTAACCTTGCCCATGGCTTTGCAGCATGCCAAAGCGAAGAAAAACAAATTCTTAAAAGCATGACTCGCTCTGATATTGCAATCATCAATTCCTACAATGATATGCTTTCTGCTCATCGTCCCTACGACAAGTACCCTGAACAACTCAAAAAAGCATTATTAGAAGCTGGCTCAATTGGCCAAGTCGCTGCGGGTGTCCCAGCAATGTGTGATGGCGTAACCCAAGGGCAAGATGGGATGGAGCTATCGATGCTAAGTCGAGATGTTATTGCCATGTCAACTGCCATTGGCCTATCCCATAATATGTTTGATGGTGCGCTCTATTTAGGTATTTGCGACAAAATTGTTCCAGGCTTAATGCTTGGCGCACTTTCATTTGGTCACCTTCCTGCAATATTTGTCCCAGCAGGTCCAATGGCAACAGGCTTACCAAATAAAGAAAAGGTTCGTATTCGCCAGCTGTATGCTGAAGGCAAAGTTGATCGACTCGCTTTATTAGAAGCCGAAGCCGCCTCTTACCATGGGATCGGCACCTGTACTTTTTACGGTACTGCCAACTCGAATCAAATGATGATGGAGGTCATGGGGTTACATCTACCCGGTGCGTCATTTGTACCACCTGACTCTCCACTACGGGATGCATTAACAGAGGCTGCCGCACGACAAATTACGCGTTTAACTGAACAATCGGGCCAGTACTTACCTATCGGTCAACTGGTTAACGAAAAAGTTATTGTCAACGGTATCGTCGCATTGCTCGCGACGGGAGGCTCAACTAACTTAACCATGCATCTTGTTGCTATAGCAAGAGCCGCAGGGATCATTATCAATTGGGATGATTTTTCCGATATTTCAGCTATTGTTCCACTTATTTGCCGTATCTATCCTAATGGCCAAGCGGATATCAACCAATTCCAAGCCGCAGGTGGCGTAGCTTTGCTTATCCACCAGCTATTACAAAAAGGTTTATTATATAACGATGTCCATACCGTAGCAGGATTCGGGCTGGAACGTTATACCATGGAACCTTGGCTAAATAATGGCCAACTTGAATGGCGAGAAGGCCCTAAATCCTCGTTTAATCCTGATGTTATCGCTGAAATAGAACACCCATTCTCACCTCATGGGGGCACAAAATTACTTTCTGGTAACTTAGGGCGTGCCGTGATGAAAACATCAGCAGTTCCTGAAGAAAATCAAGTTATTGAAGCTCCAGCAGTCGTATTTAACAACCAAAATGAGATTGCATCACACTTTGAAGCAGGTGAGCTTAATAAAGATTGTATTATTGTTGTCCGCTTCCAAGGGCCATCCGCGAATGGCATGCCTGAACTTCATAAACTCATGCCTCCTCTGGGTGTACTTATGGATAAAGGCTACAAAGTCGCGTTAGTTACTGATGGTCGCTTATCCGGAGCATCCGGTAAAGTACCATCTGCAATTCATGTCACCCCTGAAGCTTATAATGGTGGGTTGTTAGCAAAAGTAAAAAATGGCGATATCATTAGGGTAAATGCATTGACTGGAGAATTACAATTACTAGTTGATGAAGAAGAACTCAATAAACGCCAACCCTTCGAGGCTGATTTAACTGCTGAGCGTAGTGGTTGTGGAAGGGAGCTTTTCGGTGCATTAAGAAGACATTTATCAGGTGCCGAAGAAGGTGCTTGTAGTATTGATTTTTAATCTATTTTCATTGAATAGGAATAGAAAATGAATAATTGGAAAATGACCGCTGAAAGCGTATTAAAACAAGGCCCTGTCGTCCCTGTTATTGTTATCAAAAAATTAGAACAAGCGGTTCCTCTTGCAAAAGCATTAGTCAAAGGTGGCATTAGAGTGTTAGAAGTCACTTTACGTACGGAGTGTGCTATCGATGCTATTCGCCTCATTGCAAAAGAAGTACCTGAGGCTATTATTGGCGCAGGTACTGTTATTAATGCAAAACAACTCGCTGAAGTTACTGAAGCTGGAGCACAATTCGCAATTAGTCCCGGTTTGACAGATGAATTACTCAATGCAGCAACCAAAGGAGATATTCCTTTAATCCCTGGAATTTCAA
The DNA here is from genome assembly GCF_033901115.1 of Providencia sp. CIM-Carb-044. Classification (NCBI taxonomy): domain Bacteria; kingdom Pseudomonadati; phylum Pseudomonadota; class Gammaproteobacteria; order Enterobacterales; family Morganellaceae; genus Providencia; species Providencia sp. CIM-Carb-044. The sequence goes on from NZ_JAXADV010000019.1 coordinate 28,181, forward strand.
CTGTTTCTGAACTTATGCTTGGTATGCAATATGGCCTGAAAGAGTTCAAATTTTTCCCAGCGGAAGCCAATGGTGGCGTTAAGGCGCTAAAAGCCATTGCGGGCCCTTTCTCACAAGTCAAATTTTGCCCAACCGGTGGAATATCGCTAGATAATTACCTTAACTATTTAGAATTAGATAGTGTTCTGTGTATTGGTGGCTCTTGGTTAGTGCCTGAAGAGGCTTTGAATTCAGGCAATTATGAAAAAATTACCCAACTTGCTCAAGAAGCTGTACAAGGCGCAAAAAAATAGCATTCCCGAAAAACGACTCAATGCTTGCTGAGTCGTTTTTAATTGCCTTTAATTAATACGCGACTATTCCCATTAGTTGCGTATTATAGTTATGCAACCTCACTGAATTTATGGCAAAAACGTAATTCCTCACGATAGGCATAAACATCTTCTACGTGCCCCGCCAAAATTCTATTTTGTAACTTTTGCCAATAATCTGCAGAAAATAAATCTGCATGATATTGTTGCAAGTAATGACGAATTTTCTCATTTTGGCAAATAAAAGAAGCAAACTCTTCAGGGAAAACATCTTGCTCACCAATGCTATACCATGGCTCACTAGATAATTCTTGCTCAGGGTATAATGGCTCAGGAATTTTACGAAAATTCACCTCTGTCATATAACAGATTTCATCATAATCATAAAAAACAACACGGCCATGCCGCGTTACTCCAAAATTTTTAAACAACATATCTCCGGGGAAAATATTCGCAGCCGCTAACTGTTTAATCGCCCAGCCATATTCATTTAATGCATTATGTAATTGCGCGTCAGTGGCATTATCCATATAAATATTCAATGGGATCATCTTTCTTTCCATGTACAAATGACGAATCAATATGTTATCGCCTAAATCTTCAATTTGAGATGGAACCTCTTTCAATAATTCCACCATTAACTCATCGCTGATGGAAGACTTACTAATCACAAAATTTTCAAACTCTTGGGTGTCAGCCATACGGCCAACTCTATCGTGCTCTTTAACCAAACGATAGCATTCTAAAACTCGTTCTCGTGTTACTTGCTTTTGTGGCGCAAATTGATCCTTAATAATTTTAAAAACACGATCGAAAGAAGGGGACGTAAAGACCAACATCACCATTCCTTTAACACCTGGTGCAACGGTAAATTGCTCTCGTGAAAAATTAATATAGGCGAGATATTCTCTGTAATACTCTGTTTTTCCATGCTTTTGACAACCAATTGCCATATATAATTCAGCAATTGACTTACTGGGTAAGATCTCCCTCAACCAAAAAACCAGTGCTGCTGGAAAAGGGGCATACACCATAAAATAGGACCGAGCAAAACCAAATACAATACTGGCTTCATCAAACTCAGTTAAACACGCATCAATATAAATGCGCTGACAATCATCATGGTGAATAGGAAGTAAGAATGGGTGAACCTCATCATTAATATAAATTTTACCAACTAGCCAAGCTGCCTTATTACGGTAAAATAACTCATTTGCAATATGAAAACTGACTTTTTGGGTTTCAATATCAGGAAATTTTGTTTTCAATACATTGATAATACAATGAATATCTAAATCCAAATTACGCCACTTTAGCCTTAGTGGTAACCCACTTAATATTGTGAACAATACCCCCTCTAAATTATTATTAACAAAGTATTCTCGAGCTAGTGGCCTAGGAGAAATAGAAAAACGCCTTGCAGGCTGGGATGTAAAAATAAATAAGTTATCTTGTGTAAGCTCCCGATGCTGAAATAACCGGCAGTAAACTGAATTAAAGAAGCTTTCTGCTATTTCAAACCTTGGATAATCTGGTAATAAGGTTTTATAAACATTTTTTATTTGAGCCAGTTTATCGGGTGTTAAAGATTGAACTAGCCCCATAAACTGTAGCTGAGCGACAACTAAACCAACATGGTGATCATACAGCTGAATTCTTCTTTTCATCGCATGCTGAATTGCATGCCAATCTGCCTGCTCAAATCTTTCTTGTGCACCTGAGGTTATCTCAAGGAAACGACCATATTGAGCATCAAAACCCTGTAAAATGGTCTGAGCTATTATCTGTTCTGTCGTCAATATCATAACCACTCCTATAAGAATACAGACTTATTTTGAATAAAAAACAGGCACTAAACGTGCCTGAAAAATTAACAGATACAGCTAACCAACAGAAACACCGATTGAAAGGGAAATAATCTGACTAGAATTGCTCTTCTTCAGTCGAGCCAGTTAATGCTGTCACTGATGAAGTGCCACCTTGAATAACTGTTGTCACTTTATCAAAATAGCCTGTTCCTACCTCCTGTTGATGCGAAGAGAAGGTATAACCTTTATTAATTGCAGCAAACTCACACTCTTGGACTTTTTCAACATAATGCTTCATGCCTTCACCTTGTGCATAGGAATGAGCTAAGTCAAACATGTTGAACCACATACTGTGAATACCTGCTAACGTAATGAATTGGAAGCGGTACCCCATTGCTGAAAGCTCATCTTGGAATCGTGCGATCGTGCTGTCATCTAAATTCTTTTTCCAATTAAATGAAGGAGAGCAATTGTAAGCTAATAATTTACCAGGGAATTTAGCATGAATAGCTTCAGCAAACTGTCTTGCCGCTTCAAGGTCAGGTTTTGACGTTTCACACCAAACAAGGTCTGCGTAAGGTGCATAAGCTAACCCACGACTAATTGCTTGCTCAATTCCTGCTTTGGTTCGGAAAAAACCTTCAGAAGTGCGTTCCCCAGTAACAAATGCCGCATCATAGGCATCACAGTCAGATGTTAGAAGATCTGCTGCATCAGCATCGGTTCTAGCAACTAAAATAGTTGGCACACCTGAAACATCCGCCGCTAAACGAGCAGCAACCAGTTTTTGAATCGCCTCTTGGGTAGGCACAAGAACTTTCCCCCCCATATGGCCACATTTTTTAACCGCGGCTAATTGGTCTTCAAAATGAACCGCAGCTGCTCCAGCTTCTATCATATTTTTCATGAGCTCGAAGGCATTTAATACGCCACCAAAACCCGCTTCCGCATCCGCGATAATAGGTAAAAAATAATCAATATACTCTTTATTGTCAGGGCCAATACCATTCGCCCACTGAATTTGATCTGCCCGACGGAATGTATTATTAATTTTCTTAACTACCGATGGTACTGAATCGACAGGGTAAAGTGATTGATCCGGGTACATACTCGATGATGTATTTGCGTCCGCAGCTACCTGCCAACCTGATAAATAAATAGCTTCAATACCGGCTTTCGCTTGTTGTAGCGCTTGCCCACCCGTTAAGGCTCCCAGTGCATTTACATAACCTTTCTTTGAACCGCCATGTAGTTGATCCCAAAAGCGTTCTGCACCTTTGCGTGCTAAAGAGTGTTCGATATGCACAGAACCACGCAATTTCACCACTTCTTCCGCTGTATATGGGCGAGTAATACCTCTCCAACGTGGTTGTTTCCATTCATTTTCTAATTGGGCAATTTGTTCTAAGCGCGATGTTGTCATGATCCACTTCCTTTATAAGAATATGTAGGGTTTATCGAATTTTTTATTCACAATGATTAATCTAATAATTGGTATCCAGGGATAGTTAAGAATTCTATAAGCTCATCCTGTGTAGTAATCCGCCTCATCAGTTCTGCAGCCTCACGGAAACGGCCACTTTGAAAACGCTTATCACCAAGTTCTTTTTGGATAACCTGTAACTCTTCATCTAACATTTCTTCAAACAATGCCTTAGTGACTTTTTCACCGGTGGACAAGGTTTTACCGTGGCGGATCCACTGCCAAATTGAAGTGCGTGAAATTTCTGCTGTCGCAGCATCCTCCATCAAACCATAGATAGGTACACAGCCATTCCCTGAAATCCATGCTTCAATATATTGCACAGCAACGCGAATATTAGCCCGCATCCCCGCTTCAGTTCGCTCACCGGCACAAGGTTCTAATAACTGGTCAGCTGTAATTTCTTCATCGAAATCACGAGATACATGTAGTTGGTTTTGGCGCTCACCAAGTACTTGATTAAACACGTTCATAACGGTATCCGCTAAACCTGGGTGCGCAATCCAAGAGCCATCATGGCCATTTCTCGCTTCTAGTTCTTTGTCTGCTTTTACTTTCGCTAGAATAGTTTCATTTTCTTCGGGGTCCTTGCTCGGTATAAAAGCAGACATTCCCCCCATCGCAAATGCTCCGCGGCGGTGGCACGTTTTAATTAATAAGCGCGAATAGGCACTTAAAAATGATTGTGTCATTGTGACAACTTGGCGGTCTGGCAATACTCGGTCAGCATGCTCTTTCAATGTTTTGATATAACTAAATATGTAGTCCCAACGCCCACAATTCAGCCCCACAATGTGGTGACGCATGTGATATAAGATTTCATCCATTTGGAATACAGCAGGTAATGTTTCGATCAGTACAGTTGCTTTGATCGTGCCCCGAGGTATACCCACGGAGTCTTCAGCCAGACTAAAAACATCGCTCCACCATTTTGCTTCCTGCCAAGACTCAAGTTTAGGGATATAAAAGTAAGGACCACTCCCTTTTTCTAATAACGCTTGATAGTTATTAAAAAAGTAAATAGCGAAATCAAACAGGCCTCCGGGAATAGGCTTACTTCCTGATAAAACATGTTTTTCATCTAAATGAAGACCACGAACACGAGCAATCAAAACTGCTGGATTTGATTTTAATTGGTAAACCTTTCCATTTTCGTTGGTATAAGAAATATCACCGCGGATCGCATCCCTTAAATTGACTTGGCCATCGATCAATTTTTCCCATGAAGGTGAAAGGGAATCTTCAAAATCTGCCATAAATACTTTTACATTGGCATTTAAAGCATTAATAACCATTTTACGCTCAACCGGACCCGTAATTTCGACACGGCGATCTTGTAAATCTTCAGGGATACTTTGAATTTTCCAATCTGATTTTTTTATGGAATCAAATTCTGAAATAAAGTTAGGTAAAGAACCAGCATCTATCTTTTGCTGTCTGACCTCTCTATCTTTTAATAATTTTTCCCGGCGAGGAAGAAACTCTTCAACTAGTTTAGAAAGAAATGCAATAGAATCAATATGTAACACTTGTCTTTCAAACTGTTCAATATTCTTTGTGAATGTTAATTCCGATATAGATAATTGCTGCTCCATCGACCAAACCCTCATTCATCGTTGACTATGAAATAAGCATAAGATCAAATCAGAAATAAATCAAAAACGATTTCCATTTTAATTAAAAAATAAAATATCTTATTGATAATAATGAATTTTAAATAAACTTCCAAATTGATTAACCATTCCTTTAACTAGTCAAAAATGTTAAATAGTCGTTAAATCAACTAATTATAGAAAACTGTATTTTTAAAATTTTTCTTTGAAAACAAAAAAAACAGCTAATAAATAGCTGCTTTCAGACTAACTGTGGTACCACTTTTACTATATAAGCCTAACTTTAACTGGTATAACAAGTAAAAATACTTATCTTATTATAATTTTTAAATTTATATTTCTTTTTTTAATCTAACGTTGGTTCCATATTAGTAAGATCAAAAGGTGTGATCTGATACACATAATAATTCAACCAATTTGAGAACAACAAGTGCCCATGACTACGCCAACTCACGAGCGGAGGGTTGTTGGGATCATCATTTTTAAAATAATTGCATGGGATCTGAGGAGAAATTCCAGCATCTAGATCACGCCAATATTCTTGTGCAAGAGTGTCCCCATCATATTCGGGATGGCCTGTCACAAATGCTAAGCGTTTATCTTTTGACCCAAATAAATAAGCACCAGCCTCCTGTGAACTTGCTAAAATCTCTAGATCAGTGTGCTGGCGAATAAGGTCTTCCGGAAAATCAGCGTAGCGAGAGTGAGGTGCATAAAATGATCCATCAAACCCTCTAGTGAGTAAAGCATACGGCTCTAACGTATCATGCTGATAAATACCAGATAGTTTTTCTTCTCTAGTCCATTTTGGTAAGTCATACAATACCTTTAAAGCCGCTTGTACAGCCCAACAAACGAAAAGTGTTGATGTCACATGTTGTTTCGCCCAAGCTATCACCCTTTCTATTTGTTGCCAGTATAATACGTCATTAAACTCAACCAGACCTAACGGAGCTCCCGTTACAATTAAGCCATCAAAGTTTTGATCCTGTATATCTTCAAAATCACAATAAAAGGTATTTAAGTGCTCCGTTGGGGTATTCTTTGATTCTCGCTGGTCAATTCGTAATAGTTGAATATCAACCTGTAATGGTGTGTTCGACAGCAAACGCAGAAACTGGTTTTCAGTTTCTATCTTTTTCGGCATCAAATTGAGTATTAATACTTTCAAGGGACGGATCTCTTGATGACTTGCTCTTGTTGTTGTCATAACAAAAACATTTTCTTCTCTCAAGAAATTAACTGCCGGTAGTTCATCTGGTAAACGAATAGGCATCATTCATCCCCCCTTTTATCTGTTTATACGTTTAGACTTCTAGAATGCTAAATAATCTAACTAATGTTATCCGTCTTGTCGAGCCTTTCAAGGTTAAATGAAATAATTTCAAGCACTGTAACTTATAGTTTATTTCTAATAATTATATACAGCTATTAACCTTCTTATCTTCAATATATTGTATTAGTGATTACTACTTTTATTTGCCATAAGCTATTAGTAATTATTCTGTGAATAATATCTAAGATACTGTTATTTGATTGGGCTCTTATTCTAGCTGCTATACTGGCTTCCAAATTATGATGACGATTTGAATTCAATTAAAATATTAAACCGAAGTTGTTACTCACTACTTTGCATTTAGAATATCTATTCGTCACACCAATACAACCGCTTATCCCCCATTGCTTCTCCTAACCCCTGTTATCCCACCCTCACCAACAGCCACCGTCCCCTTCAACAAGTGAGTTGTTACTTACTACTTTGACTCAAGCGATGTCATTCATCACCATGATGGGGAAACACCCTATCC
>NZ_JAXADV010000001.1:0-161301 GCF_033901115.1 Providencia sp. CIM-Carb-044
GTCGTTAGCTCAGTCGGTAGAGCAGTTGACTTTTAATCAATTGGTCGCAGGTTCGAATCCTGCACGACCCACCATCTCAAGCCATTCCTAAGCAAATAATCCAATTTAACAATCACCTAAGTAAACACTCAGTCGTTAAGCCATACCTCGACAAGCTGGTTGCAGGTTTAGCCCGCAGGGCAAATCCGAAGGATTTCAATCCTGCACGACCCACCATCTCAAGCCATTCCTAAGCAAATAATCCAATTTAACAATCACCTAAGTAAACACTCAGTCGTTAAGCCATACCTCGACAAGCTGGTTGCAGGTTTAGCCCGCAGGGCAAATCCGAAGGATTTCAATCCTGCACGACCCACCATCTCAAGCCATTCCTAAGCAAATAATCCAATTTAACAATCACCTAAGTAAACACTCAGTCGTTAAGCCATACCTCGACAAGCTGGTTGCAGGTTTAGCCCGCAGGGTAAATCCGAAGGATTTCAATCCTGCACGACCCACCATCTCAAGGCATTCCTAAGCAAATAATCCAATTTAACAATCACCTAAGTAAACACTCAGTCGTTAAGCCAGACCTCGACAAGCTGGTTGCAGGTTTAGCCCGTAGGGCAAATCCGAAGGATTTCAATCCTGCACGACCCACCATTTCAAGCTATTATCAAGCAAGCAATCCAAGTAATATTTACCTAAGTAAGTACTTAGTTGTCTAATCGCTCACAACAATAAAAGCACCGCATTCCTTTGCTGTGCTTCATTTATATTTATCTTATTTTACAGTGTTTCAGGGAGTAGGGCGTTATCCTGCAAAATGCCAATAAGCAGTTCTTGCATTTTTTCTGCCATAAGCTGCATATCATTGAAGCCTTGAAGGCTAGCGAGCTCGGTAGCTACTTCATTAAAGCAACGCATTAAGCACTGAAGAGACAATGCTGCGCTCTGTGTCGTCCCACAATTAAAGATAATTTCTAGTGCTTCGATATAGGGTTTAGGCATCCACTCATGATAATTACGCCCTTTATACCAAACGTCGCATATTGAACCATTTTTGATAAAGATTAACTGCTCTATTAATTGCAGAAAATACTGTTTCATATCAGCACTTCTTGCCCACGCGACCCACAATTCGTCTCTAGTTAATGCTATCGTGACTTGATGAGCTTCATGCCAAAAATCAGAGACAACTTCAGTGAATTGTTCTGCTGTTAATTGAGGTGGTGCTAACATTTGTTGATTAATATTTTCAGGTAAGCCTTCAGTGATCCCTGTTTTATCTAGTAATACAGTAAAACCACGGGAAAAAGTGGCATCTAGACCTTGTTGCTTCATCTTTGATAGTCGTTCAGGTTCGGCAAATGTGAAATCCACTTTACGGCCTTCTTCAAAGATAACCAAACAGGTTGGCCAGTCAGGTGCATCTTCTTCCTGATTTAGTAAATGAAGAGCAACTAAAGGTTTACCAAATTGATTTACCCAAGACTTTTGATTAAATATTTCAGTTGTACCATGACCAATCAACTCAATATCAATATCTGAGTAGCTATCAATGTTTTGTTCTCGACCACGTGACCCCGTCAATACGACAGCTTCAATTCTTGGATCGAGTAATGAAATAGAGATAATTTTATTTATTAAAGATGCAGGTGGTTCCATAACTGACCTAATGAATTAAGTAAGGATGGCTACGATACCGATAAAGGCGTGTAAAAGCGAAGATTCAAACCTAAAAAGCGTAAAAAAGCTAAAGCAAAGCCATAAAAGGTTCTCTAATGAGTGAAAAGAAAGGAGACTTATTAAGCCAAGTGGGGTATCTTGTTTAGTATATAAAACAAAATGTGTGTAAACTTGCGGTTTTAAACTTGAATAAGGTAATAAAATCGCTTTTTGCTAAACAGAGGCAACCAATGAGCGTGTTTATCGATTTTGACCAGTCAGTTTATCCGTTCCCAGCAAAACCAGCACGATTAAGCTCGGATGAAAAAGAATTTTATCGGCAGAAGATTAAGTCGCTATTGGTGGAGAAAAATGCGGTAATCGTTGCACACTACTATACTGATCCTGAAATTCAAGCACTTGCAGAAGAAACTGGGGGCTGTGTTGCAGATTCACTTGAAATGGCGCGTTTTGGGGCTAAACATTCGGCATCTACCTTAGTTGTTGCTGGAGTGAAATTTATGGGCGAAACAGCAAAAATTCTCAGCCCAGAAAAACAAGTCTTAATGCCAACATTAGAAGCCCAATGTTCCCTTGATATAGGTTGCCCTGAAGAAGAATTTATCCGTTTTTGTGATGAGCATCCAGATAGGACTGTGGTGGTGTATGCTAATACTTCAGCAGCAGTAAAGGCTCGGGCTGATTGGGTAGTCACATCCAGTATTGCTGTTGAATTAATAGAGCACCTTGATAGCTTAGGTGAAAAAATAATTTGGGCTCCAGACCGCCATCTTGGGCGTTATGTCCAACAACAAACCGGGGCTGATATTCTGTGTTGGCAAGGGGCTTGCATCGTTCATGATGAATTTAAAACACAATCATTAGAAAAAATGAAAGCCCTATACCCTGAAGCTGCGGTATTGGTTCACCCTGAGTCGCCACAAGCGATAGTCGACCTTGCAGATGCGGTCGGTTCTACAAGTCAGTTAATTAAAGCAGCACAAAATTTACCTAACCCATCGATGATAGTGGCGACGGATAAAGGTATTTTTTACAAAATGCAGCAAGCTTGCCCGGAGAAGACGCTTTATATCGCTCCAACAGCTGGTGAGGGCGCAACATGTCGAACTTGTGCACATTGCCCTTGGATGGCAATGAATGGCTTAAAAGCGATTGCTGATGCCTTAGAAGGGAATTCGCAAGACCATCAAATTCAAGTCAGTGAAATATTACGAGAAAAAGCATTACGACCATTAAATAAGATGCTAGATTTTGCAGAGAGTCTAAAATAATAAAATACAATTTCAATGAAATACTGAGCAATACAACATTAACGAACACTTATAAAGGATTTTGGGATGGATTTCTTTAGTACAGCCAATACGTTAGTGCAGATCCCACTTTGGGGATCAGTTTATGATTTATCTTACATTGAAGCCGTGGGGACCATTGCTGGTTTACTTTGTATTCTACTTGCGAGTCTAGAAAAAACGATTAATTATCTATTTGGGTTAATTAACGTTTCTCTGTTTGCAGTTATTTTCTTTCAAATTCAGCTATATGCAAATCTATTGTTACAGATATTTTTCTTTGTCGCCAATATCTATGGCTGGTACGCATGGAGCAGAGTTACTAGTTCGCAGCAAGCAGAGCTAAAAATTCGTTGGTTGAGCTTACCAAAAGCAGCTATAACATTGGTTATTTCAGTTATCGCTATTATTTATCTGACATTTAATATTGATTCGGTATTTGGTGTGCTGGCGAGATGGGCCGTCGAGTTATTAAATCTATTTGGCGCTAACCTCGCAATGCCTGCAATTGAACCTGATGCCTTCCCATTCTGGGATTCGACGATGACCATTCTTTCCGTTGTCGCGATGATTTTAATGACACGTAAATATGTAGAAAACTGGTTGTTGTGGGTCATTATTAACGTCATCAGTATTGTGATTTTCTTTATTCAAGGTGTTTATGCCATGTCCTTAGAATACTTAATTTTATTAGGTATCGCCCTAAATGGCTCTAGGCTTTGGATAAAATCAGCAAAAGAAAACGGCTCCATGCCCATTTCTCGTACTTAGACAGAAAAAATCATCTAAAACAGCTAAAGTGGCATTATCGTCATTTAGCTGTTTTAGTTATTATTTGCTCTGAAAAATGCCAGTTTTGCCTACTTATCATGCTAAATTTCAACATTTCACCTCATTTTATAATTGGCTACTAATAAAGTCCTAGTTTTATCGTGCGCTTGCCTGTTTACAGATGTCTGTTGAACGGTTAGATTAAAATTTCGATGCTAATTATCTTTTATCCTTTCGAGTACAGTGAAGGAATTCAGCTGTCTACTCTGCGCTTTGTTCGGGCGAAACCAACTTGGATAAATTTGGCATGTAAATCAACTACAGTAAAAATAATAAACATTGGATATACAGGTATGAATTATCAGAACGATGACGTCAGAATAAAACAAATAAAAGAATTATTACCACCAATTGCTCTGCTTGAAAAATTTCCAGCAACCGACAAAGCTGCGTTTACCGTTCATGAAGCACGCCTGGCAATCCACAATATTTTAGCCGGTAAAGATGACCGTTTAGTGGTAGTTATTGGCCCTTGCTCGATTCATGATACTAAAGCGGCTTTAGAATACGCAGAGCGCTTGGGTAAATTACGTGAGGAATTAAAAGGTTCTCTGGAAATTGTGATGCGAGTGTATTTTGAAAAGCCACGCACAACGGTGGGTTGGAAAGGGCTAATTAATGACCCTAAAATGGATTGTAGCTTTGATATTAACGAAGGTTTACGTATTGCTCGTGAATTATTGCTGACAATCAATAACCAAGGCTTACCAACTGCGGGTGAGTTCTTAGATGTCATCAGTCCACAATACGTGGCAGATTTGATGAGTTGGGGAGCTATTGGTGCTCGAACCACTGAATCACAAATTCACCGTGAGCTAGCGTCTGGTTTATCTTGCCCTGTTGGTTTTAAAAATGGTACAGATGGCACAATTAAAATTGCCATTGATGCAATTAACTCAGCGCGTTCAGCCCACTGTTTCTTGTCAGTGACCAAGTGGGGCCACTCTGCGATAGTGAACACCAGCGGAAACCCAGATTGCCATATTATTTTACGTGGTGGTAAAGAACCAAATTACAGTGCTAAGCATGTGCAAGAAGTCCGTGAAGGGCTAGAGAAAGCGGGGCTTGTGCCTAGTATCATGATTGATTTTAGCCATGCAAATAGCTGCAAAAAATTCGAGAAACAAATGGAAGTGGCGACGGACGTTAGCGAGCAAATCCGCCAAGGTGACCGTTCGATTACAGGGATTATGATTGAAAGTAATCTTGTTGAAGGTAACCAGAATCTCGAATCTGATGAGCCATTAGTTTACGGTAAAAGTGTGACGGATGCGTGTATTGGTTGGAGTGATACTGAAAAAGTATTGCGTCAGTTATCAGATGCGGTGATCGCTCGTCGAAATAAATAATTTAAGAATAATAAGTACATAAAGCCAGATATTTTAATATCTGGCTTTTTTTATATATATACAGCACGATGGAATTTTATATTTTTTATCATACAAAAAATAAATTAGTTTTTTATTCTAAGCTGCATTATTATTTTTTTGTCATTTTTATTAATGGCATTCTTTAAAGTTAGTTAAGTTTTCATATAAAGGAGTATATAAAATGGCATTAACTGATAAATCAAGAATTAATTATGAAATCAATCTTAGAGTGCTTTCTAATAAATTGAAAGAGAATGCAGAAATAATGCAAGAAAGTATTATGAATGCTAGGAAAGAGTTAGAGGAAGATCGTGTAAGGCTGAATAATGATATTGATATTAGCATTAGAGGAGGCTGGGGGAATGATAAAGATAAAACCGATTCATTTAAATATATTGATTCGTTAAATGATTATCTTAACATAAGAGCAAGTGAATATAAGGATAATATTAAGGTATCTGAGTTAATGAATGAGTACATTGAAAACCCAGATAAAAGAACGGCTATCTTAGAACAAATCCGCCCTCTCGCTGAAAAGGTAAGTCAATTAGATGAAGTGCCTATTTTGTCTCGCAAAAACTATCCTTCAATGAATTCAGCAATTTGGTATGATTTGAAAGCGAATATTTCTGGACCTAAATTAAATAATGATTTCAAGTATGAAGTTGAATATATATTTAATTTAATGAATGCAGAAATAGATAACGATAATGGATATATTTCCAATAATGTCTATAATTATATGGAGGATGTTAAATATATTCGGGAAGGAATCCCCCGCATTGAGAAATCAATTTTAGAATATGAGGCAGACTATGTATCGGACAAAGAATCATTTCCTAGCACTGAATATTACAATGAATTTATATCAAGTTTAAAAGATAAAGTTAAAGAAGATAAAAGAATAGTTTCTATTATTAATGAAACTATTAAAGAATATGCAATTAAAAATCCTAATAGTACACTTCATTTAAGTGGGAATAGTGGTTTTTCTCCAGTAGATATTTTGGGAGAATGGACTGTCTCGTTCATAGATAATCACTTTATTAGTATAGGTTCTCCTAATGAAGTGAATATTATTAACTTGACTCCACCTGTAATGCCTATGATACCTAACGCAAATTAATCGTAACGACTGCCGGCTTGTCAAGCGGCAGTCATTGTGTCGCCCACTTACTGTTTTTTTTGAATTTGGTTAATGAAGGTATTCAATTTTGACTGTTCTTCAGGTGTTGCATTTGCCGGAGTTGCCGTTAATTGCAATCGTTCAGTATCGGTCTGGACATCAAAATGTACTTTGCCTTTCTCGCCTTTTGTATATTCCACCTCTTTTAATGGAATACGATAACAGTAAGCGAAAATGTTTGGGCGAATATAGAAATATGAGTCTTTAATCGCTAAATAGACACCATCACCCGCTTTTTTGCCAAAGTAACCAAGGAAAATGGTGAAAACAAACAGGAACATCCCTAAGCTTTGGCTTAATATAATAAAGGTGATACTGATTAAGCCAAGTGCAACAACTAAAATACGGTTATTGCGTTTGTTGAACTCAACGCGTTGGTCAAATTGAACATTTAAAGAGGTATCAAATTGGGTTAACTGATGGTAACGCCAGCGGATCGCAGAGAAAATCATTCCCATGGTAAATACAATGGTGATTGGCATTAATGCTAGGCTACTGAGTACGGCAAGGACAATGGATAACCGAGGTTTATAAGTCATCACCATCATACTAATAATTTGTACTGGGAAGCTGATACAAGCAATGATCATTAAGGTTTTCATCAGCTCGGCATTAGCAGCACCATTTGAACCATCAACGACTAATTCGCCACCTTGGATCATATACAGCAGGGAACCCAAGATACTGGCGCTAAGTACAAGGCCAACCCAAACATACATATTAAATTTGTTCATTTTATTGTTTTATCAACCTTTCAATGTGTTTTCCCTATAATAATCGGTTATTGGGATTTCTTACACTGTGAGTTAAGTTTTTTTGAGGAATAGAAGTAAATGGATAAGAAAAAAGGGCTAAGCATATGGCTTAGCCCTTCAATATTTAGAGATAAAGTTAATAATTACTTCGCTTTACCTTGGTTTGCTACTGCGGCTTGTTTTGCAGCAATTTCATCTTGGTTACCTAAATAGTAACGTTTGATTGGTTTCATGTTTTCATCGAACTCATAAACCATTGGTACCGCAGTTGGGATGTTTAATTCCAAAATTTCATCTTCACTTAAGTTGTCTAAGTGTTTCACTAAAGCACGCAGAGAGTTACCATGAGCGGCAATAATGACTTTCTCGCCACTAGTAACGCGAGGCTTGATGACTTCTTCCCAGTAAGGAACGACACGCTCAATAGTGGTTGCTAAGCTTTCAGTAACGGGTAATTCTTTATCTGACAGTTTCGCGTAGCGAGGATCGTGCCCTGGGTAACGCTCATCATCTTTTTCTAGGTCTGGAGGTGTGATAGCAAAACCACGGCGCCATAATTTAACTTGTTCGTCACCGTATTTTGCCGCGGTTTCTGATTTGTCTAAACCTTGCAGAGCACCGTAGTGGCGTTCATTTAATTTCCAGCTTTTTTCAACGGGTAGCCATGATTGTTCAACTTGATCAAGGATATTCCATAAAGTATGAATAGCGCGTTTCAGAACGGAAGTGTAAGCAAAATCAAACACAAAACCTTCGTCTTTTAGCAGTTGGCCTGCAATTTTTGCTTCTTCGCGGCCTTTATCGGACAGTTCTACATCAGTCCAACCTGTGAAGCGGTTTTCTTTGTTCCACTCACTTTCACCGTGTCTTACTAAAACCAGTTTAGTTACAGCCATAGCTAAAACTCCTATCAGTACACTCAAATTAAAAATGAATTATTGCTGACCTACATTATAGGGATAGTCAACTCGAACGCTAGTAGCAACTTGCATTTTCTCCCTATCAATGCGAAAAACAAATTTTACACGAGAGTGATGACTTGTTTTCTAGGTTCATAGATCCTGTGGATACTCTAAATTTAACTCGAATTGAATCGATACAGCAAGTGGTAAAATGATTGTTTGTGCATTCCCATGATAGATATCAATCTAAGCACTCAATTACCTCTAACAAGAAGAACCAGTAATGGTTGTTTTTTACGAGTTATTGGAGATTATTGCTTCTATCTATAATTTTACAGCATTAGATTCTCTTTTCGTATGATTTTTGTTCAAGGATGCATTCACTCTAAATTTTTTAATGATATAGCTAAGAAAAATGAGTATGAAAGTGACTAATGGATTGATAAGGTTGAATTTTTTAATGTTCATTTATGCGTTATTTTATAATCTTATATTGAGTAATATCATTTAGGTGCTTTAGGGGTATCAATCGAATTATTATATTCCTCTATCCTAAATTAATTGTTTTTTGATTTTTTTGTTTCATTGTATCTCTTTAAATTTAGCCAATAAGAAAAATGACATTCTATATAAAAACATATAAAAATAGCTTCTATTGGATTAATATAAAAAGCTCAGATTAATAATTAATAGTATTGCGAAATTCTTAGATTATTATACTTTTAGGTTTTCAGTGAGGTTATTATTTATCTAAAAAATTTATTTTAGATAAATCTTTGATAATCAGGTTTTTATTGAAAAATGAAAATAGCCATTAATATTTTTAGCATTTTAATTTTTATTTAATTTAATAAATGAGGGTGGAATCACAGTAATTTTCTATTTTATACGTTTAGAATGGTACTAGTTTCTAAAGGGGGACACTATGTCTTTACATTTTGCTTTATTTTTTAAAGGCTGCATTTTATTTTTGCTATCACTTGATAGCAAAATGAAAGCTTTATTAAGCAAAATTTGCTGGTTTGTACCAATTGCTTCCCTTGAAAAAGATGAATCTGAGAATTCTAATCAATCTGAAAATGATTTCTCAGTTAATTGGTCGCAGTTATGGCAGAGTGCACAGAAGCTTTATATTTCTGTATTTGATAGCGATTTAACTAAATTAGAAAGAAATGCTTATGTTAATCCTTTAATATCATTAAATATTCGTAAACGTCACGAATTGATCTTTTTATTCCTTGTGTCCAGTTTGCGCCACATAATGATTTGTCGTCATTCTAGTGGTGCACCTGGAAATATTATTTCTTTACCTTTAGCTGCCTTTAAAAAGCACAATGCGCATTTATGCCATTGTGCTTTTTTTATTGTCTGAATTAAATTTTAAGGAGTTGTTATGTTTATTGTTTGTGTTGCGGCTTGTCCTACTGGTGTTGCTCATACATATATGGCTGCTGAATCGTTGGATATCATAGGAAAAAAAAGAGGCCATGAAATTAAAGTTGAAACTCAAGGGAGTATGGGAATTGAAAATGAGATTACCAGTGACGATTTAGCAAGAGCAGATGCGGTCATTTTGGCTGCTGATGTCGCTGTTATTAATAAGGAGCGATTTAATGGGATGATTAAGCTTGAATGCAGTGTTGCAGACCCAATCAAGTATGGCGATGCAATTATTGATGCAATTGAGGAGGAAATGAAAAATGGGGCAGTCTAATGGAACATCGAAACTAGGCATTGGTACGGAAATAAAAAATGCCATTATGACGGGTGTGTCATGGATGCTGCCATTTGTTATCGCAGGTGCAGTGATTATGGGGATATCTCGTATTGGTGCATCTTTATATGGTATTGATAATATTTGGGATTCTAGCCATCTGGAAGCTACAAATTTCGTCGTCCAAGTGCTTCATAAATTTGATGGTTTTGGAGGATTAGCACTCTCTCTTATGTTACCTATCGTCGCGGGGTATATCAGCTTTGCTATCGCGAATAAGCCTGGTTTAGCGCCTGGAATGGTCGGTGGTTTGTTGGCAAGTAATTTAGGCACCGGGTTTTTAGGGGCCTTAGCAGCAGGGTTTATTGCTGGTTATATTGTACGTTTGTTAGCTAAATATACGAAATTACCAAAATCACTTGCATCAGCAGGACCGATTTTTATTTTGCCAGTAGGTGGTACATTACTCACCTGTATTATTATGGCATTTGTGATTGGTGCACCTTTAGCGGCACTTAATCATGGTATGGAGCAATGGCTTTTATCAATGTCGGGATCTAATAAAGTAATTCTTGCTGCCGTTATTGGCGCAATGGTTGGATTTGACCTTGGTGGCCCGGTTAATAAAGCCGCAGTAACCACTGCAATGGCATTATTAGCATCGGAAATTTACGAGCCAAATACAGCAGCTCAAGTTGCTATTATTATTCCCCCAATTGGGATCGGTTTAGCAACGCTAATTTGGTCAAAACGTTTTCCTGAATCATTAAGAGAAGCAGGAAAAGCTTCTACGCTAATGGGGTTAATTGGCGTTTCTGAGGGCGCGATCCCATTTGCTCTTGCTAATCCAAAGATTATTATCATTAACATTATTGGTGCAGCAACAGGTGCAGCTATGGCGGTCGGTCTAGGTGCGATAAATCATGCTCCTATTTCGGGATTTTATGGGTGGTTAGCCGTAGATAAATGGCCGATATATATATTATCGGTTGCTGTGGGATCTGCAATTATTACTATTGGCTCTTTATTAATATTTCGTGGTAATGAAACGATAGAAACTAAAAAAACAGAAACAGCTATTCCTAAATTTAAAGTCGGTCGTTAATTAGAGAGTTATTTTAATAATGTCGTACAGTGTTAATTAGCGTGAATAACGTGACGGGGCTGTTCTGCTAAAAATATTTTAAGGTCATAAAATGAAAACGGTACATTTAATTCAACATACGCACTGGGATCGTGAATGGTATTTCACTGAGAATGATTCAAAAATTGTTCTTTATTATTTCATGAATGATTTAATTAAACATTTAGAAGAAGATCCTTCTCTTGGCCCCTTTGTTTTAGATGGGCAAACCGTGGTGCTGGAAGATTATTTACAGGTTGCACTAGAAAGGCGTGATTGCTTACAGAAATTAATTAAACAAGGCCGAATTCTTATTGGCCCTTGGTACACACAAACTGATTTTTTAGTCGTTGGAGCGGAATCTATCACGCGAAACTTACTGTTGGGAAAAGTAGATTGTGAGCAATGGGGCGGTTATATGCCAATAGGCTATGTGCCTGATTCATTTGGACAAAGTGCACAGCTACCTATGTTTTTGCAAGAGTTTGGTATCAAACATGCGGTCGTATGGCGTGGATGGTGTGAACATGATGTCGCAAGTAGTGAATTTATTTGGAAATCGCAGTCAGGTCATAGTGTGGCTACTGCTGTATTACCTTGGGGCTACGGCTGCGCGAAATGGTTACCTGATAATCCAGAAAAAGCCTCTGCCGTTTTACCTGCTATCTTGGAAAAACAAGCCCGTTTTGCTCACTCAGACCAAATATTACTACCTAATGGTAATGACCAATCCCCTTTTGAATATGCCGTACCTGCGATGCTTGAGCAATTAAATAAAGCTCAAAAGGAATATTATTTTGTCAAAAGTAGTTTCAGTGCATTTTTTGATGCTTTACAAGCAAATAGCACTGAACTACCTGAATTTAATGGTGAATTGCTGAGCCCGAAATATATGCGTGTACATCGTGGTATTTTTTCTACTCGAATGGACATTAAATTATTAAATGCAAAATTAGAACAATTTGTTAGTCAACAACTTGAGCCTCTTCTATCCATTAACTGGCGGCTTGGTTTACCTTATCCACAAACTGCGATTGACAATATTTGGCGTAAAGCTATGCAGTCACACGCTCATGATAGTATCGGCGGATGTAATTCTGATCGTGTTAATAGCATGGTGAAAGCACGCTTACAAGATGGTTTAGAAAGTGCAAATCAACTGTTTGACCTTAATATGAAGATGCTTGCTCGCGGGATTGAAGCAAAACAAGATGGTAAAAAAATTATCATTTTCAATTCGTTGCCACATAAAAGAGATGCTCAAGTTCGTATTACACTTTATACACCTGAAAATGATTTTTGTATTAAAGACGATGCAGGAAAACCTTGCCGCTGGCAACTTATTCATGAAGAAAAACAAGATATGTCTTTGATTGTACAAGAATTGGCGAATAGTACGACAACGACATGGTACCGGAAATGCGAAGTCTTGCTTGAAGTGAAAGAGTTACCTTCATGTGGTTATCAGACTTTTTATTTGGTTGAAGGGGAAAATTCAGGTTTTGAAATTCAACAAAACATTCAAACTGAAAATACATTAGAGAATGAATGGCTGAAACTTGAACTGCACCAAGGGCGATTGTTATTAACTGATAAACGTAATCAACAACAATACCCAAATATTCTTAGATTAATTGATGGTGGGGACGAAGGAGATAATTATAACTATTCGCCACCTGAAGATGATTGGTTAATTAGTAGTGATGGACACTTACAGCAATTTAACTGTGTAAGAGCATCGTTAATGGATTCATTTATTCTAAATTGGCGAATTCCAGTACCACAGAATGCAATTGCCCGCCAAACCAAACAGGTTAATGCGCGTTTATCTGCCACAATGCAGGTTTCTTTACCTCATGATAAGGCATGGCTAGATGTTGAAATCACAATTGATAATACCATTGAAGACCATCGAATTCAGGTTGAAATTCCTACGGAAATTCAACAGACATTTCACTTTGCAGACCAACCTTTTGGTTTGATTCAGCGAGAAAATAATCCAGCCAATATGGATATTTGGCAAAGTGAAAATTGGGTAGAGGCACCAACAGCGCTTTATCCAATGCAAAGTCTGGTAATGCAACATGATGATAAAAAAGGTATTTGTATCGTTACTGAAGGACTAAGAGAGTATGAAATCCCAGCCAATCAACCTGACATGATAAGAATAACACTTTTGCGCAGTGTGGGTTGGCTAGGCCAAGCAGAACTAACTTGGCGGCCAGGGCGTGCATCAGGTATGGTTTTGCCGTCACCGGAATCACAAATTCAGGGGCTTCATCATTTCCATTTTGCTGTATTGCCGATAGAAAATGGCCAAAGTGCTCAACTATGGCGTGATATTGAGCATTGGCGTTTACCTGCATTTGGTTACCTAGATTCCGGTTGGTCTCAATTTAAAACGAATCCTCATTATATTGTTTTTCCTGATAATTATAGTCTATTGACGTGGGATAGTGAGCTGCACTTCAGCACGTTGAAAAAAGCACAGAATCAAGAGTCACTGATTTTACGTGGGTGGAACCCAAGTAGTGAAACCAAAACCTATACAGAACCTAAGTCGAATACGTTGATACATCAAGTTACTTTATCGGAGTCTATATGCATAAACACAGATAAAGCAGCTCCTTGTACACCTGTGTCTTGGTTAATTGACTAATTAATAAAGGAAAAATTATGCAAATACTTCCATTTCGTTGTGAGTTACCTAATGGTATTCATGCAAGACCAGCGAGTGCAATTGAGCAAAAAACAGCTTGTTTTCAATCAGATATTTTACTTTTTAATAAAAGCAAACTACGCCAAGCCAATGCGAAAAGTGTGTTGGCTCTTGTTGGGGCAGATGTCGCTGTTGGTGATGAATGTTATTTTACAATCAGTGGAGATGATGAAAATCTGGCTTATGAAAAACTAAAGGTATTTATTGAACAAGAATTTATTCATTGTGATGGATTAATGCCCAAAAAAGATAAACCAGAGCAAGGAATGATCCCTATATATCTGAGTTGGACATCATCTCAAATTATTCAGGGTTATGGTGTTAGCCAAGGGATTGCAAAAGGTAGGGCTATCTATATGAAATCTTTTGATTTACAAAAGATTTCATTATTAGAGCCATCAAATTCACAATCAGAACAATGTGAAATACTAAAACGTGCGTTACAAAGTGCTCGTCAACAATTTAGTCTAGATATTCAGCAAGCTGATAAAACAGCGGTTGATATTTTAGAGGCACAAAGCCAATTATTGGATGATGAGGATATTGAAGCGTGCTTACTTGAACCAAGAGAGGCAAATAATGCGATTGCTGCGTTATCAATGGCAATTGAAGAGCTCAGCTTACCATTTCGAAGCAGTAGTAATGAATATTTACGCCAACGTGAGTTAGATATTAAGGATCTGGGATTGCGTATAGCAAGGCATCTTGGTATCGAATCTAAAATACAACTTCCTAAATTAACAGAAGATTCGATTATTATTTGCCAAGGATTACTGACACCAAGCGAATTATTGGCATTGAGAGGGGAGTATTTGCAAGGTATTGTGATGGCTTCAGGGGCAGAAACATCACATACCGCTATTTTAGCACAATCTTTCTCTCTTCCTTTAATATGTCTTTCATCTTCCATAATTGAATCAATTCAATCTGCTCATGTTTTATTATTAGATACGCAATACGATTTATTAATTATTGAGCCTGATACATATGCAGATAATTGGTTCAAGTTTGAAAAAGATAAACTATCTCGTTTGTCTATCTCTGCTAATACGCCAAAAAATGATTATTCAGTATTGGATCCGTCTTTAATTTTTCTTGATGAAAGAATGGAAAGTAAAGAGGAAGTTATTAAACGATTAACTGATAATTTAGAAGTTAATCACCGAACTGACTCTGGATCACAAGTTGAACAAGCAATATGGCAAAGAGAAGAGATTTTTAGTACGGCATTAGGTTTCTCAATTGCAATACCGCACTGTAAATCACCTTTTGTTAAACACAGTAGTATTTCTGTATTACGTTTACCGAATGAGTTAGCGTGGGGAGATAATGTTAATGTTAAATTAGTAATTATGCTAACAATTAATTATTCAGATGAAAACCAGCATATGCGAATCTTTTCTGTTCTCGCACGTAAATTAATGCATGAGTCTTTTAGAAATGAAATGTTAAATGCTAAAAAATCAGAGGATATTGTTGAATTATTGAAGCTGGAATTAGAGTTATGAGATAAGAATATAAAAAATTAAAATTTTAATAAATTAATTTTCTTTTAAGTTATTTAAAAGGATGGGATGGTTTTTTTCTAAAAATATAAGGGGTATATCTATAAATAAAAGATAGATAATGAATCATTGTTTTAACGATTAAATAAAAAATAAATATTAATTATAGGAATCAGTTTATGAAAAACTTAACTCTAGGTATCTCTACATTATTATTTTGCACAGCAGCGAATGCGACATATATTGACTATCGTCATGAATGGTTAGGGGATGAACATCGCCATGAAGACCGTGTCAAAATTGGCCATAGCATGCAAAATGGAACTTATTTTAGCCTTGAAGGAAAATGGAGAAGTCGAGATGGTGGTTTTGGTGAAAACCTATCATCAAAAGGAAATGAGGTTGAAGTTGGTTATAAATATAAAGCCACAAAAGATTTTGTTTTAACACCTTCTTTTGCTCTAGATTCAGGAGATAAAGATACGGCTTATAAATTCAGTGTCAAAGCTGCCTATAATTTAACGGATGATTTTAATATTGGAACTCGTTTACGTTATGGCGTAAGGCATTATGATAACTCTAATAAGCCTAAAAAAGATAATCAGCATTATTGGCAGAGTAATTTTTATTTAGGTTATAAGCTGCAAGATTTTTCATTAAGTTATGACTTTGAATATAAATTTGATACTGATTATCCTGCATATAAAGGTAAAGAAAAGGATTATGCACATAATCTGAATGTGTCTTGGGTTGGTAATAAGACATGGGTTCCTTATGTTGAATTAGGGTATGTGTCCTATGATGATGGTTCATATGTCAAAAATGGACAAACTTACCGTGATGCATGGCAGTGGCGTTATCGCGTTGGCATTGCATATAACTTCTGATAGAAATAATTAATTATCTAAAGGGAACAAATATGAACAATAAATTAAAATATAGTTTTGCCCTTGCATTAATGTCCATTGGAACTGTCGCAATGGCAAATGCCCCTACGGCTCAACCTTATAATTATCGCGTCGCGTTTATGCCTGATATCCATTTTCATGATGTATATGGGCAGTTTGCTGATAATGCATTTGAAGGATTAAAAAATAGTAAAAGTGGTCAAAATGCCGTTATTCGTTCTATGTATGCACAATTAACATCTACGCGTTTATTTAATGAAAACTATTTTGCTCTACGTGCTGCACTTGATGATGCAGGTAAGAAAGGTATTAAACTTATTGCATTACCTGGTGATTTTACTGATGACGGCCAACCTATTCACTTACGTGGGTTAGTAAAAGTATTGCAAGAGTACGAGCAAAAATATGGTATGCGTTTCTTTGCTACACCAGGGAATCATGATCCGAACCGTCCATTTGATATGCCAGCAGGAAAAGAAGATTTTCTTGGAACTGATGGTAAAACGCAGCGTATCTTTAGTTTAGGGGCAAGTGAGTGTACGGGATATAAAGGAAAGACTGCCGTTATAGAAACGGGAGCTGAGCTGCCAACAATTTGCTCTGAAGAGATGGTATATAGTGGTTATGGTCGAGTGATGGATGCAATGAAATCATTTGGTATTAATCCGTTACCAGAAGATATTTATTGGGAAACACCATACTCAAACTATGGTTCTCAAGGTTACAACTATGAAGCAGCCTTAAAAGCCAGTGATTTTAACCAAAGGCAGTATGAAATTTGTACTCAAGGAACAGGCGGTAAATATAAACAAGAGGGATATGGGCCTTGTTTTAATGTTGCAGACAGCAGTTACCTTGTTGAGCCTATTCCTGGTTTGTGGTTAATGGCCGTTGATGCCAATGTCTATGTTCCTTCTGAAAAAGCAGATATTAATCACCCTAAAACAGCTAAAAACTTTGCAGGGTCGGGGAATGCGGGTTACAACAAAATGTTGACACACAAACAACAGACTGTTGAGTGGATGGCAGATGTTGCAAAGCGCGCGAAAGAGCAAAATAAAACATTAATCACGTTTAGCCATTTCCCGATGGTTGAATTTGATAATGGTGCAGCAGATGACCTTGAAACCATTTTTGGCAAAGGTAAATTTCAGTTAGAAAGGGCACCAAAAGAAGACACTAGCCATGCAATGGCAAAAACAGGTATCGGTGTTCATGTTGGCGGTCATATGCATTTTAATGATACAGGTGTACGTAAGTATTCGGATGGCAGCTTACTTTTTAATATTCAAGCTCCTTCAATGGCTGCATATGTTCCTGCTTATAAAATATTGAATTTTAGAAATGCGAATGAAATTGATGTACAAACCATTGTAATAGAAGATGTTCCTCGGTTTGATGAGTTATTTGAGCACTATCAGCAAGAGTGGGAACACCTCAAAAATACTAATTCGTCGCATCTTTGGAATAAAGATATCTTAAGCGCAAATAATTATTATGACTTCACTAACTGGCATATTACTGAACTGACACGTTTACGTTTTATTCCTGAGGAATGGCCATGTGAAATTCGTCAAATGTTATTTAGTTTGAATGGCGAAGAGATGCTTATTTTAAGCCAGTTAGATACTAAGAAAGCTTATAATGAAGTATTAACGGCACCATTGAGTCAAAATCATGAAATTTGCGCTAAAGACCCGGGAACTGTCAATGTCACCGAAATCTACTTGAATAAAGACTCCGATGCATGGAAAAAAGCCAGTGATAAAGCTGCTACTCTTGCTAAAAATACAGGGTATCAGTTAAATGATTTTGCAAAATGGAATGGTTTTGACCTTGCTGTGGATTTTTATCGTTTACGTAATGCAGACGAGCTTGCGTTGCAAGATATACCTGTAGAAAGATTAAACCAATATCGATTCCTCACAGGAACCTTGTTATCGTCATTACCAAATGAGACTGATAAAATTAACGCGGATAGTTCATTTGAGAATATTTTTAAATTACGCTTTGGCAGTATTTTCACTGTAATTGATAAATATCTACAAGGAAATCCAAGTCGAGATTTTTATCTTAATATTGAGTCTGGGGAAATTAAGCCAATGAATGTTAATCAAACTAGTCATTAGATTAACGATAGATAACATGGTTATAATAATGAAAAATCACTAACATTATTCGTGTTAGTGATTTTTTACGGTGAAGATCATCCAATTTTTGAGTGATTATGAATTTTTAATTAGTTAACATTAATTAGAAACCAACTTAATTGGATAAGTAAAAAATAACAGATGTCCCAAATTTAACCCGAAGTGAATCGATACAGCCAGCCATAATTTACCACTCCACATCCAAGCTAGGCCATAAATCAAACCCGCTAATGTAGCAAAGAGAATTAACAGTGCTCCACCTGCAAAATGCACGGCGCCAAATAACAGTGAGGTAATCACTAGTGCTAGGTAAGGAGACCTCAACCAAAGGGTTAGACGTTGTTGCAAATAGCCACGAAATAGCGCTTCTTCAGCTAATGAAACAAAAAGTAGGTTGCAGAGCACAAAAGCAGGTAACCAACTAGGAAAATGCCATTCAAAGGCTAATCCGCCAGCAGCAGTTGCGACCAGCAATAAAAGTGGCACAGAAATAACCAGCAATACCCATTGAACTTTAGTTGCATGCTTGGCTGGCCGACAGACAAATAACGTTGGTAAGCAGGCGAGTAAAATAAAGGGGACGAGTGCCTTATCAAAATTAAAATACATTGTGAAAGGGGCGCTATGTTCCCCTACGGTAACTTTATCGAGATATTTCAGGTTATTAAACCCAGGGAATAAGTGAATAAATAACCCAATCGTACAGGTTAGTAAGATGATTTCACTAATAATTTTGGTGGATAGATAGTGTTGGAAACGCAAACGAATAATGGCAATTATTGTAATACAAACCAATAGTAGAACCGCTTGCCAATCAATAACGTGTGTAAGTGCTGCGGTAATAATTGTGCAAGCGAGTAAAAAAAGAGCAATTAAACGGTGTGTTGCAAGTACTGCAAGTGAAGAGGCTAACATTAACCAAGCCATAAAAAATATCCATTATGATGTCTAAATTATTAGAATAGGCGCAGTGTAATGATTTTATGTGAATTTTCTAATTTAAAATAACCTAAAAAATATAAATAAAATAAAATCAAAGAGTTATTTGTGTATAACTTAGTTACCATCTATTAAACATTAGATTAATTTGCCAACAGTTTCATCGTGTCTATTGGCAAATAAGTCAAAAATTAAAGTTTTTCAATATCGTAACGGTATTTCCCATTATCAGGGACAAAAGTGAGCCGATGTGTAATACAAGCAGGGGCGTCTTCTTGATGATGGCTGACGAATAAGAGTTGTGTGTTACCTTGTCTTAGCATTACATCAATAAACCGCAGAACTAACAACCTATTAAGGCCATCAAGCCCTTGCAATGGCTCATCTAGAATAAGCATAGCAGGGTGTTTAACTAGTGCTCGAGCTATCAAGACTAAGCGCTGCTGCCCCCACGAAAGACTGTGGAAAGGTTGTTGAGCTGTTTGCGTAGAAAAACCTAACAGAGCTAGCCATTCATACGCTAATTGTATTTGACGATCAGAGGGGGTTTGGTACAAGCCAATAGAATCATGAAAACCGGAAATAATGACATTGAGTACACTGGTTGCGACACGGTATTCTTGGTGAATGCTATTGCTGACGTAACCAATATGGCGCTTAATATCCCATATGGTTTCTCCTGACCCACGACGGTGACCAAATAAGGTTAAGTCATTACTATACCCTTGAGGGTGATCTCCTGTAATCAAGCTCAATAAGGTGGATTTTCCAGCGCCATTTTCACCGATAATTTGCCAGTGTTCGTTTGGGTTTACCTGCCAATTTAAACCGTGCAAGATCGGTTTGTCATTGTAGCTAACAGTTCCATTTTTCAAAATAATACGAGGTGTCGTGTCATCCAGTTTTTCATCTGCGGTTGGAGCCTCAGTTTCAGGGATAGAAAGCTGTTTAATTTTCTCACTATGCTGTAATTGCGTTATTAGCGTGTTAGCAAGTACTGACTCCCTATTTCCCACCATTGCTAGTTTGCAATCAGCGACAACACCTATGTTTTCAATAAAATCAGGGAGTTCATCAAAGCGGTTCAACACTAACACTAAAGTTAAGCCTTTTTCAGACAAACTTGATAGTAGTTCGCTGAGCTGACTTCTTGAATAAACATCTAGGCCATCAAATGGCTCATCAAGGATCAGTAAGTCAGGATTACCCATCAATGTTTGGCATAACAGTACTTTGCGAGTTTCACCCGTAGAAAGGTACTTAAACCGACGAGACAACAAGTCACTGATACCGAAGCGAGCGGCAAGCTCAAGGCAGTATTCATTGTCCTTATGGTTAAATTGAATGATTTCAGCTGCTGTATATCCCGTGTCATCTTCATCATCACTGAGCATATCTGTATTATTGCGCTGCCACTCTTCATTAATGATTTTTTGTAATTGTTCAAATGATAGACGAACAGGAGAGGTGAATGTATTTTTTACGACACCAGAAAGAGGAGGGAGCTCATTGGAAAGTACTCGAGCAAGTGATGATTTACCACTACCATTGGCACCAATAAAAGCCCAATTTTCCCCTTTTTCGATGTTAAGTTGCTGAATGTCTAAAGTCTGAATTTCGCTGAGCTTAAAGTTGCCATGTTGTATTGTTATTGTGCTCATCAAGCTTCCTTATCATGATTATTTACCTTGTCATCTATCACAAATAATCAGGATTGAAGCTAAAGTCAACAACAGAACGATATGATAAGGAAAAAAGGTGAATGCTTACTTACTTTTATTGTAAGTAAGCAGGGCAAACTAGCAAATTAGCAAAGTGTGGCAACAATCACTTGGTCCGCATTGAATAATGCCATAACGCTATTATTCACTTTCAAAGATTGGGCATCGATTTCGCTATTTGGCATAGTTGAACATAAAGTTTCACCGCCTGTGAGTGTCACAATCACTTCACTGTTCTCATCACCCCGCTCTAAAGTGGTAATTTTGCCTTCAAGGCGGTTATCAAAGCCTGTTGGGTTAGGTTGTTTAGTAATTTTGACCCAAGGTGCTTTAATCAATGCAAGCACTTCTTTTCCTTCGGCTAACCCTAAACGGTTAGCGCTTTGCTCTGTCAATGCGGCGTTGATCACCGTTCTGTTGTCTGCTAAACGAATTTGTACATGTTGCTGAACTTGCATGTGGTCGCGTGCAATTAACGTCCCAAAAAATTGGTTACGGGCACTGGTTTGCAGTGAAAAACGCGAAATAGCTGCTAATAAGCTGTCTAAAGGGAGATTATCTTCTTTGAGTACATCAAAGGCTTTTTGCTGAATTTGTGCTAGTAAATCATATAGTTGAAGTAATCGCTCACCATAGTGAGTCAGTGTTGTGCCGCCACCGCCTTTACCACCTGTCGCCCTATCAACAAGGATATCATCAGTGAGTTGATTCATTTCATTGATGGCATCCCAAGCACTTTTATAGCTGATCCCTGCGAGTTTAGCGCCTTGGCTGATTGACCCTGTCGCTTTAATTTGTTTTAGTAGCGCGATACGGCGAGGATCAGCAAATAAACTGCCCTGTAGTTTCAGTGTGAGTAAAATTTCGGCCTGCATAAATTTCTCCCTTCCGGCGTGGCTGGTGATGACAGACGTAAAAAGCACGTTTAGTATGTCGTTAGTATAATATTTTGTCTAAAATAGTCTCCATTATAACGTAATTGTGCGTTATTATTTTGATTTGATTTATACTCAATATACTGAGAGTCAAGTTTTCCCTCGTCAGCGTATCTTGTAGGCTGGTGGGTACAGTATCACTGAAGAGGCTTTTTCCTATGTTAGAACTAATTAAAAGTTTGGGTTTTGCCCTGATGATGGTTCCAGTTGTTATGTTTTTGATCATGGGTTTGATCTACGGTTTGGGCGCGTTCTTTAACTTACTGTCTAAAGCACACGTACCTCATCATCATAATACTGAAAACAAGTAATTTTTAACAAAATTTCTTGTCTGACTGATTATAGACCCCCTGATTGTAAATGCAGTCAGGGGGGTTTTCATATAGCAGTGGGCATTATAATGATGGATATTTGTTATCATGGTAATTTGAATATAGCTGTCTGCGGTTTTGAATATTAAACTCTTTTTGTTCAGCCATCGTCTTTTTTATAAAACTTTCTTGAAATTCTTTTAATGTATCATAAGGATCTTGCTGAGTATTTTCAGTGAGTTGCTTAATAGCTTCAACAACGAATAATCCACATCCGTTAGGGACTTGTTGTTGGATATTCCCTTCAATATAGGTTATATCTTTTTCTATGATACCTGCCTTTTCTGCGGCTTTTGCTATTTCATTAGTAATTTCAGGGCTGACATTTTGGTATGAATTAAAGACGACACATTTCATATCTTGCTTATGTTCCGGCTGATAGAACACAGCTAAGACCCAATGGTTATCATTGATATTGATAGGAAATAACTCACATTTATCTAATGTTTTATTATTTAAAATTTTTTGTTCAATTACATCGGCTAATAAGTTGTAGCCATTTTGCATGAGTCCTATTGAGCAATTGATGGTCATGTTTGATGGCAAAGTTGGGTTATTTTTATTGCTTGCATCAATCTCATCACTTGTTGTCATCCTGTTATTATCCCAAAGAGTAGATTCCGCGGGTTCATTTTTCATCAATAGTTTAGTTAAACTAATTTTATCAATAACTTTTTCTATTGCAGATCCGACAATATAAAGGAGCTTAGAAGGGGTCGTTAGTTTCGAATCTTTTAGGTGTTTTTTGATTTTTGTATTAAGGTGTAATTGATATAATTTTTTGCTAGTTTCTTGTATTTCTTTATCTATACCTTTCTTTGCAGGCAGCTTTCCACTAAATAAATCAAATAGGATATTTTCTGCTTTTCTTCCTTCGTTGTCTTGCCGTAGAGCGATATTGTGTAATAAATCGATACTCTCTAAGTTCCCATTACCCGCTGATTCTGCTAAAGAAGCTAAAGCTTCAGGGGAAATATTTTTTTCAAATAACCCATTAAATTGCTCAATGGTTAATCCACTCATATAGTGAGCTTGGGTTGGAGAAAGCGCTGTCGGTTGAATAGCCATATTATCTCCTCTGTTTTTATCTATCTGCAAAAGTTGGATAAAATATTCAATTGTGTACGATTTGTGCCGATAAAGTTACAAAGGATATAAATTGTTCTCTATATAAAAACGATTTTACGGCTGAGGAATTTTTCATCGTTAGTGGGGTTTTAGAGAAAACATGCAACAAAATTGCATCATTTCTTGCGCCAGCACACTTTTATCACGAGTTTGACTTTAAGTTATCGCTGTGTCCTGTTATATATAACGTGTCGATTAATACTAGGGTAGATAAAAATGAAAAAAGGTTTGGTATCACTTCTCGCTGGCGCAACATTAACGTTAACGATGGCTAGCAATAGCTTTGCAGCTGATAAAATTACGGTTTTTGCAGCGGCTTCTCTAACTAATGCACTGAATGAAATTTCTGAGCAATATAAGAAAGACACTAAAGTAGAGGTTGTTGCATCCTATGCGTCTTCTTCAACGCTGGCTCGTCAAATTGAGCAAGGTGCCCCCGCTAATTTATTCATTTCGGCTGACCAGCAATGGATGGATTATGCTATCGATAAAAAATTGATGGTAGAAGATACACGCTATACATTATTAGGTAATGAATTGGTGTTAATTGCACCGAAAGATGCCAAAATTGATAAAGTTGAAATTAATAAACAAACTGATTGGAAAAAACTGTTAGATGGTGGTCGTTTAGCCGTTGGTGACCCTGACCATGTCCCTGTTGGTATTTATGCCAAAGAAGCATTAAGCAACTTAGGTGCATGGGAAACAGTTGACCCGCTGTTAGCACGTACAAATAACGTGCGTAGTGGTATGGCATTGGTTGAGCGCCAAGAAGCGCCTTTAGGTATTGTATATGGCTCTGATGCTGTCGCTAGCCAAAAAGTCAAAGTGGTAGGTGTCTTCCCTGCTGATACCCATAAACCTGTTGAATACCCAATGGCAATTGTTAAAGATCAAGATAACAAAGCAACCCGTGATTATTATGAATACTTGAAAACCCCAGCGGCTTCAGAAGTATTCAAACGTTATGGTTTTGAACCTCGTACTAAATAAATGTTAAGAGAGTATTTTTTTGCAGATGTTAAGTCCTTATGAATGGGAAGCGATTTATCTAAGTCTAAAAGTATCCAGTGTGGCTGTAATTTTCAGTTTGCCATTGGGTATTTTAATGGCATGGGTATTGGTTCGCTGTAATTTTCCTGGAAAAACACTGCTCGATAGTATTATTCATCTACCACTGGTATTGCCGCCAGTGGTAGTGGGGTATTTATTATTGATCAGTATGGGTAAACGCGGTTTTATCGGTGAATGGCTATATAACTGGTTTGGATTTAGTTTTACCTTTAGTTGGCGGGGGGCTGCGCTTGCGTCTGCCGTGGTTGCGTTTCCACTGATGGTACGTGCGATCCGTTTAGCGCTTGAAGCGGTTGACCAAAAATTGGAATTAGCCGCGAGGACATTAGGCGCAACACCGTTACGTGTCTTTTTCACGATCACCATTCCGCTTTCTCTTCCCGGTATTATTGTCGGAACAGTATTAGCATTTGCACGTTCACTTGGTGAATTTGGCGCCACAATTACTTTTGTTTCGAATATACCAGGTGAAACACAAACCATCCCATTAGCGATGTACACCTTAATCGAAACGCCAGGGGCTGAGGTAGACGCTGCACGTTTATGTGTGATTGCGATTATTTTAGCCTTGATTTCATTACTGATTTCAGAGTGGCTCACCCGTTGGGGTAAAAAGCGTTTGGGGGTGGCTTAGCATGTTAGAACTCGACTTTTCTCAAAAACTAGGGGACTTGCAGCTTGAAGTCACAACGCAATTGCCAACGGAAAGTATTACTGCCGTTTTTGGGCTTTCAGGCGCTGGTAAAACCTCGCTTATCAATGTGATAGGTGGGTTAACTAAACCTAATACAGGGCGTGTTGTATTAAATGGCCGTACATTGGTGGATATGGAAAAAGGTATTTGCTTACCACCTGAACAACGCCATATCGGTTATGTATTTCAAGATGCACGGCTATTTCCCCATTATCGGGTGAAAAGCAATTTGCGTTATGGCATGTCACCCGTAATGAAAGACCGCTTCGATGATATTGTTGAATTGTTAGGGATTGAAAAATTACTCAATCGCTATCCGATAACCCTTTCTGGTGGTGAAAAACAACGAGTCGCCATTGGCCGCGCATTACTTACAGCCCCTGAAATTCTCCTAATGGATGAGCCGTTAGCCTCTTTGGATTTACCTCGAAAGCGTGAATTGCTGCCGTATTTAGAAAAGCTTTCTCAAGACGTGAAAATTCCCATTTTATATGTCAGCCATAGTTTGGATGAAATATTGCGTCTGGCTGACAAAGTGATTGTCATGGCGCAGGGAAAAGTTAAAGCATTTGGCGCTTTGGAAGATGTTTGGGCAAGCAGTGCTTTACGCCCTTGGTTACAGCAAGAAACATTAAGCAGTGTGGTAAGTGCAACGGTGCATAGCCAACACCCTGATTATGAAATGACAGCGGTGATTGTTGGTAGCCAAAAACTGTGGATCCCTCGAGTTGAAGCCCAACAAGGTGTTGATGTGCGTATACGTATTGACGCTGCAGATGTTTCTTTGGTACTCGAAAAACCACAAGTGAGCAGTATTCGTAATATTTTAGCCGCAGAAGTGGTTGAATGGATTGAAGATGGCGAGCAAGTAGATGTGAAGCTAGATTTAGGCGAAGAACATTATTTATGGGCGCGGATCACTCGCTGGGCAAGGGATGAGCTTTCTATTCGCAAAGGGCGTAAAGTTTATGCGCAAGTGAAGTCGGTGTCACTTTCCCGCCATTTATAGCAAGGACATATTTTTCTCTTCTATCCAAAAAGTAATCAATAAGAGATATCGCAGCTTACGTATAAAATACGATATCTCCTTTCATAGATTAATTTTTATGTATAAATAAAGTTAATCTCTACTTTACTGTTTGCTGTAGATAGTGCTTAACTGTTTCACGAGCGCCAACAGAGATTAGCTGCTGATAGGCTGTTTTTACATTTTTGACGATATCTTGATTTTGAGAAAACTCAAGTGGAAAGATAGCGTTAATCGCTAAAAGCCTATCAACAGCTTCCAAACCAACCCCACATAGGTGATAGATTTCAGCAAATTTATGTTGTAAAGGATCCTTAATATCTATTGCATTACCTTGCTCATCTTGTCCACTGACATATTTCATCCAGGCAGCAACTCCGAGAGCGAGAAATGCATAGTCTGAGCCGTGCTTTTGATGCCACATTATTGAGTCTAGTAAGCGTTGAGGTAATTTTTGGCTCCCATCAGCCGCAATTTGTGCAGTTTTATGTTTGATTGTCTTGTTAGAAAAACGCTTTATTAAAGTTTGTGTATATTGTAATAGGGTTGTATTGTCAGGGATGAAAAGTGTAGGTGCTTGTTCGTTTATTATTAAGCTGTACGCCGCTCTACTGTAATCAGAGTTTTGCATAGCATCGGAAATAAATTCATAGCCACCTAAGTAACCTAGATAAGCAAGAAAAGAGTGGCTTCCGTTTAGCATACGTAATTTCATCATTTCATAGGGTGTGACATCAGGCACAAATTGAGCACCGACATGCTGCCAGTCTGGTCTACCATTCACAAAATTATCTTCAATAACCCACTGGCGAAATGATTCACAAATGATGGCACATGGGTCATCTCTGCCAATTAATTGTTTAATTTCTGCATATGATTCTTGAGTCATGGCTGGGACAATTCGATCAACCATTGTACTTGGGAATGAAATGTGTTGATCAATCCATTGCGCTAGTTGTTTATCTTGTTGAGCGGCTAAACCAACAATAGCACGCCGTGCGGCCTCACCGTTTTTACGAATATTATCACAAGAAAGAATGGTAATAGGGGGTTGTTGTCGTTGAAAACGTAAACGAAGTGACGCGACGATATAACCTAAAACCGATCGTGGTTTTGTTGGGTGTGCGATGTCATGTTGTATGTTGGGGTGTGACAAATTCAACAGGTCTGTTGCAGGAGAAAGGCAATAGCCTTTTTCTGTGACCGTTAATGAAATAATTGCTGTATCAGGGGAAGCCATCTTTTCTACCACAGCATCTATGCCATCAATGCGTGGATGCATTGCTTCTTTTATCACCTTAATCGTTCTAACGGTCGATTTTTCTTCGTCTTTTTCAAGTAAAGTGTAATGGCCGTTATATTTATTTAATTGATTAATTAACACAGCTCCGCTATCGGACATCAAATTAATTTCACAATATCCCCAATTAGAGAGAAATTGTTCAAATAATAAGTGAGTGTAAAGAGCTTGATGAGCTCGATGAAATGCACCACAACCAAGGTGAACGATACGGGGAACGAGCAATGGTTTAACTTCTTGAACGGGCTGGAAAGTTTGATTATTTAAGTGAGGGGTATGTGGCATAACTCGATCCTTATAATAGAAGCAATCAATGTAGAGTAAAGACATTTCAATATGGCAAATTAAATATTAAAAAACAAATATGTTTTAAATCAATTGGCGGTTATAGAGAGATTATTTATAATCAAATATCTTTTATATTATAAATATATTTTTAATTGAGCAGGGGTTATTTTAATGATTACAATGTCTTTTTTGTTATATCTATTTGATTTTTATTGTGATGTTAATTGTTTGTTTGTATTTTTAATAAAAAATTAAAATAAAATTAAAATAAATTATTTTAAATAAAAGTATATGTTTTCTCATTGAAATATGATTTCGATCTCATTTCTAAATAATTTAAGAACGATCGTGTTCTAAATTCCGTTTAATAGTGCTAATTTCAATAGTGCGCGCTTTTTGTCCGTTTTGTTTGAACAAAACATACCTCAAATAATGTATTCCTAAAATAAATGTAGGGGGCAGTATGAGTGACACTATTTCAGAACAATTAGCTACCGATACTGCAGCTGATAAGCCAGCTGCAGATAAAAAAACGATTAGAAAAGTGATGATGGCTAGCGTGTCAGGAACGGTCATAGAGTGGTACGACTATTCATTGTATGGTGCAGCAGCAGGGCTAGTGATCAATAAACTTTACTTTCCGAATCTATCACCCACAATTGCAACATTAGCAGCGTTTCTTACCTTTGCTGTAGGCTTTATTTCACGTCCTTTAGGGGGGGTAATAATAGCTCATATAGGAGATAGATACGGGCGCAAACCAGCTCTTATTTTTGCCATTGTTTTAATGGGGATCGCAACACTCGCTCTTGGATTACTTCCGACTTATTACCACATTGGCATTTGGGCCACGATTGCATTAGTTGTAATCAGATTAATGCAAGGTTTTGGTTCAGGCGCTGAGCTAGCAGGTGCCCAAACTTTTGTTGCGGAATATGTCCCTATGAAGCAGCGGGGGTTTTATACCTCGTTAATTAATGCATCTACAGGGATCGCCATTCTATTGTCGACTGCCGCTTTTTTTGCTGTATCACAACTCCCTGATGATGCCTTTATGAGCTGGGGTTGGCGTGTTCCTTTCTTGCTATCTATCGTTTTATTTATTGTCGCTATTTATATTCGCAAGCAATTGGATGAAACCCCTGAATATGTTAAATCAGTCGAAAAAGCAGAGAAAGATAAAAAAGAGCAAAAAATTCCGATTAAAGAATTATTTATTCATAGTCGAAAAAATTTACTCTGTGGTTTTTTTAGTTTGGCGGGGCATCAAGCAAATGGTTATGTACTTAGTGTATTCAGTATTAGCTACCTCACTAATACGTTAGGAATGGAAAAATCTGATGGATTGATGGCATTAATGGTCGCTGTACTTGTTAATACAGTCATGACGCCTGTTATGGGGAAATTAACTGATAAATATGGCACAACTACAATCTTCTCATTCGGCGCTATTTTCTTAGGGGCTTTTGCGTTCCCATTATTTTGGTTCCTTGGCAGTGGTAGTTTAGTACTGGCAACTCTGGGTATGTGTATTGCTTATGGTATTGGCCATGGCGCGACATCAGGAGCTCAAGGCGCATTCTTAGCTAATCTATTCCCAACACAATATCGTTATTCAGGTATTGCACTTTCTCGTGAACTAAACAGTGTTATTTTTGCAGGCTCAACCCCAGTTATTGCAGCTGCTTTAGTTTCTGTTGGAGATGGAAAACCGACTTATGTTGTTTACTACTTGATTTTCTGCTGTGTGCTGACATTAATCGCCGTGCAAATGGCCAGAAAATTAAAACAACACCAATAAGATACAGATTAAATTTTTACTTATTTAATATGAGGTTCATATGGATATTATTGTTTCTGAAGATAAACAAATGTTAGGTAAAAAGGCCAGCCAAGCGGGAGCACTTGCGATTAAACAGGCGCTTAGTAAAAAAGCAGATGTCGCCATTATCGTCGCAACAGGAGCTAGCCAATTTGAAATGCTGGAAAATTTAATTAATGAAGATATTGATTGGTCTCGTATTACTATTTTTCATTTAGACGAGTATATTGGCCTGAATGAAGGACATCCGGCTAGTTTTCGCCGTTATTTACAAGAACGACTTGTCAATAAATTGCCATCACTGAAGCAATTTATTGGGGTAAATGGTTCTGCTGAGAATATAGAAAAAGAAATTCAGAGGCTAAATCATATTATTCGCCAGTATGACATTGATGTCTGTTTTGCAGGAATAGGAGAAAATGCACACTTAGCGTTTAATGACCCACCTGCAGACTTTAACGTGAGCTCGCCTTATCTTGTGGTTAACCTTGATGAAGCATGTAGAAAACAGCAATTGGGCGAAAAGTGGTTTGCCCATTTGAATGAAGTACCTAAGCAAGCTATTTCTATGAGTATTTCGCATATTTTAAGTTCAAAAACTTTAATACTTAGCGTACCTGACTTACGTAAATCTATTGCAGTAAAAAATACAATAGAAGGTGAAATAACCAACCAAGTTCCTGCGTCAATTATTCAACAACATCAAGATTGCCGAATATTCTTGGATAAAGATTCTGCTTCCTTGTTAACAGGGCGCTATTAAGGAAAAGTATTGAGGGATCAAACGATGAAGGTAACCAGTGGACTATTTGATATTCAGGTAAATGGTTTTGCAGGTATTGATTTTAATGATGAAAATATTACTGCAGAAGCATTAGATTATGCACTAGATAAAATGTTAAAAACAGGAGTAACATTTTGTTTACCAACGTTAATTACAGCATCGGAGTCTTCTCTTATAGAGCGTTTTCGGGCATTAGATAAGGCCGTATCGAAAAGCCATCTTGGTAAACTTATGGTTCCTGGTTACCATTTGGAGGGGCCATTTATTAATCCAGAAGTGGGGTATGCGGGATGTCATCCTCCCTGCGATATTATTAAACCAGATATTAATTTGGTTGCTAGTTTAGAAAGAAAGGTTAGCAAGCCGATACTGCTAGTGACTTATGCTCCAGAGTTTGACCGGCAATTTCAATTTGTAAAACAGTTAGTTGCCATGGGGAAGTGTGTGGCGGTAGGGCACTCTAATATCAATTTTAGCCAAATGGAGGAAGCGGCCAAAGAGGGTGTTTGCATGAGTACACACTTAGGAAATGGTATTCCTCAATATTTACATAAATTGGAAAATACGCTTCAAGCTCAATTAAGTTGCGATGCTATTGGTGCCAGTTTTATTGCTGATGGAATACATATTCCATTTCCCGCATTAAAAAATTTATTACGAACTAAGACGGTCGCTAGGTCAATTTTAGTGACAGACGCTGTCAGCGCTGCAGGTTGTAATAAAGCAGGGAATTACCAATTTGCAGCTATGTCAATTGAACGTACTGATGATGGCACCGTGCGGGTTCCCGGGGAAGCTAATTTAGCGGGGTCTAGCCTGACATTAGACCAAGCGGTACGTAATATAGTGAACAATAAGATAGCAAGCTTTGATGAAGCTATTATGATGGCGACCACTAATCCACGCCATTATTTACAGCCCGCATTGATGAGGTGTGGAATAACCCCTCCAGTATCAGCAATTACCTGGGATGACCAACTAAATATTGTAAAGAGCACTATCAATCGTGAAGTTGTGCGTGAATATACATTTTAATTACTTTAGCGTATTGTTTTAACCAGCAAAAGCCAGGCTGCCTTACCGCGTTCTGGCTTTTTTCTTTTATTAATAAGGATTGATTGACGATAGACCCTTGAGGCATACTTTATCGATAGTTATTTACCATTTTTCTGACTTGAGAAGGGGTAAGCTGTAGGTAGGTTGCCTATTCCTATTTGATGAATGGTGCAGGGACCTAGATTAAACGGCTTTATATCGAATTATTATGATATTAAAAACAACGACTGGCTTTTTATCACATTTACCGATCACTCAGTCTATTACAAATGATAAGGAACGTATTTTTTTTGCCATTTTAAATGGCCAAATCACGACACGTCGTGAAGCAGTAAAATTTCTGAATATCCGCTCAACTACCGTATCAGAACATGTTACTGAGCTTTTAGATAACCGTTTATTGACCGAAACAATCAGCCAACATTCAGGGCGAGGTCGGCCATCAATGATACTGGTAGTGAATCCTAATCGTTTAGTAACATTAGTTTTCCAAGTCATTAGTTTGTCATTACATGTTTTTGCTATCAATTTAGTTTCTAATGTCATTGCGCATGAGCAGCTTGAAGCATCACCTGAGTGTGATAGCCAAGCATTAGCCAGCAAAATTAGCCAACTTCACAAAAATATTCTGCAAAAAATACCGAGAACAGCGGAAGTTTCGGGGTGTGTCTTCTCTTTAGGGGGGTTATTTGATCGCAAAACTTATCATTGGATACATGCATCTCGTTGGCCTAGAATGAATAATTTAGATATCAAAAGTTTATTTCCCCCTGAGTATCGTGTTGTTTTATCAAGAACTTTGGACGACGAGTTAATGCTACATGTACTTGAGCGTCGCAAAAGTACGTTATTACTGCATTGGGGGTACGGTGTCGGGGTTGCCTTTAGTACCGCAGATAATTACATCAATATAGGTGGACATGCTTTTGGTGAAATAGGGCATTGGCATATCCCAGGGCAAAATAAGCCGTGTCAGTGTGGGCAAGTTGGGTGCTTAGAAACGGTTACTGCATTATGGGCAATTGGTTCAGATGTGCTTGATGGTAAATTTAAAGCCCATGATGATGAAGAAAATGTGGCAGAAATTTTGGCTACTCATGATCTAGTGAATAATGCAGCGATGCAGCAAGCTGTTTCTCATATGGCAAATGCAGCATCAAATATTTGTCGTGTATTTTTCCCTTCACGTTTAATTGTGTCGGGGCCTTTTGTGAAAAACCCGCAAATCTGGGCTGCGTTTTGTGAGAGCTTCCAACAGCAAAATCGTTTTTTTGGCCAATCATTACCGGAACTCTCAATGAGTCAGATGAGCCGAAACTCACGAATTTATGGCGCGGCCTTACCTGTATTAGAGCAAGCGTTAATCGAATTACTTACCCAATAAGTTGTATTGATTCATCAATTATGTAGAGTTTTTTCCGGTTACTGACAATCTTTAACCGAAAAGTATGGAGAGTGTCAGTAACCAGAATTGAACTAAGTTTTCTTGTTATTTCATAACCCCGTTAGAGAACGTATTTACGGATAACTTCAGCAATACCCGGCTCCGTGTTGATGCGAGTGACTAACTTGGCCTGCTGCTTAATTTCATCAACCGCATTGCCCATCGCTACACCTAAACCTGCGGTTGTCAGCATACTTAAGTCATTAAAATTGTCACCGAAAGCCACAACATCATTCATCGTCATCCCTTGGGATTCGACCCACTCTTTTAAGCGTTGGCCTTTGCTATTGCCTTTGCGGCCGACATCAACCTGATCCATCCAAGACCATTCACAGTCCAAACCAAAATCATTTTCAATTTCGCTAACGACTCGATGAAGTTGCTCCGTATTTGGCGAGCTAACAGCAAATTTCCAAATAGAATCATAGTTATGCATCACATCAGCGTAATCTTCAACAAATTCAATGGTTGGGCGCTGTGCAACAGGTAAGGATTCGGCCCAATTCAATGTACGCTTAATGCCTTCTGTTTGTGCGTTATAGAGCATTGCATTATCAACATACATTAAATGCTGAATATCTGTTCCACGCAGTTTGTCTATCATTTGTGTGACAGAATTGAGGGTCATAGGATCTGATTTTAGAACTTTTTTGCCTAAATAGTCGTATAGGTAGGTTCCATTACAACAAATGGCTGGAGTATCGAGATCTAAAGTTTGATAAAACGGATGAATCGCAACATGATGGCGGCCTGTGACAATGATCACTTTGACGCCTTGGCGGCGTGCTTCTTGTAAGGCTGCTAAAGATTCAGGCAGAATTTTCTTTTGGTGATCAAGCAGTGTTCCATCAAGATCGAGCGCAATAACGCGGTATGACATAAACGGCTCCACGTGATTTAGTTGTTACCTATCTTACTAAAGGGGTAGAGATAGGGAGATGATGAATTTAACGAATAATGAGAAATTATTGCTATAAAAATAGTCAACTTGATATGTTTTATCATCATAACGTTAACTGAACCGTTTTAGTATCATTATTATTTGTTCTTGGTACGATATGTAACAGCCGCGTCAGTGCTATTTACCCAGTGTAATTTGCATAATATAAAGTATAGTGAAGCCAATATAGTGGATTATAGATGCGGTTTTGTATTTTTATCATGAATTAAGGAGTCAGGATGAATCAGGTTGTTTATATTGCGAGCCCCGAGAGTCAGCAAATTCACGTGTGGTCGATGAATGAGGTTGGGGAGCTTACTCTTCTGCAAACGGTAAAAACACCGGGTCAAGTGCAACCTATGGTATTCAGCCATGATAAAAAACACCTTTATATTGGTGTGCGCCCGAATTTCCGTGTCGTAACCTATGAAATTGAAGAGAAAGGGTTACTACGTTTAAAAGCGGAGACATCAATTCCAGGTACACCGGTTCATTTATCCCTTGATAATAATGGCAAATATCTATTTGTTCCTTCATATCATCAACATAACTTGTCAGTGTTAACCATTAATGAAGAAGGCGTCCCAGATCGCGTTGTTCAAGTGATTGAAGGCTTGCGTAATCCACATTCTTCCCATGTTGATGTTGATAACCAACAGCTTTGGGTTCCTTGTTTAGGCGAAGACCATATCCGTTTATTCGATTTACATGAAAATGGTTATTTAACCGAAGCAACCGCAGATCAAATTACCACAGCTGAGAAATCCGGCCCCCGTCATCTGGCTTTCCATCCTACTGAAAAAGTCATTTATTGTGTGAATGAGTTAGACTCAACGGTAGGCGTGTATCGTAAATTTACTCGCTATCGTAACATGCAAACTTTGGCAAATTACCCATTAGGTAACGAAAGTCAGCGCTGGGCTGCAGATATCCACATTACGCCAGATGGCCGCCATTTGTATGTTAGTGAACGTTCTGAAAGTTACCTCAGCCACTATCTGGTTTCTGATGACGGTTGCGAGCTAACATTAGAAGCACGTTACCCAACAGAGACGCACCCAAGAGGCTTTAATATTGATGTGACAGGGCGTTTTTTAATTTCGAGTGGGCAAAAATCAGACCATATTTCAGTTTCTGAAATTGACCCGATTACAGGGAAATTGACACAAATAGGACGGTATATGGTCGGGAAAGGTCCTATGTGGGTTATTTCAGTCATCCTTTGAGCCGTAACTGTGTTGGCTACGTTTACTAACCCTAGTCACATACTGGTGTATGCTCCTAGGGCTTAGTTTCACTTGCCGCCTTGTTACAGCTCAAATGATTTATGAAATACTCTAGATTAAAAATTCAGTAAGAATCACTTCGATTACCATTGAATTTATTGTGCTATCCCAACACTTTTGCCATTGCATTTGTTACTTTACTGAGTTGCTCGGGGGTGATGATATACGGTGGCATAACATAAATAAGTTTGCCGAATGGGCGAACCCAAACACCATTTTCCACGAATACTTTTTGTAAAGCGGCTGTATTGACTGGCTGCTTCATTTCAATCACGCCAATTGCACCAAGAGCACGTACATCTGCAACACTAGGGTGGGATATTAAAGGCATCAGTTCAGCCTTAAGTTGTTGTTCGATAGTGGCAATTATTTTCTGCCAAGGACTATTGAGTAACAAACTCAGGCTGGCATCCGCCACCGCACAGGCAAGAGGGTTACCCATAAAGGTTGGTCCATGCATAAAGCAACCTGCTTCACCATTGCTAATGGTTTCTGCCACATGGCGAGTTGTGAGAGTGGCAGAAAGTGTCATATAGCCCCCAGTTAGTGCTTTACCTAAACACATAATATCGGGTGATATATCAGCATGATGGCAAGCAAACAATTTACCCGTACGACCAAAACCAGTCGCAATTTCATCAGCGATCAACAGTAGACCATATTGATCACACAAATGGCGGACTCCCTTTAAATATTCAGGGTGATAGATACGCATTCCACCAGCCCCTTGAACGATCGGTTCAAGGATGATCGCCGCAATTTTATCGCTATTTTCGGCAAGTTGAACTTCAAGAGGATGCAAATCGGCGCTGTCCCATTCGTCGTAAAAACCGCATTGAGGGGCTTCCACAAAAATATGCGGAGGTAAATACCCCTTATACAGGCCATGCATTGAATTATCTGGGTCACAAACGGCCATCGCACCGAAAGTATCACCATGATATCCATGGCGTAATGTCAGGATGCGCTGACGCTTTTCCCCTTTTGCTTGCCAATATTGCAATGCCATTTTCAGAGCAACTTCAACTGCCACGGAGCCTGAGTCAGCGAGAAACACACATTCCAGCGGCTCTGGTGTGATAGCAACCAACTGTTTACATAGATTCACTGCGGGTGGGTGCGTAATCCCGCCAAACATCACATGGGACATTTTCGCTAATTGCGTTGTTACCGCTTGGTTTAATACAGGATGATTGTAACCATGAATGGTTGCCCACCATGAAGACATACCATCAATTAATTTTTTCCCATCGGCCATGATTAGCTCGGCTCCATGGGCTTCAACAATCGGATAAGCCGGAATTGGCTGGCTCATCGAGGTATAAGGGTGCCAAATATGTTTGGCATCAAACTGAATATCTACGTTATCCATTTGCTATCATCGTCAACTTTTTTAGATCATTTTAGTTGACATGATAATCGCAATATTTAAACTGGCAACAACTTTTTCAACTGGAGAGTTTCCGTGAGCCAATTAAAACAGTGGACAATAAAACAAGCTAATGAACTGTTTTCAATGCCTTTTTTTGAATTATTATTTCAGGCACAGCAAATTCATCGCCAACATTTCGACCCCCAGCAAGTGCAAGTCAGTACTTTGCTATCGATTAAAACTGGGGCTTGCCCAGAAGATTGTAAGTATTGTGCGCAAAGCGCGCGCTATAAAACAGGACTAGAAACTGAAAAACTAATGGAAGTTCAGCAAGTTCTGGAGTCTGCGAAAAAAGCTAAGCAAGCAGGTTCAACGCGTTTTTGTATGGGCGCGGCATGGCGGAATCCGAAAGAACGCGATATGCCTTATCTTGAAATGATGGTAAAAGAAGTGAAGTTATTAGGGATGGAAACCTGTATGACTTTAGGGATGATTGATAACTCTCAAGCTCAACGCTTAGCAGAAGCCGGGTTAGATTATTATAATCATAACCTTGATACCTCTCCTGAATACTATGGCAATATTATTACGACTCGCAGTTATCAAGACCGCTTAAATACACTCGAAAATGTCCGAGACGCAGGGATCAAAGTCTGCTCTGGTGGGATTTTAGGCTTAGGCGAAAAAGTCAGTGACCGAGCGGCCTTATTGGTGCAATTGGCAAATTTACCTAAACCGCCAGAAAGTGTGCCGATCAACATGTTGATGAAGGTTGAAGGAACCCCGATGGCAGATAACGAAGATGTCGATGCGTTTGATTTTATTCGTACTATTGCCGTTGCACGTATCATGATGCCAACGTCATACGTTAGGCTGTCGGCAGGCCGTGAATACATGAATGAGCAAACTCAGGCATTATGTTTTATGGCCGGTGCGAACTCAGTATTCTATGGGTGTAAATTATTAACGACGCCAAATCCTGATGAAAACAAAGATTTAGCACTATTTAGAAAACTGGATATTAACCCTGAGCGAATTGAAACTGGCGAAGGGGATAACCATCAAGCCGCTAAGTTAGCCGAAACGTTGTTAACCGCCGATAACCCTCAATTTTATAACGC
Organism: Providencia sp. CIM-Carb-044; assembly: GCF_033901115.1. Lineage (NCBI taxonomy): Bacteria > Pseudomonadati > Pseudomonadota > Gammaproteobacteria > Enterobacterales > Morganellaceae > Providencia > Providencia sp. CIM-Carb-044. The sequence continues at coordinate 37,423 of NZ_JAXADV010000001.1, forward strand.
AGCAGTATAATGACTTGGCAATCATTTATACAAAACCAGATAGAGCAGCGTAAGCAGGCTTCTATCTGGCGTCAACGGCAGTGTATTGATAGTGCCAATGGTCGTTCGCTTTTTCTGGCTGGAAAAGAATTTCTTAATTTCTCATCCAATGATTATTTGGGATTAGCCCATCATCCTCAAGTGGTTGCCGCGTGGCAACGTGGGGCTGATGAATATGGTGTGGGTAGTGGAGGATCGGGCCATATTACAGGGTTCACCAAAGCACATGATAAATTAGAGCAAGCTCTCGCTGATTGGCTCGGCTATCCAAAAGCCTTATTGTTTATTTCAGGTTTTGCCGCGAACCATGCGGTGATCACGGCATTAATGACGGCAAATGATCGTATTTTAGCGGATAAACTTAGCCATGCATCAATAATGGAGGCCTCGATTCATTCAGGGGCTCAATTAAGGCGCTTTAAGCATAATAACCCTCTATCACTTGATAACTTAATTCAAAAACCGGTTTCGGGAAAAACGCTTGTCGTCACAGAAGGCGTTTTTAGTATGGATGGCGATAGTGCTCCACTTCAACAATTGCAGGAAATCGCTAGAAATCAGCATGCTTGGCTGATGGTTGATGATGCACACGGTATTGGTGTTATCGGAGAACAAGGCCGTGGTAGTTGCTTCGCGAATGGGGTTAAACCTGAAATTTTAGTCGTGACATTTGGTAAAGCGTTTGGTTTAAGCGGCGCAGCGGTATTGTGTGATGAGTCAACGGCTGAATTTTTTGTCCAATCCGCACGCCATTTAATTTATAGCACTTCAATGCCTCCGGCTCAGGCTGTCGCGCTTCTAGCGGCAGTTGAGCAAATTCAGCTCGCAGATCAAGCACGAGAAGACCTTAACCAACATATTGCGTATTTTAGAAATAATGCTGATTTTAATGGCATGCAGCTGGCTAATTCAATGACGGCTATTCAACCATTAATTATCGGGGAAAACCAAGCTAGCCAACAGTTAGCCAATTTCTTACGCAAAAAAAATATTTGGGTGCAAGCGATCAGGCCGCCAACGGTTCCGACTGGGAGTGCTAGGTTACGAGTCACATTAAGCGCTGCGCATCAACGTCAAGATATCGATCAATTATTGGAGGCTTTACATGACTTTATCGCTCAGTCGTGAAAAGCATAAAATTGCAGCGGCATTTGGCCGTGCGGCTAAAAGTTATGACTCAGTGGCAAGTTATCAACGATCAACAGGAACACAACTGCTTGGTCAACTGACTTCAGTCTTAAACAGTTCAGAAATCACAGCACCATTACATATTTTAGATGCAGGGTGCGGTACGGGGTATTTTAGCCATAAACTGAAAAATCAAGGACATCACATCACGGCTTTAGATCTTTCTGCTGGTATGCTCGAAATGGCGCAAACGAAAGCTGTGGCTGATCATTATTTATGTGCTGATATAGAATCCATTCCGTTAGATTCACAAACCTTTGATGTGGTTTTTTCCAATTTATCGGTCCAATGGTGCCAAGATCTCAGCAAAGCATTAAGTGAATTATATCGAGTGACAAAACCGGGGGGAGTTGTGGTGTTCACCACACTTGCAGAGCATTCTCTCGCAGAATTGTCTTCAGCTTGGCATTCACTTGACGGCTATTCACATGTGAATTCCTTTCTCAGTGTTCAGCAGATACAAAATAGTTGTCAGTCATGGAGACATAAACTTATTTTTCAGAAGGATACCGTCTATTTTCCTGAATTAATAGCGTTGCTTCATTCATTGAAAGGCATTGGAGCGACACATTTGACTGCTGGGCGTAAAGCAGGGTTAATGACCCGCCAGCATTTGCAGCAACTTGCTTTGCTCTATCCAATGACAGAGCAAGGCTTACCTCTAACTTATCATACGGTGTTTGGAGCGATTTACCGTGACTAAAATGTACTTTGTAACAGGAACGGATACAGAAGTAGGGAAAACCGTTGTAAGTTGTGCTTTATTGCAAGCTGCGGGTTATCAAGGTTTGAATACGGTGGGCTATAAGCCTGTCGCATCTGGGAGTGAGCTCACGGCGGATGGCCTACGTAATAGCGATGCGTTGTTATTACAAGCCAATAGTCGAGTAAAATTACCCTATGAGGCGATTAACCCTATTGTATTTGAAGCGCCAACTTCACCGCACATTATCAGTGAGAAATTAAATCAACCCATTGAATTTTCAGTGATAAATAAAGGATTGGTTTATTTGAAGTCCCAAGCGGATTGGTTATTAGTCGAGGGGGCTGGTGGATGGTATACTCCGTTATCTGTAGAAAAAACTTATGCAGATTGGGTGATTGAACAGCAACTCCCCGTTATTTTAGTTGTTGGTGTTAAGTTAGGCTGTATAAACCATGCATTGTTAACCATGGAATCTATCGAAGCTGCAGGTTTACCCGTAGCCGGCTGGGTTGCCAATGAAGTTGAACCCGCAGGTATTTTCCAAGAGCAATATTTGTCAACACTTAACCGAATGATCAAAGTACCTTGTTTAGGGGTGATCCCACACCAAAAAACACTCAACGGTAAATTAGGAAGCTATTTGGATCTTTCTTTATTAACTATTTGATTATATAAAAATATCAATACTTTTCCCCAAGCCACACTCAATGCTTGGGGCTGATCAATTGTTATATAGGGAGCCGATCTTTTTTAACGTTCTCAACTAAAATACTGTCAAGTATTTCAGTAAAAATACCACTCAGATCTTAATAAAAAATATAAAATCTGTTTTTCATAGCAGTTACTACTTAAAAATTTTTTCATTAAACTGCCATCTTTTTGTCATTTTGCCTCCATTGAGCAAATCTTAGAGATCCTGTGAATCCATGAGCTCTAAGGGCTTCAAGAGTTATCCACCATTTCTGTGGATAACCTTGTGTATTAACGTTATAAAACAAGTTCTACGCTAGGTGACAAGCGGCTTTGGGTTTATTTGATGTGATTCTGGACTTTAAATTAATCTATAATAAATACAAATGGTTAAATAAAATCAAGCCTTCAATTTATATTTGAGGTATGGCATAAAAATGCAATAGCATAAAATATAAAGTTTCAAAAAGGTCAAGTACTTTTTTGGGGATAACATTTTTATAAACATATCAGAGCGGAGATTAACAGAAAATTTAGCTTCAATACTTGAAGCTGGTTTTTTATCCAGTATCATATTGGAAGAAACTTGTTAAGGGGCGTTAATATGAGTAAGGATTTTAAGCTGTATTCTGATTTTCAGCCGGGAGGGGACCAACCCGAAGCTATCCATAAATTAAGGGAAGGGCTACAAGATGGACTTGCTCATCAAACTCTATTAGGCGTAACGGGGTCCGGTAAAACGTTCACTATTGCCAACGTCATTGCGCAAGAGAACCGGCCAACCATGCTAATGGCGCATAATAAAACCTTAGCGGCACAGCTTTATAGTGAAATGAAAGCCTTCTTCCCAGATAACGCCGTGGAATATTTCGTTTCTTACTATGACTATTATCAGCCTGAAGCTTACGTCCCAAGCTCAGATACTTTCATTGAAAAAGACGCCTCTGTAAACGAACATATTGAGCAAATGCGTCTATCTGCGACTAAGGCCTTACTCGAACGCCGCGATGTAATTGTGGTGGCTTCTGTGTCAGCTATTTATGGTTTGGGTGACCCTGACAGCTATTTAAAAATGATGTTGCACCTAACGGATGGCATGATCATCGACCAGCGCTCAATTTTAAGGCGTTTAGCGGACTTACAATATACGCGTAATGACCAAGCCTTCACGCGAGGGACTTTCCGTGTTCGCGGCGAAGTTATCGATATTTTCCCAGCGGAATCAGACGAATATGCCTTACGCGTTGAGCTATTTGATGACGAAGTTGAACGGTTATCATTATTTGACCCATTGACAGGTCAAATACAACATCGTGTTCCTCGCTTTACCGTTTATCCAAAAACGCACTATGTCACACCGAGAGAACGTATCCTTGAAGCAATGGAACAAATTAAGATTGAATTAGCGGATAGGCGAAAAGTATTACTGGAAAACAATAAACTACTTGAAGAACAGCGTATTACCCAACGAACACAATTCGACTTAGAAATGATGAATGAGCTCGGTTATTGTTCAGGTATCGAAAACTATTCGCGCTACTTATCGGGTCGTGCGCCCGGTGAACCACCTCCGACATTATTCGATTACTTGCCTGCAGATGGCTTGCTAGTGGTAGATGAGTCTCACGTTACCATCCCACAAATAGGCGCGATGTACAAAGGGGACCGCTCAAGAAAAGAGACCTTAGTTGAATATGGTTTTCGTCTTCCTTCTGCATTAGATAACCGGCCAATGCGTTTTGAAGAATTCGAAGCTTTAGCGCCGCAAACTATTTATGTTTCAGCAACACCGGGTAACTATGAGCTTGATAAATCAGGCAATGAGGTGATTGAGCAAGTTGTTAGGCCTACAGGCCTACTTGACCCGATAATTGAAGTTCGCCCAGTTTCTACCCAAGTAGATGATTTACTGTCTGAAATTCGTATACGTGTGCAGAAAAATGAACGTGTGTTAGTCACCACATTAACTAAACGTATGGCCGAGGATTTAACGGAATATCTCGAAGAACACGGGGAGCGAGTTCGTTATCTTCACTCAGATATCGATACAGTCGAGCGCGTGGAAATTATTCGCGACTTGCGGCTTGGTGAGTTTGATGTGCTGGTTGGGATCAACTTATTAAGAGAAGGCTTGGATATGCCAGAGGTATCTCTGGTGGCTATTTTAGACGCGGATAAAGAAGGTTTCTTGCGTTCGGAACGTTCGCTTATTCAAACCATAGGGCGTGCGGCTCGTAACTTAAATGGTAAGGCAATCCTCTATGGAGACAGGATCACCAACTCCATGCAAAAAGCGATTGCAGAAACAGAGCGTCGCCGTGCTAAACAAATGGCGTTCAACGAAGAACATGGCATCGTTCCACAAGGGTTGAATAAGAAAATCGGTGATATTCTGCAAATTGGCCACAAAGTGGGTGGCAAAGGAAAAAGCCGCACGAAAGACAATACCAAAAATAATAATTCGGTTGATATTCAATCAATGTCAACAAAAGAATTGGAGCAACGGATTTCGCAACTTGAAGCGCAAATGTATAAGCATGCTCAAGATCTTGAATTTGAAGCGGCTGCGCGAGTCAGAGACGAATTGCAGGAGATACGCTCCCAGTTTATCGCTAATTCCTAATTTTCATCATTTTCTTCATACTTCGCGTTGTGGGGGTGTTGGCTTCGTTCAGTCACTCGGGTCACATATTTATGTATGCTCCCCGAGCTGCCTTTATTTTCTTCATACTTCACGCTGTGGGGGTGTTGGCTGCGTTTAGTCACTCGGGTCACATATTTATGTATGCTCCCCGAGCTGCTTTTATTTTCTTCATACTTCGCGTTGTGGGGGTGTTGGCTTCGTTCAGTCACTCGGGTCACATACTTTATGTATGCTCCCCGAGCTGCCTTCACTTGCCGCCTACCCACAACGCAAAGTATTTTGAAAATGGGTATTGTAACAATAAGGTTGGAAGAGTTTTCCGCTGCGGGTATTTAGCAGCGGAATGGCGGTTGGGGATTATAACAAGTTGATGGTTTCTTCGATGGCTTGCAGTAACAGCTTTCTATCATGGCGATACGGAATATCGTCAGCTTCGAGTACCCGTTGGATTATTTTGCGGTCAGGGCTGATATTATTGGTTTGTGTGCGTGGGCCAAGGATTAACGCATCAATTTTTTGGCAGCCAATATACTGTTCCATCATTTTTAGTTTGTCAGGTAAAGACAGGTTTGCAGCAGGGGAGCTAATTTCTTTCGCTAAATTGCCAATATAAATCATCGGGGCTTTACATTCGCGTAGTGCAGCCGCAATTTCATCCAAAAGTAATAATGGCATTAAACTAGTAAAAAAACTGCCAGGGCCGATAATAATTAAGTCTGCTTGGTGGATAGCCTGCAAGGCTTCTTTAGTTGCCTTGACTGTTGGATACAAACGTAACTCTTGTGGGATTTCATGTAAGGCATCAACATTCACCTCACCGTACACTTCATTACCCATTTCATCGACAGCCATTAAATCAACAGGAGATTCCGACATCGGGATCAACTGCGCATCGACTTTTAGCATATTACGGATAAGATTTATGGCTTCTAGTGGGCGCACACTTAAGTGATCTAATGATTTTAACATTAAATTACCTAAATTATGGCCTGAAAGCTCACCATTTCCGCTAAAACGGTATTCAAACATCGCTGAAGCAATGGACGGCTCAGTAATTAGCTGATTTAAACAGTTACGCATGTCTCCCCAAGCTATCCCACCTTCAGAGCGACGAATACGACCAGTCGAGCCCCCATTATCGGTTGTGGTGACAATACCCGTTAAACGAGAACCTAAAGAAGAAAGTGAAGACATCACGCGACCAAGCCCATGGCCGCCACCTAAAGCGACAACATGTTTGAGATCCGCCAGACTACAATTCGGCATAGTGTTCCTATATCAGTTAATTTTCAGTACTTATAAAAGCAAGTAAACCAGCGAGTTACGAAATACGTTTTTTACGCTAATGCCCGTTTTATGGCGACTAAAATAAATTGGGCGTTAATCTACCATAAAACATCATTCTTGGCTTAAGTACCGTGACAAAAAACAATAAAAGAGACGATTCTGTATTGGTGTGTAATTCCAAGGTATCTTCATCTGTCGCCTAATCACAACTAACAACGCAAATTATTTAGCGTTTTGATTAATGAATTCTGTGCTTCACTATTTATTTTTAATTGATATGCCAATTATTCAATTTGAAATATCGGTTTTGATAAGCGTTAAGTGCTGATATTTATAACGTAAACAATCAGATGGGGAGCTTGCTCCCCATTTTAGATCTATATCAATAAATGTTTAATTAAATAGTTAGAGATGTTAATCAATTAGTATGAAATTATACGGTTTGAAACCACTCAAAATGGAAAATTGTCATTGATAATAATAGCTTCGGTGATTCAACTATGTCTTTTGTAAGTCGTTGTATATAATGATATATATCGAATTGCAATTCGCTTTTTCAATTTCTATCGGCTAGAATCCTTACATAAATTAAGTGAACAGAGTGACGCATTTTGCAGTTTAAAATCAGTGACTCGGTTCCAGATAAAACTCCTAGCCTTTGCGTCTAAGTTTGAACGACTGAATATGATGCACTGGCCGTGGCCTAGAGCCACCAGGGTGCAAGATAGAAATGTCTGCATCTCCCGTACTTGGAAAGGTGTGATTATGCAGCAACTTGTCGATCAATTTGACCGGAAATTTTATTATCTTCGGCTTTCTATAACAGATGTTTGCAACTTTCGTTGCACATACTGCCTACCCGATGGCTACAAGCCAAGCGGTCGCCATGAATTCTTAACATTAGATGAAATTCGTCGTATCAGTACGGCATTTGCAGAATTAGGCACAGAAAAAGTGCGTATTACGGGCGGTGAGCCGACTATGCGCAAAGATTTCAGTGATATTATTGCTGCCATCAATGAAAATGAATCAATCAAAAAAATAGCCGTAACAACCAACGGCTACCGTATGGCGCGAGATGTGCATGAATGGAAAGCCGCAGGGTTGAACGCGATCAATGTGAGCGTTGACAGCTTAGATCCACGCCAATTTGCGGCCATCACAGGGCAAGATAAATTCTTTCAGGTGATGAAAGGCATTGATGCCGCCTTTGAAGCAGGCTTCGAAAAAGTAAAAGTCAATGCAGTGCTCATGAAAAATGTCAATGATATTGCGTTGAAGTCATTCCTAAATTGGATCAAGCACCGACCAATTCAATTACGTTTTATTGAACTCATGGAAACCGGTGATGGAAGTGATATCTTCCAACGCTTTCATATTTCAGGCGAAACTATTCGCGAACGTTTAATCGAAGAAGGCTGGTATATGCTTCCTCGTTCTCGTAGTGATGGGCCAGCTCAAGTCTTTAGTCATCCAGATTACCAAGGCGAAATTGGGCTTATCATGCCTTACGAAAAAGATTTTTGCCAAAGCTGTAACCGCTTACGTGTTTCCTCACTAGGAAATCTCCATTTATGTTTATTTGGTGAAAATGGTATTCCACTTCGTGATTTATTGGGCGCAGATGACCAAAACGAAGCGTTAAAAGCGCGTATTCAACGGGGCTTACACCATAAACGAGAAACCCATTTTCTGCATATGGGCGATAGCGGAATTACACCAAATTTATCCGTAATCGGCGGTTAACTCTTTTTTATTTCAGGAGAAAATATGTCCCAACTGACTCACCTCAATGCGTCGGGCGAGGCGCATATGGTTGATGTTTCAGCCAAAGCTGAAACTGTCCGTGAAGCTCGCGCAGAAGCTTATGTCACCATGAACCCAGCAACCTTAACGATGATTGTCGATGGTAGCCATCATAAAGGAGATGTGTTCGCCACGGCACGTATTGCGGGTATTCAAGCGGCAAAAAACACTTGGCAGCTTATCCCATTATGCCACCCATTGTTGTTAACCAAAGTTGAAGTGACCTTGAAAGCGGAACCTGAACATAACCGCGTCCGTATTGAAACTTGTTGCCGGTTAACAGGGAAAACAGGGGTAGAAATGGAAGCGTTAACAGCCGCATCCGTTGCTGCGTTGACGATTTATGACATGTGTAAAGCCGTGCAAAAAGATATGGTGATTGGCCCTGTTCGTTTATTAGAGAAAACAGGCGGCAAATCTGGACATTTTAAGGTGGAATAATGATCACAGTATTATTTTTTGCTCAGGTACGTGAGCTAGTTGGAACGGAACGTTTAGAACTTACAGACTCATACCAAAAAGTGGAAGACTTGCGCCAAGCACTTTCACAAAAAGGGGATCGTTGGGCGTTGGCACTTGAAGATGGCAAATTACTTGCCGCTGTTAATCAATCATTTGTTTCACTAGACCACCCTCTCTCAGAAGGGGACGAAGTGGCATTTTTCCCACCTGTCACTGGGGGGTAATATGGAAAACACCCATATTGCAGTACAAACTGAAAATTTTAGTGTTGGTGAGCAATATCAATGGCTTGCACAGTGTGATAGTGATGGCGCAGTGGTGATTTTTACGGGGAAAGTGCGTAATCATAATTTAGGTGACAGCGTTGCGGCATTAACACTCGAACACTACCCAGGAATGACTGAAAAAGCGTTAGCGAATATAGTCATAGAAGCAAAAGAGCGTTGGCCATTGCAGAGAGTTAGTGTGATCCACCGCATTGGCACCTTACAACCCGGCGAAGAAATTGTTTTTGTTGGGGTCACGAGTGCTCATCGTAATGCAGCATTTCAAGCGGCTGAATTTATTATGGATTACTTAAAAACGAAAGCCCCATTTTGGAAAAAAGAAACCTTACCTGAAAATGAACGTTGGGTGGAAGCGAAAGAAACCGACGAGGCGTCTGCAAACCGCTGGTAATCGCATTTTTTCCGCTAAAAAATACGAATTTGCTGAATGGTATTGTCAAAAGAATGTGTTAGACTTTGGTTAATTTCTCCGATTGCAGTATTTTTACTGGGTCGATTTTTCTTTTAGCGAAAGGGTAACCATCATGGGTCAGTTTGATCAACGTAATGATTCTCTTGTCCAGGGTGCCAATACTGGCGTTCAGGCATTTATGTCGCAAGTATACGGCTGGATGACAGTCGGTCTACTGCTGACAGCTTTTGTGGCATGGTATTCTGTAAGCAGTGGTTTGTACTACACCATTGCAACCAATAAGATTCTCTTTTTTGGAATGATTATTGCTGAACTTGGTTTAGTGATGGGCATTTCATTCCTGCTGCAAAAAATTAGTGGCATGGCAGCAACGGGCATGTTTATGCTCTATTCATTGCTCACCGGCTTAACGATTTCAGTTATTCTTGCCGCATATACTGGTGAGTCCGTTGCGGGCACATTTGTCATTACTGCGGTAATGTTTGGTGCATTAAGTTTCTACGGCTATACCACTAAACGTAGCTTAACAGGTATGGGTAACTTCCTGTTTATGGCGCTGATTGGTATTGTTGTCGCTTCTTTGGTTAACATCTGGCTGCAAAGCACCATGATGTATTGGGTGATCACTTACGGTGGTGTTTTACTGTTTGCTGCTTTAACTGCTTATGACACTCAAAAACTGAAAGAAATGGGTTCACAAATTGATGAAGACGACAGAGAAACAATGCGTAAATACTCTATTATGGGTGCGTTATCTCTGTATTTAGACTTCATTAACCTGTTCTTAATGTTGCTGCGTATCTTTGGTGACCGTCGCTAATTTGAGTGGCTTTCCTCATTACTCAGTGAAATGAGGGGATAGAAGTCGTTAAAATTGAAAACCCTTGTTACTTTGGTAACAAGGGTTTTTTGATCTAAATACTATCGTAAAATATGATTTGAATATTATTAACTTGTTTGTGATTCAAGGCGTTAATGATAGTTCCAATGCTTTTAATTGTATTTTCAAAGTGTAATATTATTTCTTTTGATCACGCTATCTTCTTCCTAAATAAGTAATAGGCCACTGAACTGGTGATTATCGCAATGATGAATAATGGCCATAAACTATGGAAGATAACTGAAAAATCAGCATTTTTTAGGTATATCTGTTTGGTGATTTCAGTGAAATGACGAATTGGGTTAATCCAAGTGATTTGTTGCAGCCAAATTGGCATGTTTTCGACTGGGGAAATATAACCTGATAGCAGCACTGCTGGCATCATAAATACAAATACTCCAATGAACGCTTGTTGCTGAGTTGAACACAGTGCTGAAATAAGTAAACCAAACCCCACCAAGGACAACCCATAGAATAACATTGTGGCATAAAAGAGGAGTAGGGAGCCAGCAAAAGGAATTTGATAGCAAAAGATCCCAATAACTAGGACTAAACTTGCCTGTGCAGTCGCTACTATCAATGCAGGTACCGCCTTACCAATAAATATTTGCCAAGTGGTAAGGGGAGAAACGAGCAATTGGTCCAGGGTGCCTTGTTCTCTTTCCCTTGCGATAGAAAGAGATGTCACAATCAGTACCCCGATCGTAGTTATTAAAGCTACTAATGAAGGCACAATAAACCATTTATAATCTAAATTGGGGTTGTACCAATTACGAACGATTAATTCACTGTTGTTCGGCAGAGTCTGTGATTGCGTTAGCTCATGTTGGTATTGAGTGACAATTTGTGCAACATAATTTGCTGCAATTTGCGCACTATTTGAATTACGTCCATCAAGGAGTAACAGCATATTAGCGTTATGGTGGCTTGCAATATCAGCACTAAAGTTTTGCCCAAAACGGACAACCAGCAGAGCCTTACGGTTATCAAGCGTTTCACGAATTTCATGTTCATTCTTCAATAATAAAACTTGAGAAAACGCACTGGCTTTGGCGAGACGTTGAGTCAACTCGATAGAATGTTCACCACTGTCTTGGTCAAAAATTGCAATGGTGGTGTTAGTGACCTCAAGAGTGGCAGCCAGAGGAAATAAAATCATCTGAAATATCACGGGTAAAATCAAAATAGCCCGTGTTTGTGGTTCTTGAAGTAATGATTGAAGCTCTTTCATAATTAAGGTGTATAGGCGATAAAACATAACTTCACCTCAATCCAAACGACGGCGAGTTTTTAGCGCCGTCAGTCCAATAAATAGTATTGCAGAAGCGATGAGTAGCAGGAAATCTATCAATAAAACAATATAGATATCACCTGCAAGAAAGAGAGTTTGTAAACTGCTGACAAAGTACCGGGCAGGGATAAAATAAGTCACAGCTTGAATAATGGCTGGCATACTATCAATTTCAAAAATAAAGCCAGATAACATAATAGCAGGTAAGAAGGCGGCATTCAGAGCAACCATCGCTGCATTAAATTGGTTACGAGTAATTGTTGAAATCAATAACCCCATCCCTAATGCCGTTGCCAAATAAAGGCTGGTAATGACAAATAATACTAATAGAGAGCCGCGATAAGGTACTCCTAAGACAAAAGTGGTGACAAACATGCATAATACCATCACAAAAGTACCAAGCACTTGGTAAGGCAATAATTTTGAAAGTAATAACTCAGTTTTAGTGATTTGGGTTGAAAGCAATGCTTCCATCGTGCCACGTTCCCATTCTCTTGCAATAACTAAAGAGGTCAAAATAGCACCAACTACGGTAATAATGATGCTAATTGCTCCTGGAATAATAAAATGCTGACTAATTGCCGCTTCATTAAACCAATAGCGCATATTAAGTTCAATTAGTGGGTCTGTTGGGTAGCCTTTATTTTCCCCTTGCTGCACCAGCCACGTTTGCCACACACCTTGAGTATAAGCTTGCACAAAGTTAGCCGTATTCGGTTCGCTGCCATCAGTAATGACTTGAATTGCGGCATGACCTTGTTTTTGCAGCAATTGGGCTGAAAAATTTACAGGAATGACGATAATGCCGCGAATTTCACCCGCTTGCATTTTATCGATTAATAAATGGCGGTTATTACTAATAGTCGCATCGATAAATGGCGAACCAGTGAAGGTATCAACCAATTCACGAGCTTGCGAACTTTGTTGCTCAAGTAAAATACCGACACGTAATTTACTTGAGTCTAAATTGATACCATAACCAAAAATAAATAGTAACATCAATGGAATAAGCACAGCTATAAGAGCGCTGCTAGGATCCCGCACAATTTGTTTACTTTCTTTCCAGCATAGTGCTTTAAGCCTACGCCATGAAAAATGAGAAGCGGTGTGAGTCATAGTGCCTCCTGTTGCTTATCATAATTCATGATTAGCTCGATGAATGCATCTTCCATGGATGGGTCAGGGTTTTCAGCACTTGCGACTTGCTGTTTCAGTTCATCAGGGGTTCCTGCCGCAATAATTTTTCCATGGTAAACCAGCCCGATACGGTCACAATACTCTGCCTCATCCATAAAGTGAGTCGTGACCATAACGGTAACACCTTTATCAACCATTCCATTGATATGTAACCAAAATTCTCTACGAGTTAGTGGGTCAACACCTGAGGTTGGCTCATCTAAAAATAAGATATCAGGCTCATGCATTAATGAGCAGGCGAGGGCTAAACGCTGCTTATACCCCAGAGGGAGGGATTCAGTCACCTGATTGATAATCGGTTTGAAATTAAAGGCCTCAACCATTTCTTGGATTTTTTTGGTTTGTTGTTGATGATGTAAACCATAAACACCCGAAAAAAATTTCAGGTTTTGCCCCACTTTTAGGTTACCGTACAGCGAGAACTTTTGTGCCATATAGCCAAGGTGCTGCCTGACTTTGTTTGAACTCGTTTTTAAATCCATTCCAAGAACGAGTGCTTGCCCATCTGTTGGCTTCATTAACGCACACATCATTTTAAAAGTTGTCGATTTTCCCGCACCATTTGGCCCCAATAAACCAAAAATTTCTCCTCGTTTAACTTGGAAATTTACGGTATCAGTTGCCGCAAATTGGCCAAATTTTTTGGTTAAATTACGCGCTTCTATGACGGTTTCTTCAGGATTAGGTGGAATTTGCGGTACGATAGCGGCTAATTCCGAACGATGAGATGGGCCCCCGCCTAATAAGTCAATAAACGCATCTTCAAAACGTGGCTGTGCTTCAATGAGTTTTCCATCTGCCATATTTAATGCAGTTAATAAATTTGTCTGTGATGCATTAGGCTTCAAAATTAAGCGAATATAGCGGCCTTGGATTACACCATCGGTAGTTTCTGGTAATACGAGTGCGTTTTGTAATACAGTACGTTTTTGTGTGGCTGGTACATCAAGTAAAAACGAGCGTCCCGCCATTTTTTCAGTTAATAACTCGGGCTTGCCTGCATAAAGCTGTTTGCCTTTATTTAATAGCAGCACATTTTTACATTGCTGAGCTTCATCTAAATAGGAAGTACTCCAAAGAATGAGCATTCCATCATCGGCAAGAGTATGAACCATTTGCCATAGTTCGCGTCGAGCGATGGGGTCAACACCAACACCGGGTTCGTCGAGTAAAAGGACCTTGGGTTTTCCTAATAATGTACAGGCTAACCCGAGTTTTTGCTTCATCCCCCCCGATAATTTACCGGCTAGCCTATTGGTAAAAGGGGCTAGGCTGGTGAAAGAAAGCAGTTGCTGATAGGTTTTTTGGCGCTCTTCGCCGAGTACGCCACGCAAATCTGCGTACAAATTTAAATTTTCTTGTACGGTCAGGTCTTCATATAAACCAAATTTTTGGGGCATATAACCAAGGCCAGCTCGCATAGCAATGCTGTCGTCGATAGGGTCGAGCCCCATCACGCTAATTTTCCCTGCATCTGGTTTTAATAGCCCTGCAATCATGCGCATTAAAGTTGTTTTTCCTGCACCATCAGGGCCGACAAGGCCTGTTACAGAGCCCCCATGAATATCGATTGTTAAGCTTTCAACGGCTGGAGTATCCAAGCCAACAAATGTTTTCTCGACATTGGATAGGCGGATACTGTAATCATCACTCATAGCAAACTCTTACTGTTTATTATCAGTAAATTGAATAGTTACAGGCATACCTTGGCGTAAAGCATCATCTGCATCATTGACGACGATGCGTAGTCGATAGACTAAATCGGTTCGTAAATCCGGTGTTTGTACGCTTTTAGGGGTAAATTCGGCGGTAGGGGAAACAAACCCAATGGTACCATGGTAAGGCTGATTTGGGCGGCTATCCGTATACAGCAAGACTTCTCTACCGGGGATGGCATCACCGAGGTGCGGTTCGCTAACATAGGCTCTGACCCAAACAGGATTTGTTAAAGTGACGCTAAATACGGTATTACCTGCACCGATGATTGTGCCAGGTTCGATTGCTCGGGTTAAAATAGTCCCAGAGGAAGGTGCAGTTAAGACGGTGTCTTGTAAGTCGAGTTCAGCTTGAGCGACAGCCGCTTCGGCTTGTAACCATTCGCCTCGAGCGGCAGCTATCTCTTCTTGGCGAAAACCGCTTTGGTATTGATTTAGTTTATCTTGTGCCGCTTGAAGGGCGGCAAATGCTTGGTTTCGATTGTTCTTCGCGTTATCTAAATCATTAGCTGAAATAACGCGGGAGGCAGCAAGCCCTTGCTGACGTTTATAGAAGTTATCGGCATATTGCCAAGCCGCTTGTTTTTGAGCCACTTCAGCTTCAACTTGTGCAACCTCTTGAGTACGGTAACCACTTTCTTTTAAAGCAAGTTGGGCTTTGGCGCTGTCACGTACCCCTTTGGCTTTATTTAACGCGTTAATGTAGGGGGCATCATCCAGTAGACCAAGTTGCTCGCCTGCAATAATTTTTGCACCTTCATCGACGCTTAGGGATTTGAGCTTACCTGACACTCGAAAACCAAGATTAACCGTTCGGACATCAACATTGCCGTAGAGTGTTAATATTTTGTCTTGCTGTGATTGATAGTAGTAATAACCACCAATTGCAGCACCGATTAATATGAGAATAATGAAAACAACAACAGAACGGTTTTTATTGCTCATAGCTAACCTTACTTAAAGAATCAACGATATGAAAACAAAATTTGTTGTTAGAGGCCGCTGTTTTTAATGAAGAAATGTGGCACCAGCTGCAATAAAATCACCAGCCTCTAGTTATTATCAATGTGAATGAATCACTTTAATTATTTTATCATATCACTTTTCATATTGTTTGCGATGGCGTAAGCCTGCTAATAATATATTTGTATGTTCAATAAGAACTTGATTAATAATTTTAAATTCATTTTCATTGATATGTTTCCAACCCGTTTGGCGTAACAAAGTTTCTCGAGCAATTCGAAATGAAAGTGTTTCGCCAAGGATTGCGTGTGTGTGGATTAGCGTTGTTAAATGATTGGGGTCAGCACCAATGTAAATCGCAATCAAGCGGTTTAGGCGCGAATGTATTGGGCCTAAAGCCTGTTCATGGATTACCGTATAGGCTTCGGTCGGGTTGAGTTGTTCACGTGCTAATATCCGAGAAAAACTTAAATTTTTCTTTTCCAACTGAAAATGATTATAGGCAATGACTGTTTTTTGTAGTAAATCAAGTGCATCATCAGTTACTTGTACTGACAAAGGTTGATTTAGAAAGTTGTCAATTGCTTGAAAAACATCATGGAAATCGTCCCGAATAGTTTTTGCGATAAGCTGAGCTACCGCTAAGTAAAGACCTTCTTTTGAGCCAAAATAATAAGAAATTGCGGCAATATTTTGCCCTGATGCCTGTGCGATCTTGCGTGTAGTAGCGCCATCAAGCCCTTGTTCTCCATATACATCAGCAGCAGTGAGAAGCAATTGCATTTTCGCATTTTCTCCTCGCAACGTTGACGATGAACCTGTATTCATAACCATTCCTTTAAAAATTCAGAATTAAATAACACCTAATTAGCTCTTAATGGCTTTTCATTTTTATAAAAAGTAAAAAACGACATCTCATAGTACAATGTAAGTATATATACTATGTGGGTCGGATTTTATATTAATTTATTAACCAAACTAAATTAATATATTTATCATCTGTAAATAATGTTAGAATTTTACACAGTGTCGCACGGCAGTTTGCGCTTTATCTTCTGACTCACTTCCCCCATAACTGCCACATTCAATTTGAAGCGGTGAAGCCCGGAGTAATTTAATTTGACTACTTTTTCAGACCTCGCGTTAAACGAGGAAATTTTGCTTGCCATTAATGAATTAGGTTATGAAAGCCCTACGCCTATTCAACAACAAGCTATCCCAGCCGTGCTTGCAGGAAACGACCTTTTAGCTAGCGCCCAAACTGGTACAGGTAAAACAGCGGGTTTTACATTGCCAATTTTACAGAAGCTGATTACAACTCCTCGAGCAGGAAAGGATCGCAAGCCTATTCGTGCGTTAATTTTGACGCCAACAAGGGAGCTTGCAGCGCAAGTTGCTGAAAATGTAAAAGAATATAGCCGTCACCTGCGTATTCGTTCTTTTGTCGTCTTTGGTGGGGTAAGTATTAACCCACAAATGATGAAGTTACGTGGCGGGGTTGATATCTTAATTGCAACTCCGGGGCGCTTATTAGATTTAGAACATCAAAATGCAGTAGATCTTTCCCAAGTCGAAGTTTTTGTTCTGGATGAAGCTGACCGTATGTTAGATATGGGGTTCATTCATGATATTCGTAGGGTGATTAATAAATTACCTAAAAAACGTCAAAACTTATTGTTCTCAGCGACGTTTTCTGACGAAATCAAACAATTAGCGAATAAATTACTCAATAACCCTGTAACTATTGAGGTTGCTCCGCGAAACTCAGCTTCTGAGCAAGTGACTCAATATGTTCATCTGGTTGATAAAAAACGAAAAGCGGAATTACTTTCGTTTATGATTGGCCGTGAAAACTGGCAACAAGTTCTTGTTTTTACACGTACAAAACATGGTGCAAACCGTCTCGCTGAGCATTTAAATAAAGATGGTGTCAAAGCTGCTGCTATCCATGGTAACAAGAGCCAAGGGGCTCGTACTCGTGCATTAGCTGATTTTAAATCTGGGGATATTCGTGTGTTAGTGGCAACGGATATCGCAGCTCGTGGCCTTGATATTGAACAGCTTCCTTATGTGGTGAATTTTGAGCTTCCTAATGTTGCAGAAGACTATGTTCACCGTATCGGTCGTACAGGCCGTGCAGAAGCAACTGGGATGGCAGTTTCCTTAGTATGTATCGATGAGGCTAAGTTACTCAAGGATATTGAAAAATTATTGAAAAAATCTATTCCATTGATGGCGATTGAAGGCTATGAGCCCGACCCCTCCATAAAGGCGGAGCCTATTCAAAAAACACCACAACGCAATGAACGTCGTTCAGGTGATAGAAACCAAGGTAAACCACCACGTCGCAGTAATTCGCCATCGTCAAAGCCTAGTTCAGGGAAGGGGGCAAGTTCCCCATGGAAAAACGCCCAGAAAAAAGTCAAACAAGGGCGAAGTGACAGCTAATCTTCCATAAAGCTTGTAGCTCTTTTTAATGTTAATGGCATTAACTGGAGCTACCTGTGAAACTATTTCAAGCCTGTTACTGGTCACCCCCATCTTAGAATTTTCCTGCTCATCTATTCAATAAACGGTATGATAAGCAGGTGTTATTACGTTTTTTGTGAGCCATTTATGCGCGTTTTATTAGCTCCTATGGAAGGAGTTTTAGACCCTTTAGTACGTTGTCTATTAAGCGAAGTTAATGACTATGACCTGTGCATAACAGAGTTTGTTCGCGTGGTTGATACTCTTTTACCAGCAAAAACTTTTTACCGTTTATGCCCTGAACTAAAACATGGTAGTCGTACCCCTTCAGGGACATTAGTTCGCGTGCAGTTATTAGGGCAACACCCTCAGTGGTTGGCAGAGAACGCAAATCGAGCGGTCGAGTTAGGATCTTGGGGGGTTGATTTAAATTGCGGGTGTCCATCAAAAACAGTTAATGGCCACGGTGGTGGTGCGACGTTATTGAAGCAACCTGATTTGATTTATCAAGCTGCGAAATCAATGCGTGAAGCAGTTCCAAAAGAATTACCTATTTCGGTTAAGGTTCGTTTGGGGTGGGATAGTTCCGAATTTGCTTATGAAATTGCAGATGCGGTTCAACAGGCGGGGGCAACAGAACTTACTGTCCATGGTAGAACCAAAGAAGACGGTTATAAAGCAGAGAGTATTAATTGGTCTGCCATTGGAGAGATCCGCCGTAAATTATCGATCCCAGTGATTGCTAATGGTGAAATTTGGGACTATGCAAGTGCACAGCGCTGCCTTGAAATCACAGGTTGTGATGCCGTGATGATTGGTCGTGGAGCACTAAACACCCCAAACCTAAGTCGAGTGGTCAAATTTAATGAATCTAAAATGCCTTGGGAGCAAGTTGGCAGGTTGTTATTAAAGTATACAGAACTTGAAAAACAAGGGGATACCGGCCATTACCATGCAGCCCGGATTAAGCAATGGCTAGGCTATTTACGTAAAGAATATCATCAAGCAGATGAACTTTTTTCTCAGGTTAGGTCGTTAAAAAATGCCCAACAGATTGCGCAAGTGATAACTGAAATTGTGAGCAATTAGTTATGAATAATGTTGATTGGCAAAATTTTATAGTTGCGAAATTAACTTATAGGGTCTTTACTTAATTGGTAGGAGAGCGATTTTATTTATTTAAAGCTCTACTATTATATGAGAACATTTTGACATTATAGTGAAATTACCTAGTCTGGGAGGCGTAAGATGGGTGTAATTGCTTGGATTATTTTTGGTCTAATTGCAGGTGTTTTAGCTAAGTGGCTGATGCCAGGTACTTATCACATGGGGTTCATTATGACCACCGTGCTGGGGATTGTTGGTGCCGTTGTGGGTGGTTACATCAGTACTTTCTTTGGTAAAGGAAAAGTTGATGGTTTCAACTTTGGGAGTTTTGTTGTCGCGGTTATCGGTGCGATTGTCGTACTGTTCTTAGCCGGGATATTTGCCAAATAACCATTTCCTCTACTTGGTAAATCTTCATTCTATAAGCCACTTAAATATCAAGTGGCTTATATTTTTATGGAAGAAGAGGATTACGACTCGATTGGCAGGCCGTTATCTTGCCCCCATTGGGCCCATGAACCATCATACAAACGCACGTTTTGGTTACCTAATAATGTTAATGCCATTAATACCACAGCTGCGGTCATTCCTGAACCACAGGTCATCACTGAAGGTGCATGGATATCCACACCTTGTTTAGTAAAAATAGCTTTAAGTTGCTCCGGTGATTTGAATTCACCCTTTTCAACGAGAAGATCCCATGGGACGTTTTTGCTCCCAGGAATATGCCCCATACGTAGACCCGGACGTGGTTCTGGCGCTTTGGCAAGAAAGCGTGGTTCTGCACGAGCATCAATAATTTGAATTTTTCCTTGATTTACAATATCAAGCATGTGCTCTTGATTCAGTGCGTTACTGTCTTTACGTATGGCATGGAATTGTTTCGCAGCTGGCGGAGTGACTTCCCCGGACTGAACATCAAACCCTGCTGCTTTCCAAGCATCGATGCCACCGGCTAAAATTTTAACGTTTTTGCAGCCCATAGTGGTGAAAGTCCACCACGCTCTTGGGGATGAAAATAAGTTATTCTGCGAATAAATAATAACTTGGGTGTCATTACCTATGCCCATGGCACTAATTGCTTGACTAAAAACATCGGCACTTGGCAGCATATGGGGTAAATCACAGCTTTTGTCTGCAATTTCATCTTGATGAAAGAACTGAGCGTTAGGAATATGTTCTTCTAAATATTGTTGGCGGCAATCATAAGGTGCGGTCGGTGGCGGAGAAGATGCATCGAGTACAATGATGTTATCATTAAATAGATGTAAATTTAACCATTGTGGGGTTACGAAATAATCGTTGTACATAAGCTATCTCCATCCTGGGCTGATAAATTATTTTAAAATTACTGAATTTGATTGGGTGCTGGCAGTGCTGAAGGGGATTGCGGTTGCCCTTGCTCAAGCGGTGTGGTTGAACGTGTATAAATGTTCATACCCGCTAAAACAATACCGCCTACAGAACCAAAAGCGCATAATGCGCAAAGTGCGATAACAACCTTTTTCATTTTCTATAGCCTGCCTAGTGATAAAAATCCAAATGATATAAGAACTCAAAGTATAACCGGATGAGTGTTGCAAACAAGTTAAAAGCTATTTTTTCTGTTGCAGAATGGGCGTTTTGCAAAAAGCTTCCCAATTTTTATGTATAATGGGTATTAATACAGTAGTTTTGCGAAGCGGTTGGCAAAAGCGTTTTTTACATATTCCGTATTGTTGTCAGTTTCGTTATCTTTCATTTTAACTTTGGTCACCTGCATAATTTATGTCCCTGTCGAATAAAACTAAAGAACAAATAACTCAGTGGTATAAAGGGTTGTCCGTACAAATTGACGGGTTTGTTTCCCGATCACCGCAGCGGCAGATGATCGCGCAAGTCGCAAAAAATTTAGCAGATGATGACGGCCGCCATTTGGTTATAGAAGCGCCTACTGGGGTGGGTAAAACGCTATCTTATTTAATACCAGGGATAGCGGTTGGTAGGGAAGAAGGTAAAACCTTAGTGGTCAGTACGGCGAATGTGGCATTACAAGACCAAATTTATAGTAAAGATTTACCCTTATTAAGCAAAATTATTCCTGATTTAAAATATACAGGGGCGTTTGGGCGTGCTCGTTATGTTTGCCCTCGTAATTTAGAAGCTATTTGTGCCGCGGAAGGCGAACAAATTGATTTAATGTTATTGGTGGAAGATAAAACAGAAATTGCGAATAGTGAAGAGCGGGCTATTTGTCAGCAACTGCGGCATGACTTTCAGAGTTTTGCATGGGATGGGCTAAGGGATCACCACAAACGTGCATTTAGTGATAGCTTATGGCGCAAAGTCAGCACAGATAAAATGAATTGTTTAGGTCGTAATTGTCAATTTTATCAGCGTTGCCCATTTTTTATTGCTAGGCGGGAAATCGAAGATGCCGATGTGGTGGTTGCTAATCATGCGTTAGTTATGGCTGCAATGGAAAGTGAATCGGTATTACCTGACCCGAAAAATTTATTATTAGTGCTTGATGAAGGCCATCATGTTCCGGATGTTGCAAGGGATGCCCTTGAAGTTGAAGGCGAAATTACGTTAGTTCAACTAGCGGCACAGCTTGATAGCTTTATTCAGCATGTTGGGCAGTACATGGGGCAATTTCGTCCGGCGAAGCCACCAAAGTTAGCTAACCCCGAACGGTTACAGCAACATGCAGAAAAATTACGTGAAACATTTCGTGATTTCTCATTATTAGCGAATGCATTATTACCAGAAACATCAAAAGAAACTGAATATTTATTTCCGCTTGGTGTATTGCCTGAAGCTATGCAACTGAGCTGTCAGGCCTTGTTTAAGCAAACTGATGCATTGCAGGGGCTGGCGGAAGCCATCTTAAATGATTTGACGGAACAAACTGCGAAGCAAGATATTGTCCGCTTACATCGCTCCATTATTGTGACTAGTAGGGCTATGGGGTACTTTGAAAATATGTCGAAGCTTTGGCGGTTGGCGGCATTAGAACAAAGTTCAGGTGCCCCTGTATCAAAATGGTTAAGTCGGCGTTATGAGAAAAACCAATCTCGCTTCTTTATGCATTGTGCAGGGATCCGAGTCAGCGAACAATTACAACATTTGTTATGGCGAAATGTTCCTCATATTGTGATTACCTCGGCAACACTGAGGTCATTGAACAGTTATTCACGTTTTATGGAACTTACTGGGTTATCCGAAAAAAGTGATGACCGCTTCGTGACATTGTCTTCTCCTTTTAACCATGTTGAGCAGGGAAAAATTATTATTCCTAAAATGGAATATGAGCCAACGATAAACACTGAAGCTGAACACTTAGCGGAAATGGCAGTATTTTTCCGTGAACAATTCACTAAAAATACTCACCGTGGAGTACTGGTTTTATTTAGTAGCCAAAGAGCGATGGAAGGTTTTCTTGAGCACGTAAAGGATTTGCGTTTGCAGCTTTTAGTTCAAGGAGATCAACCACGTTACCGGTTAGTCGAAACTCATTGCGAAAGAATTAACCAAGGGCAATCTAGTGCCTTAATTGGCTTACAATCGTTTGCTGAGGGGTTAGACCTAAAAGGGGAATATTTAACTCAGGTCCATATTCATAAAATTGCATTTCCACCAGTAACAAACCCTGTGATTATCACCGAAGGGGATTGGTTGAAATCATTGAAGCGATACCCATTTGAAGTACAAAGTTTACCTAGCGCCTCATTTAACTTGATACAGCAAGCAGGTAGGTTGATTCGTAGTCATGAGTGCTATGGTGAAATTATTATTTATGATAAACGTTTGCTAACTAAAAATTATGGTAAAAGGCTATTAAATGCATTACCTGTATTTCCTATAGAACAACCTGAGATACCTAAAAACAGTAAATAACTAAGTTAACTTATTTTATTTTTAGGTATTTGAATAACAGTTTGATTATAGTTAATGACTCGCAAATAAAATGGCCACTCTACAGTGGCCATTGGTCAATTTTAATTGACTCTATTTACGACATTACTCAATATTTGCTTCTAAGAACCAGAGGAATTTATCCATATCGCGGGAAGCTGCGGTAAACATATCCGCAGTGTCTTCGTCTTCCACCTCATCAATGGCTTTACGGATATCATTCGCGACAATAGCATAGCGGTCGGCTAACGCTTTTAAGTGGTCTTGTACACTATGGATATTAATTGGGTAAGCTTCTAACGAGGTGAAGCGGTTAACTTCTTGCGTTGTACCAATAGCAACACCTCCCAATTGAACCGCGCGCTCTGCGAATTCATCTAAATGTTCAACTAACGTGGTTCTAAAGCCATCTAGCATTTCATGGATAGCAATAAAATTACGGCCACGCATATTCCAGTGGGCTTGTTTAGTCATTAGAGAGAGATCGGTAAAATGGACCACCATAACATTAAGAATTCCAATGGTTTCCAATTTTACGCTGTCTTCCATATCATTACGTGTATATAAAAGTTCATTTGAAGATGCTTTAAATAATTTAGCTGTGCTCATGATTCATCCTCTCTTAAATATGAATTTGTTTAGTAACCTCATCTGTCAATAAATATAAAATAACCAAACTAATTTGTCATAATGTAATAAACGATTAATTTAATAGGTCTATTCGATATACTTTATTAACCGTTAATTAATTGTGGATCTTCGGTACTAATCGTTTTTGACAATAAGTGCGATAGAGATGATAAATTTTTATTTAAAGCATAAACTAGAAATAAAAATAGATTATTTCAAATTGATGAATAAAACTTTACACGAAAAAAGGTTAATAAATATCTATATATCGAATTTATTAACCTTGATTGTCTTTGTTTGCTTATAGTTTTTAGTGACTAGGACACTTTTTCGATTTTTGACTTTGGTACCGCTGTTGAGGTGGAACCAATAGAAGCACAGACAATACATAATAATGCCAACCATTGAGTCATCGTTAAGTGCTCATTTAGGAAAACAATTCCTAAAAATGCGCCCATACAAGGTTCAAGGCTCATCAATGTACCAAAAGTTCGGGCTGGTAAACGCGTTAGTGCGATCATTTCTAATGTATAAGGAAATGCGGTTGATAAAATCGCGACTGCTAGTGCAATAGGTAAAATTGAGGGGTCGAACATCACCTCGACACCTGTTTGCATTAAGCCGATAGGGAAGAAGATCATGGCAGAAATAAATGAACCTATTGCAACGGTTGCTGCACCGTAACCCGCTCCTGCACGTTGCCCGAATATAATATACAACCCCCAACAGACACCGGCTCCGAGAGCATAGAGAGCACCGAGTGTATCAATGGAATCAATATTATCGCCGATTGGAAGTAAGAATAATAACCCAACAATAACAAGGGCTATCCATAAAAAATCAATCGGACGGCGAGAAGAAAACATCGCAACGGCTAAAGGGCCAGTAAATTCTAAAGCAACAGCTATCCCTAATGGAATTCGTTCAAGAGATAGGTAAAACAAATAATTCATCGTACCTAGGGATAACCCATAAGCAAGCAATGGAACTAGCGAATTTTTTCTGAATTTTAAACGCCAAGGCTTAAAAATAACGAACAAAATAATAGTAGCAAGCAATAAACGTAAACCAGTAACACCGGGAGCGCCGATAACAGGAAATAAAGTTTTAGCTAAAGAAGCTCCGCTTTGAATAGAGGTCATTGCAAGCAGTAATAACCCTATAGGTAATAGCGGAAATGCGCTCTTTTTAGTGTCGGCAGACATAAATAAGTAAACCTCGGAAAACGTAACTTAATTGATAATAAATATTTAGAAAATAAGTATTCAGTGATGAAAAATAATTTCTTAAAGATTATCTCATAAAACAGCACGGCTTTATATTTGTTTATGGTTTAGCTATAGAGAATAAGGGGGGTAAATGTGCTTTATTGGTTGTCAACATGTTGGTTTAGTTGAATAGCAGTGCTATAAACATGAGTTAGTCTCATTTTATTATGGCGAAGAGTGAAGCTTGAGCTTCTGTATTAGGCTCGTATAATTCAGTGCTTTAACTAAAAAGTCACAATAAAAATGGAAAATGAGGAACAAATGGGAAAAATTAAAAGTATTGCAGTGTATTGTGGTTCCAGTATGGGAAAAAATGAGGTCTATCAACAAAAAGCCATTGAGTTTGCTAAAGAAATGGTTAAACGTGATATCACGTTAGTCTATGGTGGAGCGAGCGTGGGAATTATGGGGACAGTTGCTGATACCGTATTGTCATTAGGGGGAAAAGCGATTGGGGTGATCCCATCATTGCTAGAAGAACGTGAAATTTCTCATAAGAATTTAACTGAGTTGTATAAAGTTGAAACGATGCATCAGCGTAAAAGTAAAATGATTGAGCTTGCGGATGCCTTTGTCGCTTTGCCTGGCGGTTATGGCACACTTGAAGAGTACGCAGAAGTATTTACTTGGAGCCAAATTGGTTTACATGCTAAGCCATGCGCTTTATTTAATATTAATAATTATTGGCAACCATTGATTGATATGACAAATAAGATGGCAGATGAAGGTTTCCTCCATGAAAAATACCGTCATATGGCGATTGTGAATGATTCTCCCGCTGAGTTATTAGAAAGTTTTGAATCTTATGTCGCCCCACCAATTAAGACCTACGACTAGCGTTAATATTAAAATCTCAGAGAGGAATGCATGATAAGGGAAGCTATTAAAAGTGATGTAGAATCCATTTTATCGCTTTACCAAATTTTGTTTTCGGAAATGGCATTATTCGACCCTGAACGTTTACAACCAGCAGAGCAGGTTAGGGAATTTATTGAAAATGCGATTATTGACGATAAATTTTGTTTATTAGTTGCTGAATTTAACGGTGAGATTAAAGGGTTTTGTATTGCACAACAACAAGCAGCTGACCCTTATAACTGTGTTGTTCCTCGAAATTTTGGTTATATCTTTGACCTAGTTGTTGCTCCTAATTTCCGTGGTGAAAAAGCAGGGCAAAAATTACTAAATGCGATGAAAGCCTGGGCGAAAAGTCGACAACTAAGCCACTTGGAGTTGTCAGTGTTAGCGCAAAACCATAAAGCGATTAAATTTTATGAGCGAGAAGGGCTAACTGAAATCAGCCGTACTATGGGGATCACTCTTTAGTTTGGCATTTAGTCAGCCTTTCCTTTCGTGTTAATCAATTTGCTGAAAACAGCACAAGATCTAAGCGGTGTAATATGGCATAATGCGCCGCTATTTATACCTGCCATACTCTAATGACCATACATGGAGTGTATTTTGCTGCTCAAATCACTATTTTGGGTTGTTTTGCACGCTGTAGTCATAGACCCCTAATCATCGCAGGCTATTTTACACCGTTTAATTTAAGGCATAGCAGTGTTAACAACGAACAATATCACTATGCAGTTTGGCAGTAAGCCACTGTTTGAAAACATTTCAGTTAAATTTGGCACAGGCAACCGTTATGGTTTGATCGGCGCAAATGGCGCGGGTAAATCCACGTTTATGAAGATTTTAGGGGGAGATTTAACCCCTACAGCTGGAAATGTGAGCACGACTGATCCAAATGAGCGTATTGGTAAACTTCGCCAAGATCAGTTCGCATTTGAAGAATTTACCGTACTTGATACCGTGATCATGGGCCATAGCGAGCTGTGGGACGTCAAACAAGAGCGCGATAGAATCTATGCTTTACCTGAAATGAGCGAAGAAGACGGCTACCGTGTGGCTGACCTAGAAGTCGCTTATGGTGAAATGGACGGTTATAGTGCGGAAGCGCGCGCAGGTGAATTATTACTGGGTGTGGGTATTCCTGTTGAACAACACTATGGGCCGATGAGTGAAGTCGCACCAGGCTGGAAGCTGCGAGTGCTGTTGGCTCAAGCCCTATTTTCTGACCCTGATATCTTATTACTCGATGAGCCGACGAATAACTTGGATATCGATACGATTCGTTGGTTAGAGCAAGTGCTGAACGATCGTAACTGTACTATGATCATTATTTCCCATGATAGGCACTTTTTAAATACCGTATGTACCCATATGGCTGATCTAGATTACGGTGAATTGCGTTTATTCACTGGTAACTATGATGAATATATGATCGCGGCAACTCAAGCACGTGAGCGTTTACTGGCAGATAACGCGAAGAAAAAAGCACAAATTGCAGAACTGCAATCTTTTGTTAGCCGCTTTAGCGCTAACGCATCTAAATCGAAACAAGCGACTTCACGCGCACGTCAAATTGATAAAATTCAATTGGATGAAGTGAAAGCGTCTAGCCGACAAAATCCATTTATTCGTTTTGAACAAGAGAAAAAATTGTTCCGAAATGCGCTTGAATTAGAAGCTGTAACGAACGGTTATGACCAAGGGCCATTATTCAAAAACGTCAATTTATTACTGGAAGTTGGCGAAAAAATGGCTGTCATTGGTGCTAATGGTATCGGTAAAACTACATTCTTAAAAACGCTGGTGGGTGAACAGCCTGCAACAAGCGGGATGGTTAAATGGTCAGAAAACAGCAGCATTGGATACTATGCCCAAGACCACGCAGAAGATTTTGAAACGGATTTAACCGTGTTTGACTGGATGAGTCAGTGGAAAAGTGAAGGGGATGACGAGCAAGCGGTGCGCAGTATTTTAGGCCGTTTACTGTTTTCTCAAGATGACATTAAAAAGAAAGTTAAAGTGTTATCCGGTGGTGAACAAGGGCGTATGTTATTTGGTAAGTTAATGATGCAACAGCCAAATATTTTGATTATGGATGAGCCAACCAATCACTTGGATATGGAATCTATCGAGTCATTAAACTTAGCCCTCGAATTATACAAAGGTACGTTAATTTTCGTTTCTCATGACCGTGAGTTTGTTAGCTCGTTAGCGAGCCGTATTTTAGAAATCAAAGAAGATAAAGTCATTGATTTCAAAGGTACTTATGATGAATACCTGACAAGCCAAGGTGTGGTTATCTAAATAGAGTTTTTAGATTAGAAACAAAAAGCCCTCAAATTTTGAGGGCTTTTGAATGGGTGAAGTAAACTTAGTTTTTCTTCACAAACTCAGATTTCAATTTCATTTGACCGAAACCATCAATTTTACAATCGATATTGTGGTCGCCTTCGACCAAACGGATACCTTTAACGCGGGTACCAATTTTTAGCATAGAAGAGCTGCCTTTGACTTTGAGATCTTTAATAACCGTGATGGTATCACCATCAGCTAACAGGTTGCCATTGGCATCTTTTACAATCAATTCATCAATATCAGCTACAGGTTCGGCATCATTCCATTCATGCGCGCACTCAGGGCAGGTATACATATCGTTATCAGTATAGGTGTATTCAGACTGGCATTTCGGGCAAGGAGGGAATTGCATATTCATACTCTCAGTAACTTTATCAAAAGAATAAACAGTGGTGATATTTAAACCATCAAGCACCACAAAAGAGAGATAGTATAAGGTGAAAGGGCAATTAAATTATTTTTTCGGATTATTCTTAATTTTGATGTAATGAAAATAGGAAAAAGGCGAGAAAAGCCTCGCCTGAATGATGAGAAAAGCCAACTTGCCCGAAAATTTAGCAGTTAGCCTTTAGCACAGACTTCACAATGCGGGTCTTTGCTAAGTTTAAATTGGCGAAAATCCATGGTCATTGCATCAAATAGCAATACTTTTCCTGAATTAACTTTCCCATAATTAGCTAATAATTTAATGGTTTCCATCGCTTCTAGCGTACCAATGGTACCGACTAAAGGGGACATAACCCCTGCTTCCACACAAGTTAAGTTATTTTCGCCAAATAAACGGCTTAAACAGTGATAGCAAGGGGTGTTTTCTTCATAAGTGAAAACAGATAATTGCCCTTCCATGCGAATAGCAGCACCTGAAACCAGTGGTTTTTTCTGTGGTAAACACAAGCGGTTGAGCTGTTCACGAATGGCAACGTTATCTGTGCAGTCTAAGATCACATCATGATGCATAATTAATTCATCAAGTTGTGCATCATCAAGTTGTGCATTGACGGTGTCAATTTGAATATATGGGTTAATGGCAGCAAGTTGCGCTTTAGCTGAATCAACTTTCGGTGTACCAATGGTGACGTCACGGTGCAAAATTTGCCGTTGCAAGTTAGACAATGACACGGTATCGAAATCCACCAATGTCAGATGACCGACACCAGCAGCAGCAAGGTATTGAGTTGCGGCACAGCCTAAACCGCCAAGGCCAATAACCAGTACTTTGCCAGCTTTAAGTTTTTCCTGCCCATCGAAATCAAACCCACGGAGGATAATTTGGCGGTTGTACCGCAACATTTCCGGATCGCTAAGCTCTTGCACTGTTATTATTCACTTTTTAATAAATAGTTAAACATTTCGACTTCAACCATTTCACCTGCTTCAACGCGCCCACGTTCTCTTTCAAGGACAATAAAACAGTTGGCTAAACTAAATGAACTAAACACATGTGAGCCTTGGTGACCCGTCGTGGCGACTTGCAACTGCCCTTGCTCATTGGTGCTTAGAATTCCTCGTTGAAAATCTAAACGGCCCGGGCTTTTCTTCAACATGGTGGTCACTGGAACCTTGAAGCGTAGCGGAGCACGCCATTGGCTGTGCCCTGAAAGGCGGGCAATCAGCGGTTGAACCAATTGATAGAAGGTGAGTGCAGCGGAAACAGGGTTCCCCGGCAGCCCACAAAACCAAGCGTCGCTCAGCTTACCAAAAGCAAAAGGTTTTCCTGGTTTAATGGCTAACTTCCAAAAACCAATGGTGCCTAATTCATCCAAAATTTGTTTGGTATAGTCGGCTTCACCTACGGAAACACCGCCACTACTGATCACTAAATCAGCGTGTTGGTTAGCTTCGATAAAGGTTTGCTTGAGTTTTTCGGGCGAGTCCGGTATTACCCCTAAATCAAGCACTTCACAATTAAGTTTTTCCAGCATCAGACGAACGGTAAAACGGTTAGTATCATAAATTTGCCCATCTGCTAAAGGAAGGCCGACGGCTTGTAGCTCATCCCCCGTTGAAAAAACGGCAACTTTAAGGCGGCGATATACGGTGACATCAGCAATACCCAGTGAAGCAATTAAAGGTAGCTGAGCGGTCGTTAGTAAGGTGCCCGCAGGGAATACGGCACTGCCTTGGGTAATATCTTCCCCTGCTTTGCGGATATTACTACCTTGTTTAATTGGTTGGGTGAATACAATACCTTGGTCCGTTTGTTGTGTAGATTCTTGCATCACAACGGTATCCACTCCTTGTGGAATTGGTGCGCCTGTCATAATACGTACGCAGCAACCTGCTTTTAGTTCACCTTCCATCGGGTTACCCGCAAAAGATTTACCTGCTACAGGCATTGGCGTTTTACCATCCCAATCGGCGAAACGTAAGCCATAACCATCCATAGCAGAATTATCAAATGGTGGAACATTGATAGGGGAAATCAGGTCTGTCGCAATGATGCGTTGTGCAGAGGAGGTCAGTGGAATGATTTCTGTATCTGTGACGGTTTTCGTTTGAGATAGTAATTTTTCCAATGCAACATCTAGAGAAATCAAATCGTTAGTATGACACTGATCCATAAATAATGACCCTCATTATTGTTATCTGCCTTGAGGCTTTAAAATGTGTTCGTGATGCATATTATGGCAGAAATCCATTAGTGGGTGAATGAATAGAAATTGATTACAGATAGCTTTTGGTTAGATTTAACGAATAGGGAGGCATTACCACAGACAAAATTACGCATGAAATGACCTATTTTTAGATTATTTATTGCGTTAATCATTTCAAGTTTATTCGTTTATCGCCATTCAAGGTTAAAACATTGATAAAAAATGTGCTACTAATCACCTTATATAAGGTGTAAAACCTTTTAATGTATGTATTCATTTGGTGAATAAATTGCAGGGTAAAATGCAAATATTTCACAGCGATTAACGATGTTGTACTGGATTATCTCTACCTGCTGTTTTAGAGTACCGCACACCTGCATTTTATAAAAATAGTTATACCATTTGTGGAGGATCACATGTCATCTCTGAGTAAAGAGGCCGAATTAGTTCATGCCGCGCTGGAGGCTAGAGGCCTAGAAACGCCTTTACGTATCCAGCCAAAATCAGGCGACGAACGTAAGAAACTGATTGAAGGGCACATGACAGAGATCATGACGCTACTGAATTTGGATTTAACCGATGACAGTTTAGCTGATACCCCTCGTCGCATCGCAAAAATGTATGTTGATGAAATTTTTTCAGGGCTTGATTACGCAAACTTTCCAAAAATCACTTTAATTGAAAATAAAATGAAAGTGGATGAAATGGTCACTGTGCGTGATATTACGTTAACAAGTACCTGTGAGCACCATTTTGTTACGATTGATGGAAAGGCTACGGTTGCCTATATTCCAAAAGATAAAGTCATTGGTTTATCGAAAATTAATCGAATTGTGCAATTTTTCTCACAGCGTCCACAAGTGCAAGAGCGCTTAACACAGCAAATTTTGGTTGCTTTGCAAACATTATTGGGAACAACAAATGTAGCTGTTTGTATCGATGCAGTGCATTATTGCGTGAAAGCACGTGGTATTCGTGACGCGACAAGTGCAACAACAACAACGTCATTAGGCGGGTTATTTAAATCAAGCCAAAATACACGGCAAGAATTTTTACGTGCAGTGCGTCACTTATAATTTATGACAGTAACGACGCCGTCAAGTCGCATTGGCCAACTTGACGCTGTTCGTGGTATGGCGATTTTAGGTATTCTTTTAATGAATATCTTTGCTTTTGCTTTACCACAAGCGGCGTATTTAAACCCTTATTACACCAATAAAACACCCGACTCAGAGGCTTACCTCTGGGGGATTTTCAATGTCCTTTTTCAAGGCAAAGTTCTCGCTATTTTTTCAATCCTATTTGGGGCAACCCTTGCTTTATTACAACCCCGTTCTCTTCGTTGGAACCGGTGCCGTCTATTGGTTTTAGCCCTGTTTGGGGTGATTCATGGGGTTGGTTTTTGGGATGGTGATATTCTTTTGGCTTATGCATTGACGGGCTTGTTGGTAACCTATCTGCTTAATCAATATGAAGATGGTTTTTTATTGAAAATAGCACTATCAATCTATTTGATTGGGTTAGTTATCTTGCTCGTGTTGGGTAGTAGTGTAGACCCCTCCGGTTTTTGGCAAACCTCTGATGAGCAACTGGCATTTGAATATGCGATACATACCTCAGGGGGAATGGATGGCGTGCTTTATCGAGCGTCAGAGATGCTCAAAATGGTTGAAATGTTGGTTATCCAATATGGCTGGCAATTAGCGGCATTGATGGTTATTGGTGCACTGCTAATGAAAAATGGTTGGTTACGAGGGCAATTTAGCACTCAACACTACCGCAAAATAGCCTACATATTTATCTTGCCATCTATATTGGTCCAAATAGTTTCGCTATACATGCAAAGCCAATTCAATTGGAGTTATTTTTCAACATCAATCATTGGTTATATTATTAATGAGCTAGTTATTCCATTTCAATCTTTAGGATACATAGCTCTGGTATATGGCTTTTGGACGACAGTGGCAAACAGCAAAGTCGCTCTTGGCTTGCAATATGTGGGGCGGATGGCGCTGAGTAATTATATTTTGCAAACACTAATTTGTACCGTGTTGTTTTATCAATTCGGCTATTTTGGTCAATTTACGCGGGTTGAATTACTTGTCTTGGTTCCCATTATTTGGGGAGCAAATTTATTGTTTTCTTATTATTGGTTGATGTTTTTCAGGCAAGGCCCACTTGAATGGTGTTGGCGCAAATTAACGAGAAAGCTGATAGGTAGATGAGTATTCATCTACCTATCAGACTGCTGACAAACATATTATGTTTGGCGGCAAGTCGAATAGGTTATTGAAAATAAACTAGGAAAATCAATTTATTGATTTTCGGCTGATAACACAAAGCGGGAAAAACCACGCTTTTATCCCGCTTTGTCAACAACCTCATAGGTAGATGAGTATTCATCTACCTATATCTACTTCAATTTATTGACTTCATCCGGTGAAACCGCCGGATAGCCTTTAATTCCTGCTGGCATCTTAATGGGGGCTGGGATGGATTCTTGTTCACCTAAAAATTTAGGTTCCCGTTTTAAGATATATAAATCCGCCAGAGCGCCTAGCCGTGCAAACACTTCACGCACTCTCACTCTATACATCCCAGAAGGTGTCGGAACTGCTAAACATTGTGCATCAATACCTTTATGTTTGGCGATAAAGACCGCGCGTTCACAATGAAAACGCTGGGTAATAATCGTAAAATTATCGGTATCAAACACTTTTTTAGTGCGTACTACGGAGTCTAATGTCCTAAAACCTGCGAAATCGAGCACGATTTTAGAGGCTGGAACCCCTTCTTTAATTAAATCTTTACGCATGTTGATTGGCTCATTGTAATTATGAGCGCCATTATCACCACTGAGGAGCAAATATTTAACTTTTCCACTGTGGTATGCCTCTGCTGCGCCTTTAATGCGATAGGTATAATAGAGGTTATTAACTCCAGAGGCATAATATTTGGATGTGCCAAGTACCATCCCAACATCGCGTGCAGGCAATTTTTCTACATCTTCATAGATATAGGGGGCGGTATCCCAGCTTATCCAGCGATCAAGCAACATTATGGTCGTAAATGCGATCCCTGCAATAATAATAAGACCAAAAAACAGACGTTTCCTCATGTCCTAGCCTTGATAATAAAAAGTCATAATCCGAAATTGTCAGCCCCAATAGGCCTGTGTCTTTAGGCTACTTGACTTAAATTAGTGACGCAAGTCGCGTAACGTAAAGTCATGTCAATGTCTGAATACCAATCGAAGTTGACTAATATTAAGCCTAATAATTGAATTAAAATTAATCAGACATTGGATGAAAAAGATAAATCACATTCTCATTAAAGAGTGAGCGGCTTCACATCATGATAGTTTTTATAGAATGAAGCTATATATTATGAAATTTTAATTCTATATTTTATGTGTTCTGTGAAATATTGTTTCTTTGGCGGTTTTTTGTGAATAACAGTTCTCTAATCCGATAGGTGAGGAAAGTATGAAATTAACGACATTACTAGCCGCGAGCGCTGTGCTTGTTACAGCAAGTGTGGCGGCAAAAGAGTACCAAATCAATCATACCGATCAGTTAAAATCACTCAATGATGCGACTAAAAGTACTGAAGTCTGGGAAAAAGCAGAAGTATTAACCGATTTTACTTACCCATGGGAAAAGGAAGTGGCTCCCAAAACAGATTTTCGCGCTTTATGGAGTGATGACGCACTATATTTCCGTTTTATTGCAGATGATAAAGATATTCAGTTAGGTGATAACCCAGATAAAGACCAAGCGGTGTTAGATTCTGACCGAGTCGAACTCTTTTTCGCGACTAGCCCTGAATTAAAACCTTATTACACGGCTGAAATGGACCCGAAAGGGCGTACTTTCGATGCAAAAGCTAATTATTACCGTGAAGTTGACCCAAGTTGGAACTGGGAAACATTACAAACCGTGGGTGAAATAACGCCAAATGGTTATGTATTAACGGGAAAAATTGATTTAGATGAATTCACTAAACTCGATTTATGGCAAGACGCAGACAAACAGACACTAATGTGTGCCATTTTGCGTGGAGAGTTCAGCGCGGGTGAACCTAAGCAAGTGCGTAAATGGATTAGCTGGATCAAACCTGATTCCGTTAAACCTGATTTTCACATCCCATCAGCCTTCGGAACCTGTAAGTTCGTAAAATAGCATTATCGCCGGTGGCTTTTGTCACCGGTATTTTTCAATACAAACCTATTATTGTGAGAAAGATCATAACCCGCAATTAAGTGGTACGAAATTGCTGTGATTTGAATTGAAATTAAAATTCATTTAATGTATTTTTTAATGAAATTAAATTTCATGAGGGCATTTGAATGTCTCTAGCCGAAAATACTCTGAGTAACTGTCTACACAATGAATTCAATCAGGAAACGCAGCAGTTTTCACGTTTGGATACGCTATCGATGGTGAACGTCATTAACCAAGCTGATAGCACGGTTGCAGGTGCCATTCAGGCTGTGCTACCTGCGATTGCTCAAGTGGTTGACGCTGTTGCTGAGTGCTTAAAGCAAGGTGGACGTTTGTTTTACATTGGTGCGGGTACTAGCGGTAGGTTAGCCGTATTAGATAGTGCAGAATGTCCACCCACATTTGGTACTTCACCTGAAATGGTGCAATCGATTATTGCGGGTGGCCAAGATGCAATGCTAAAAGCGGTTGAAAATATTGAGGATTCAGCAGAATCAGCGATTGCTGAGCTAAAAAAACGCCAACTTTGTGCCAAAGATGTCGTGGTGGGCATTGCCGCGAGTGGACGTACACCATTTACCTTAGCGGGTATTGAATACGCTAATGAAATCGGTGCGTTAACGGTGGCTATCACCACGCGAGGAAGAGGGTTATTAAGTGACGTAGCAAAATTGGCAATTGCCCCCGATGTTGGCCCTGAAGTGTTATCGGGTTCGACTCGTATGAAAAGTGGTACTGCGCAAAAAATGATTTTAGGCATGCTAAGTACTTGTGTGATGGGGAGACTAGGCCGTATTCATACTAATTTAATGGTTGATGTTGTTGCCAGTAATATCAAATTACTGCGCCGCGCAGAACGGATTGTGAGTGAAGTCTGCGGTATTGATGAACACACCGCGGCAGGGTTATTAGCGCAAGTGGATTATCATCCACGACGCGCAATTTTAATGCATGAGCTACAAATTAATGCACAGCAAGCGACGGATATCGTTCAACAACATCCAAATACCACCTTGGATAGCATGTTAGCAATTACCGTTAAGTAATGGGATAGCATGTTGAAGAGCGGGTTTATTGGCTCAGTCAACATCAGGGGGATCATATGGCTAATAAGATAGAACATCTGGAAGTACTCGCCAGAGAAATAGAAAAATATGCGGGCGGCTTTGAGAACGTGGCAACATTAACTCATTGTATGACGCGTATCCGTTTAGTTTTAAAAGATAACAGTAAATTTGATGCTGAGTCCTTGAAACAAATTGAGGGCGTAAAAGGTGTTATTTTTAATGGTGAACAGCAACAAGTGATTGTTGGGATGGGAACCGCAGCGAAAGTTTTTTCGGTGATGAACAAACGTATGCAAGGTAGCACCTCTACGACATCAGAAAATGCAGCACCGGCGGAGAAAAAAGCGTTTTCCATTCGCCGTACGTTGAATACGTTAGCCGCTATATTTGTTCCTACTATTCCAGCGTTGATTGGTTGTGGTCTAATTATGGGGCTAATCAATATCGTCCGCTTGGTTGCTCCGGGGGTTGTCGACCAATTCCCTGAGTTATTTAAGTTATTAAAATTGATTGGTAGCGCAGTCTTTGTTTATCTTTCAATTATGATTGGGGTGAATACCGCGAAAGAGCTTGGTGCATCTACCTCAATTGGTGCGGTCATGGCTGGGTTACTTTCGATGCCGGGGTTAGCGGATATCACCTTATTTGGTTCGAAATTAGTCCCGGGTAGCGGGGGTATTTTTGCAGTGCTCATGGTGGTCGTTTTCTCTTCTAAATTTGAAGTGTGGTTTAGGAGCATTATTAAAGAAAGCTTAGACCTTATCGTGACGCCATTTGTGACCATTTTAGTCTCTGCGATGGTCGCAATTGTGGTGTTCCAACCCGCAGGACATTACTTAAACCAAATTTTGGCTCAAGGTGTTTCTGTCGCTTTATTAAATAGTGGCGGTGGTGCCGTGGCGACTGGCGGTATCTTGGGGGGAAGCTTCTTATTCTTATTACTAACGGGTTTACATCAAGGTTTGATCCCAATTCACGCTGAAATTTTACAAACTTTTGGTCTGAATTACTTGTTCCCAATTTTAGCGATGGGGGGAATGGGGCAAGTGGGTTCGTGTTTCTGGGTTTATTTAAAAACCAAAAACCAACGCTTGAAGAAAACCTTAGTCGGTGCGTTACCTGTGGGTATTTTTGGTGTCGGTGAACCGCTTTTATTTGGTGTGTCATTACCATTAGGTAAACCATTCATTGCAGGTTGCATTGGCGGAGCTGCGGGCGGGGCATTAATGGCGTTCTTCCATGTCGGGATCATCATTCCTTTTGGAACAGCAGGGTTATCATTAATTCCATTAGTGGGTGATGGCCAAATATTGGATTTCTTAATTGCTGTTGCAGGTGCATGGATTGTCGGGTTCATTGCCAGTATGATAATAGGCTTCACTGATCCAGAAAAATAATTAGAAGGAAAAGCCATGTCGACACTGACGGTAAAACTGGAAAGCTTGCAGACACGCGGTAAAGGCACAGAACAACGTATTGCCACATTTTTGCTGGATAACCGCGAAAGTCTTATCGCGATGAATGCAGCGGAATTGGCACAGGCGGCTGGGGTCAGTAGTGCATCTGTTATCCGCTTTTCACGCCAAATGGGGTACCGTGGCTATCCTGAATTTAAAGTTGATTATTTGTCTGATGAGAAGCAACACAAAGCAGAAAGTTTATACGGTAATCTGAGTCGTCACGATGATACCTCTCAGATTATCGCCAAAACAGGGCAAATGTTTATTTCGGCTATTGAAAAATCACTGGATTTACTTGAGCCCTCTGTCGTAGATACCATCGCGCAAAAAATGTTTCAGGCCAAACGTATCGTGCTGTTTGGTGTCGGGTCTTCAGCCATTGTTGCCAGTGATATTTTCCATAAATTAATTCGCATTAATAAACACGCACTGTTTAGTTATGATTTGCATGTTCAGCTAAGTTACTCGGCAAATTTGGGGCCGGAAGACCTAGCTATTGCAGTAACGGCGCGTGGAAATACTCAAGAAATCAATAGTATGCTTCGTGCTGCAAAAGAAACAGGTTGCCCGACAGTCGCACTGACACGTTTTGGTCAAGATGAAGCGATAAAGTTAGCGGACTTCTCCTTGCCTTATTTTTATGATGAGCAACATTCCCAATTAGGCATCATCACCCCCCAAGTGTTACAGATGATTACTTTCGATACATTATTTTTTAAATACCTCACGTTAGCAGATAGTGATGCAAATGAAGCATTACAAAAAGGGCGACGAGCACTGATACAAGGCAAGAGTTAATGATTGTAACGGAGTTAGCGATAGGCGCACTTATTGGGCTGATTATCAGCACAACGGGTGTCGGTGGTGGTGTGATTGTCTTACCGATACTGACCTATTTTTTTGGGCTAAATGCTCTAGCGGCAGTAGCCACTGCCAATTTCCTTTCGATGCTAATGAAGGTTTCTTCTTCTTATATGCATTTTCGATTAGGCAATATCCCCTTTAAAGGCGCTATGATTGTATTAGCGATTATGTTGCCGAGCACATTTCTCTCAAGTCTGTTTGTTACATGGTTGGGGGGATTACCGGGGTATGAAAAACAAGTCGAGTGGGGTATTAACCTGTTAGTGGCTGCTGCCATTATTTTTTCGCTATATTTATTTGTTCAGCGAATGTTTTTTGTTTCGATCATCAAGCAAGAAGCGGCAAAAGGGGATCAGCTAAAATCCATGGCTGTGCCGGCTATCCTAGCGGGTGTTGTACTTGGTGCAACTGGAGTTGGTGGTGGGGTGGTTGTTCTCCCTATGTTGCTGCGCTATATGCAACTGAATATTAAGCAAGCAATTGGTACATCGATTTTTGTAACAACCGTGTTGTCTGGTTCCTCTGCTTTAGCTTATGCGCAAGATGGCTATACGGATTTAAAACTGGCGCTGATATTGTGTGCAGGGGCATTGATTGTGATGCCATTAGCTAAATATTTACTGGTCCGTTTATCTGAACGTACTTTCCAATACATTACATTGTTATTAATTATCTGTAGTGCAGTAATGATGACAATGAATTTATTCACTTTCTAGATTTACGCGTCCTATTATTGACGGTATCAATAATAGGACTAATCTCTTACGAAAAAACGGTATTTTTATCGCTGATTAAGTTCTTTTGCCATTTCTTGGTAAATAAACTGGCGCTCATAGTTCAGGTCTTCGTCTTGTAGGGAAGAAAACTGGCTTAGTGTTATGGCCAGTAAGGCGGCAGCTATAAGTACAATGACACCGCTAGAGAGTAGTTTTGTCCGGACGGTTGCTTGGGGCGCAAGTACAAAAGCGCCACTAATAACAGCGCCGAGTACTGCTCCACCAATATGAGCAGCGTTATCAATACCTGACTGCAAACCATTGATGAGAGTTAGCGCAATCATTCCAATAATATTATATAGCGGGCGTTTTAATTGGTTGCGCTCTTCAAGAGAGAGGTTTGGGTTATTTATCCCTTTTAATAAATAAATTACGGAAGCGGCAGCTAACCCCATAATGGCTCCAGATGCGCCAATACCAACGGTAATATATACCGTGTTATCAGGTAAATATAAACTATTCCATGCATTCATTGACGCGCGGTTTGCTGCGGCGTTAATGGCTTCACTGTATTGCCAATAAGCGCTAAAAAATGCCGCGCCAATACCTGAAAATAGGTATATTGCGAGCATCCTAAATTTTCCATAGGTGCGTTCGCATTCAATCCCAATAACAAACAAGGCCAATGTATTTAAAGCAAGGTGCATACCACCTGAGTGCAATACCATACTGACTGGATAACGCCACCAATCCCCCGTTAATGAAAGTTGGTAAACATTGGCACCAAATAACAATAAGTTATTTTCTTGGGAATCGAGAGGGGCGGCATAATTGAGCTGGTAAAAATAAACAACAATATTCAGCACCGCAATAAAAAGCGTTAGGGCTATTGCCCATAGGGAAAACTTAGGTTTCTGTGGAATAGCAGCATTGAGGTCGCCAGTCATGTCAATATCCTATTAATCAGTCATGGGCGTTATCTTAAATAAGTGATTTGTTTAGCGCAATTTATCATTATCTGAGAAAACAGACATTCGTTTTTTCGGATCTATAAAAAACAAAAAAGGAGCTCTAAAGAGCCCCTTTCAATCAATACCGTTATGACAAATTAAAACGAAGTCCGTTTATAGGTACGGTACTCTGGTTTCCAGAAATTACGATCAATGGCTTCATCCAATGCGCTATCAGAGGTGACCGTTGCCACACCTTGGATCTGTGCTTCTTTTGCCACTTGTTTAGCAATAATGCGAGATACATCTTGAATATCAGACAGTAGAGGTAATAGCGCACCTTCACCATTTTTGGCTAGTGGCGAACAGCTGGCGAGAGCACGGCTGGCAGCCATTAACATGCCATCAGTGACACGTTTAGCACCAGAGGCAATCACACCAAGACCAATACCCGGGAAGATATAGGAGTTGTTACATTGTGCAATTGGGAACACTTGGTCTTTGTAAGACACTGGGCTAAATGGACTTCCTGTTGCGACTAAGGCCTTGCCATCAGTCCAATTGATAATGTCTTCAGGGCGAGCTTCGACGCGTGATGTTGGGTTAGATAACGGCATCACGATAGGACGTTCACAGTGCTTATGCATCTCTTTAATGATTTCTTCTGTGAATAACCCAGCTTGGCCAGATACACCAATCAATATGGTTGGTTTGGCATTGCGTACCACATCTAACAGTGAAATTGAGTCACTGTTAACATCCCAGTCGGTTAAATTCCCACTGTTTTGGGTTAATTTGGCTTGGAAATCGAGTAAGTTAGGTAGTTTATCGGTTAATAAACCAAAGCGGTCAACCATATAAATACGTGAACGCGCTTCTTCGTCACTCAAGCCTTCGGATTTCATCTGGGCGATGATTTGTTCTGCAATACCGCAGCCTGCTGAGCCTGCACCCAAGAAAGTCACGCGTTGGTCGCTTAGCTTACTGCCTGCGGCATGGCTGGCGGCAATTAAGCTACCTAATGCAACCGATGCGGTGCCTTGAATAT
This sequence comes from Providencia sp. CIM-Carb-044, assembly GCF_033901115.1. NCBI lineage: Bacteria > Pseudomonadati > Pseudomonadota > Gammaproteobacteria > Enterobacterales > Morganellaceae > Providencia > Providencia sp. CIM-Carb-044. Next base: position 78,493 of record NZ_JAXADV010000001.1, read on the forward strand.
CATCATTGAAACAGCATAGCTCATCACGGTAACGGGTTAATAAAGGCATCGCATTTTTCTGAGCGAAATCTTCAAATTGTAATAATACATTTGGCCAGCGGCGTTTAACTGCCTGAACAAATTCATCAAGGAACTCGTTGTATTCATCACCCGTAATACGTGGGTGACGCCATCCCATATACAGAGGGTCATTCAGACGCTGTGGGTTGTTGGTTCCTACGTCAATAACAATAGGTAAGGTATAAGCAGGGCTGATACCCCCGCACGCGGTATAGAGAGAGAGTTTCCCAATTGGGATGCCCATACCACCGATACCTTGGTCACCAAGGCCTAAAATACGTTCGCCATCAGTAACAACAATCACTTTCACATTTTGTTTGGTGGCGTTTTGTAGCATGTCGTCGATGTATTCACGATTTGGATAAGAAATAAATAAACCACGTGCACGACGATAAATGTCAGAGAAATGCTCACAAGCTTCACCCACGGTTGGGGTATAGATAATAGGCATTACTTCAGTGAGGTGAGCATCTATAAGGCGATAAAATAAGGTTTCGTTGGTGTCTTGAATATTTCGCAGATAAATGTGTTTATCAATATCTGATTTAAAATCAATTAATTGGCGGTAGGCACGTTCAACTTGTTCTTCGATGGTTTCAACTTGTTCAGGAAGTAAACCATGCAAGTTAAAATTTGCACGCTCTTCTTCGGTGAAGGCGCTTCCTTTATTCAGCAAAGGGAATTCAAGCAAAATTGGGCCAGCGTAGGGTATATAGAGAGGGCGTTTTGTTTCGTACTCATGTTCCATGAAATATCACTCTTCGGACGATTAATCAACAAAGTCAGGGTAGATCCTAAGCTAAACAGCAAATATGTACAGTAAATAATGATAAAAAAGCGTTAAAAAATTTACTGAAAAATATTGTGCATATGATAAGGAGTTTATGCGCGGAAGGGAATGAAAGCCGATAACGGCATACGCATTACGGTAGGTAGATCACGCTTAGGCAAATAATGAATGTCTCATCGTTATTTTTACGTTTTCAAACGTTAGTTTAGCTTTTCTGCGGGTTCAATTTTTTCATGTTTTTTCTTATTTTTAGTCAGTTACAGAGAGAAAAAACGGATTCAATGAAAGTTAAATTATATTTTTAAATATCATATATTGCTGCAAGTTTTAAATTTATATAAGTTAAATTTTATTTTATATTTCATTTTTCACTAAGGAGTTTTATGAATTTAATTAATGGGGTGTTAAGAAATAAGCGTATTTATATATTAATTATTATGGCATTTCTAGGAGGAATGAATCATTCAAGAGCAGACTATAACCCAATCGAAACACTAAGGAATATTGACAGCTATTTCTATGAAAACAAATATGGTTCATCAATTTTTGGTCGAGTTATAACAGATTATTTTTATTTGGTGATGAAAGAAAAAAACAAAAAAATTAATAAAGCATTGATAGACAAAATAAATTATGACCATGCATTAGAAATGCTTCAAGTATTGAAGCGAAAAGCGAAGAAACAGAGTACAGGTGAAAAAGTCTCTCATGATATGACTTATAAAGAAGCAGATGAAATACACTATCTGGTCATGTTACGTAATAAAATACCCGAAGAAGCTTGGGTTTTAGGTGTGGTATTTTCTGTATTAGATGAAAAAGAAAAAGAATTTTATTGGCAAAAAATTATGGCAGCTTCTGGAGACCGTGGCCATGAATTATCGGTAATATACAGCTTGATGAAAGTGATGTTAGAAAAGGAAAAGAAGGCCACTAAAAAACAGAAAATCATTATTAATAAATGGTATGAACGTATGAGTAAAACATTAGCTTCTGCTAAATCATAGTTTTCATTTAAATAAGTTTGAAAACTAAATGTTATATAAGTATTAAGGTGTCAATTATTATGAAATTATATTTTTGTTTAATTCTACCGTTATTATTATTTTCCTGCATTGTAAATGGCGAGAACCGCCCCGGTTTTGTCTGTGGGCAGTTTAATAAGAATATTATAGAAGTTCCTGGCGAGTATGTTTTTCCATTTGCTGAATATGAAGGGTATAGCTATTTTGACCCAAGGTTTATTGAAAATAAAAAAGGGTGTGAGGCTAATTTTAGTGTGCTGCCAATGCGAATGTCTTGGTCTGATTTGAAACCATCTAATGAGGTAAGTAATGATGTTAAAATTATAGAAGTTTATGCTGAACCATTAAAAGGAAACCCTGAAAAATATTTGAGTTATAGAAAACACGTGTATTTAGATATGGGGTACCTCAAAAGAAAGGGGGAGTTATATTATGATGAAGAGTTGGATCTTTATTTTACTGAAGTGACTGTAACAATACGAAGAAGTATTGGTCATAAAGATGATATGTATTTTAATAAAAAAGGATATTATTGGAAGGAAATTAATAATGAAGTAATTTTTTTAATTGAGTGTGAATGGTTACCAATTGATGAGAAGTATCATAAGTGTTTTCAATATTTTTTGATTCCAGAAATAGGAACTAAGGTTAAATTTTATTTTGATGCTAAAGAATTATCTAATAGCAATATAATGAGGGAAAAAATACGCATTTTTTTACTCGACCATGTTAAAAATTAGGAGATAATATGAGAACTCAAGAAATTAGAAAGGGTGATTTAAAGTTAACTCGTAGTGATGTTTCTAATGCAATTAAAATTTTATACGTAACCAAAGAACCAAAGTTGATGTATGAATATTTGGAAAGTAAAGGAGACCGATATGCTAAATTAGCTAATAGTGTGGTTAAAGGTGATTCTCTTTCAGGTGCTTTTGCGCTTAATTATTTAGATGAAGCTATTTTAGAGCATATTGGAGTGCAAGATGAGTTTATAATTGAGCGTATTCGCTATGATATGGCAATAGCTTATGTTCAAACCCTAAAAAATAGATTTGAAGATGGAAAGGATGTAATCTATGGTGATATAAATCACATAGAGGCTAAATTATTTCATAGTAGTGTATTTTCTTATTATAATCTTCCTTCTGATGCATGGACTTTAGAACCTGTATTTTTTGTGTTACCTAGAGAACAAAGAGAGAGTTATTGGCAGAGAGCTTTAAATTCTGTAGGTGATATAGAAAGTGAAATATTATTAAGTATAAATACTAAAGATATAATGTTTAGAGCATTATATGAAGCTCCAGCGCATATGCAGCCTAAAATACATAGTTGGACTAAACGAGTTCTGGATATTGATAATGTAGTAGATGGCGTGGTGGTTACAGCCAAGAAATCTTATCAAAATATTATATCTCATATAGAAGAAGATAATATGGATAGAATAAATACAATTATTTATAATACAGGAAACCCTTTAATTGATAGAGGAACAGAGCGTTTTTCATTTTGGAATTTTCCATCTGGCGATGGTAGTCGATTTTCTGTACAAACAGATTGGCGTGGGCAAACGGAATTTACACATAAAAATTTATTATCTGAATATTATCTAGAAAGACCTGATTATATATTACCAGAAACAGGCTTATTTGATTCACCATCAGTTAATTATCAACCAGATGTTGCTCATTATGACCGTATGACCGTATGACCGTATGATTGATGATTTAAGGGGAAATATGCCATCAATAAACAACAAGTCAACACCTCCAATTAAGTATCCACACAATATGGTAGATAAATCGATATTGGAAAGCACTTATCCAAAATCCGAACCGAATAGACAATTAGCACCTCGTACAACAAACCTACTTGATAGGTTTAAGGATAATGAAACACCAACAAATTATTATCTAGAACGCCCGAGTGTTGTTCTTCCGGGAACGCCAGGATTTAAAGACTTCCCTACAGATACCATAAGAAATAACCATCATTTTGAAAATATGATTGGCCAGTTAAGAGACAATATGTCATCAATGAACAATTCAATGGACTCATTTGAAGATAAATACTCAATACCCTCAATGCCAAGTATACCTGAATTTAGTTATAGTGGTTATTCTTCTGGAGGATCTTTTAGTTTTAATTAATATTTAAAAAGTCTACTTATAATAAAATAAATTATTTTAGTTATTAGTAAACGAATGGTGATTACTGATGTTTCTTTTTATGTGGGCAATGTGTTTTTTACATAATTTATTTTTAAGATTATTGGTTTCTAACTTTATGAATCACAAGGATGTATATGAATTATAAATTAATAGTTGTGCTTTCAGTTTTTCTTCTCGGTGCTTGCCAAAATCCTCAAGGAAATAATGTAAAATATAATAAAAAAAATACAACTAATTTTTGTGAAAAAAAAGGTGTTAAAACGCCACGTCTTTTCTTTATGCTACAGATGTTATACTTTTCTGAATCTAAGGATTTAATATTTGATAGAAAAAAATTAGTTATTTTCAAGGGGGGAAAAGATAATAACCCAATGTTAGAATTTTTAAAGTATCCAAAAGAAGCATTTATTAAAAAATTAAGCCATGAACAGGCAATGGATTTTTATCGTGAGAATTTAAATGAAATGGGAATGTCTTATCATGCTTGGATTTTAGCAGATGTTTTAGATATTATTAATGAGAGAAACCGAGAGGCACTATGGCAACAGTTCGTTTTTGTGATGAATAACAACGATCCTGCGAAGGAAGCTAAATTATTCATGATGCTTTGGTATGCAATGGTAAGGGAGGCTTCCAAACTACCATCAGACAAGCAAATTAAAAGCAAAAGATGGCTGGAGAAGATGAGGCGGATTTCTTTAGTCAATAAGCTAGAGAGAAAGTTAGATTTTATGTTTGAAGAAATGATTGATGATTCAAAGTTTTATAATAAAAATCGAAGGGGTTCTAATGATATCATTTAAATACAAATCTATTATTACATTAATTTTTATTTGTATAATTTTATCATGTTTAAGTCTTTTAAATAAAGGTTATGCTTTTACTGATAAAGACAATATTCAAAAGGTTAATAATTCGGATGATAAATATTTTAGTATTTTTATTTATCTAGAAAAAGAATTTTTAAATAATCAGATGAAGGCACGGGGTGAGTCATTTACCAGTGAAAAACGGAGTCGGTATCAAAAAGAAGTAAAATTAGCATATGGACGAATTATGAAAAATCGGAAAGAAAGTGATAACATTCCAATTGGTGATATTACACATCAAGAATTTATTAAAATAAAAAAAGAAGCGATGTTAAATACAGGAATTCCTTATGAAGGTTGGTTATTTAAAGATGTATTTGAAGTATTATCTATAGATAAACAGAATAAAATTATAGGGAAACTATTAAATAGCTTTTCTAATAAATCACTTAATGGTGAATCAGCGTTATTTGCTAGCATTTGGCTAGACATGAAAGAAGAAGCCGCGCAATCTGCATCGATAAAACAGCAACAAAGCCAAGCTTGGCTAGAAAAAATGCGAAAGATCCCTTTAGTTATTACACTAGAAGAGACGATAAATGAAACAGAAAAATTGTTTAATGAATTCACTTACTAGGGCATATATTAATCAAAACTAGTGAGTTCTATTATGGATGGCCACTTTGCAGGTAAATGGTTTTGTGAACAAGATTAAAGTTCTAATAGCAACTATACGGTTATTGCTGTTTATTCAAGCTCCCAGCAATAACCGTTATATTTAAATAAATATAAAATTAATCCAAATAAGCTAATTCAATATTTTGGCAACCCAATGCCTGTAATGTATTTTCGGTAACATACCAATGTTTGATAATTGCATCTTGTTTTTCAACAAACTTAGCTTGGTCGATGGCGTGAATATCTTTACCTGCAAGGTTAATCATAATTAAAGCGGCTTGTAGTGGCGGTAAACTTGGGTTGAATGCGGCATTTTCTGCGTAGCGTCCGGTAAACAGTGAGCCATCTTTTAATTGTAACGCAATTCCTGAATGGGATTGGCTATAAGGTGCATGGGATTGGTTTGCAGCCTCAATTGCTGCACTTAATAACCGGTCACGGCTTTGGTTTTTATAGCCATGGTCAACAGGGTCTAGCAGTAAAGTGGTAATATTGAGGTCAGACGGCCCAAATGAGTCGGGTAAATAGTGGTGTAGTACCGCAGGTGTGCGACCTGGTAAATTCACCATAATTTTACCACCTTCACGTAATTCATTCATAAATTGGCGGCAGTGGCCACAAGGTGTGTAATTTACAGTAATTGAGGTAATCTGCGTTTCACCTTTCATCCAAGAGTGTGTCACTGCACACTGTTCTGCATGGATCACTTGGCCCATTGATACATGGCTAAATTCCATATTGGCACCAAAATACAAGTTACCACTTGCTCCACGTGCGATTGCACCCACGTTAAAATGGGAAATAGGAGTGAGGGCATAGGCAGCAGCAAAAGGCAATAATGCAAAGGCTAACTCAGCGTCGTCTACACTTGTTTCAGCTTTAATCTGTTCAACTTGTTCCGCCGTTAACATGCCTTGAAAATCAGATTTATCAATGATAGGTCTAAGTACTGACTGTAACTTTTCTGGAAGCTCGGCCCAAGCGGCCTTAAATCTTGAATGCATGAGTTACTCTCCCTATTTTAATTGTTTTTATTCTATTCAATAATACGTAGAATTATGTGTGATAATTATCACTATTTTGGATGTAATACATGAAACATATTCTTTTGTTGTGAGATATATCTCATATTTTATCAGTGTGCGTATGAGCAAGAGGCTAATGGACTCCTCTTACTCATATGCTTTGTTTTTGGCTCAGTGAATTAAGCTTAGCTAAAAAGATGTAAAATGACAGGGAATATAAATGGGGCAATAAGTGAGGTGATAACCCCACAGGTCATTAATGCAAGGGAACTATAAGCACCTTCAATGTAATTCACTTCGGCACAGCGGGCAGTGCCTAGGGCGTGGGAAGCGGTTCCCATCGCGAGCCCTCTTGAAGCGTGGGTTCGTACACGCAGTACATCAGATAAGCTATGGCCAAACATGGCGCCTAAGATCCCAACAAACAACACGCAAGCGGCACTAATCGCAGGGATCCCACCAACAGAATCAGCGACAGCCATCGCAATAGGAGTAGTTACTGATTTAGGTAAAATAGAACCCGCGATATCTGGGGTTGCCCCCAACCATAGTGCGATGGCAGCACCGCTGAACATGGCCACTAAACTACCTGCAAAACAAATGCTTAATAAAGATTTCCACTGGGCACGAATTTGGTGCATTTGTTCGTAAAGTGGAAAAGCGAGCGCAACGACTGCGGGTTGTAGTAAATCATTGAGTATTTTGCTACCTGCAAAATAGTGCTCATAAGAGGTATTCGTGATTACTAGTAGTGCAATCAATACCGCAATAGTAATTAATAGTGGGTTTAAAATCGGTAACTTAAATGTGGTCGACAACTTACGCGCTAAATAAAACACCACAATGGTCAGCGGTAATGACCACCAAATATGTTCTAACATTATTCATTCCCCTTAGTTTTATCATTATTAATGACCGAAGAAATTGGGTCTTCGGGGGGTAAAGGAACGTCATCAGGTTGAGCCCCAACGACAGGGCGTTCCTTATGAATATAGTTGGAACTGATGGCGACAACCACCATAACGATTAAGGTACTAACTACACAGGAAACGATGATAGGAATCATTTGTTGGCTGAGTAATTCATAGTAATTCATTATGCCAACACCAATAGGAACAAACAGGATGGTCATATTTTTCAACAAAATGCTGCAACCGGGTTGTGCCCACTTCGCGGGGATAATTTGTAACGCAAGCAATATGAATAAAATTAACATGCCGACAATGCTGCCAGGGATGGAGAATGGAAGTAGTGTTGAGATAAGGTTTCCAATAATCAGGCAAAGGTAGAGTATTGCGAAAGCTCGCAAATATTGCCATCCCGTTATCAGTACCTGTTTAAATGACATGAGACTGGTCCTGTAATGTAATATCTATTCATCATACAATTAACTTTATTATTGTGCTACCGATCACAATAAAAAGCCAATAAAAAAGTGGGAAGTATTTAGCTTCCCACTTTTGATGAATAACAGACTAGAGCAAGTATGGGTTATTTAACTTGCATACCGGGTTGTGCACCACTGTCTGGGCTGAGTAAGAAGATATCTTTACCGCCAGGACCTGCTGCCATTACCATGCCTTCAGAAACACCGAAACGCATTTTACGTGGCGCGAGGTTGGCAACCATCACCGTTAAACGGCCTTCTAAAGCTTTAGGGTCTGGATAAGCGGAGCGAATACCAGAAAATACTTGGCGCGTTTCACCACCGATATCCAATTGCAATTTCAGTAGCTTGTCTGAGCCTTCAACAAAATCAGCTTGCTTGATTAATGCAATTCGCAGGTCAATTTTCGCAAAATCATCAAAAGTGATGGTTTCTTGAATTGGGTCATCGGCAAGTGGCCCCGTAAGTTGCTGTACGGGTTTGATGCTCTCTTTTGAGGCTTCAACCATCGCATCCACTTTTGCCATTTCAATGCGGTTAAACAACGCTTTAAATGGCGCAACGCTGTGGTTCAGTAATGGGGCGTTAATCGCATCCCATGATAATTCACTATTTAAGAAAGCTTCAGCACGCTTAGTAAGACCCGGCAAAACAGGTTTCAGGTACGTCATCAGAACGCGGAATAAGTTGATGCCCATCGAGCAAATATCTTGCAGTTCTTGATCTTTACCTTCTTGTTTGGCGACAACCCAAGGTGCTTTTTCATCAACATAGCGGTTTGCGATATCGGCTAATGCCATGATTTCACGGATCGCTTTGTTATATTCACGGTTGTTATAATCCTCACCGATAACTTTAGCTGCATCGATAAATTGTTGGTATAACTCTGGCTCAGCAAGGTTTGCTGATAATTTGCCATCAAAGCGTTTAGCAATAAAGCCCGCATTACGTGATGCCAAGTTAACCACTTTATTGACGATGTCGCTGTTGACGCGCTGGACGAAATCTTCCAAATTAAAATCGATGTCATCAATACGCGAAGACAGTTTTGCTGCATAGTAATAGCGCAAGCAGTCAGCATCTAAATGATCTAAATACGAACGCGCAGTAATAAATGTTCCGCGCGATTTAGACATTTTTGCCCCGTTAACCGTGACATAGCCATGAACAAACAGGTTTGTTGGTTTACGATACTGGCTACCTTCTAACATAGCAGGCCAAAACAGGCTGTGGAAATAGACGATATCTTTACCAATGAAGTGGTAAAGATCGGTTTTCGAATTTTTATTCCAAAACTCATCAAAATCAAGATCGCCGCGTTTGTCACACAGGTTTTTAAAGGAGCCCATGTAACCGATAGGCGCATCTAACCAAACATAGAAATATTTACCCGGCGCATCAGGAATTTCAAAACCGAAATAAGGCGCATCACGGGTAATATCCCATTGTTGTAGGCCTGATTCGAACCACTCTTGCATTTTGTTGGCGACTTGTTCTTGTAATGCGCCTGAGCGAGTCCACGCTTGAAGCATGTCGCTAAATGCAGGAAGATCAAAGAAAAAGTGTTCTGAATCACGCATTACAGGTGTAGCGCCAGAAATCACTGAACGTGGGTTAATCAGTTCTGTTGGGCTATAGGTTGCGCTACAGACTTCACAGTTATCACCATATTGGTCTTCGGCTTTACATTTTGGACAAGTGCCTTTAACGAAGCGATCCGGTAAGAACATGCCTTTTTCTGGGTCGAAAAGCTGTGAAATAGTACGGTTCTTAATAAAACCGTTATTTTTTAGTTTCCCGTAAATCAGCTCTGATAAAACTTTGTTTTCTTCACTGTGTGTGGAGTGGTAGTTATCATAACTAATGGCGAAACCAGCAAAATCGTTCTGATGCTCTTGGTTCACTGCCGCAATCATCTCTTCTGGCGTTACGCCAAGTTGTTGAGCTTTAAGCATGATTGGAGTTCCGTGCGCGTCATCGGCACAGATAAAGTGAACCTCTTTGCCGCGCATTCGCTGATAACGGACCCAAATATCAGCCTGAATGTGTTCCAGGATATGACCAAGATGGATTGAACCGTTAGCATAGGGTAACGCACAGGTTACCAGTAATTTATTCGCGACTTGAGACATAGTAACTTTCTTACTTCCATTATTTGAAAAGGGTCTTTGATGTTAACCGATCAAAACCATCGCTGCTAGGGGTATAAAATATTAATTGGAAATTTGTTTGAAAAAGAATTTTTACCTCTTCGTGGCTTTTCCTATCTCGATATAATAACTTTCTTCCTGTTCTCTGTTATGATTAATCTCAGTCAAAGTATATCCGCCCAATTTTCTGTAACTTATTCTAGGATATACATAGTTCAAAAATATAAATAAAGGAGCCGGGATGAACGATAAATCCCCCGAGCAGAACAAACCAGAACTGCTGACTGAACAAGTCTCCAAAGTTTTGGCTTCATTTACACACCCAACACTGCAACGTAATTTGATTTCTATCAAAGCGTTACATCATTGTGCAATGTTGGACAATGTGCTGCATGTCGAATTAGTTATGCCATTCGTTTGGAAAGGGCCGTTTCAAACTTTAATTAGCGAAAAAACTGCTGAATTAAAGCAACAAACAGGGGCTCATGCTGTTGAATGGAAACTGCGCCATGACATCACCACATTAAAACGTGCAAATGATTTGCCGGGTATTAATGGTGTTCGTAATATCTTAGCCGTCAGTTCGGGTAAAGGTGGTGTTGGTAAATCCAGTACTTCTGTGAACTTAGCGCTCGCACTGGCGCAAGAAGGGGCGAAAGTGGGGATCCTTGATGCGGATATTTACGGCCCATCAATTCCAAATATGTTAGGCACAACTTTAGAGCGCCCAACCTCCCCAGATGGTCAGCACATGGCGCCAATTATGGCGTATGGCTTGGCGACAAACTCAATCGGTTACTTAGTGACTGATGATAACGCGATGGTCTGGCGTGGCCCAATGGCAAGCAAAGCGTTGATGCAAATGTTGCAAGATACGTTATGGCCTGATTTGGATTACTTAGTTATCGATATGCCACCGGGAACAGGTGATATCCAGCTAACACTTTCTCAAAATATCCCAGTAACCGGTGCTGTTGTGGTGACGACTCCACAAGATATCGCCTTGGTCGATGCCATGAAAGGTATTGTGATGTTTAAGAAAGTCAATGTCCCAGTGCTGGGTGTTGTTGAAAATATGAGCGCACATATTTGCAGTAATTGTGGCCATGTTGAGCCAATTTTCGGTACCGGTGGTGCTGAGAAATTAGCCGAAAAATACCATACTAAATTATTGGGGCAGGTTCCTCTGCATATTTCTTTACGTGAAGACCTTGACCGTGGCCAGCCTACTGTTATGCGTGATCCTGAAGGTGAATTTGCAGATATCTACCGTGAAATTGCTTCGGGTATTTCAGCTTTGATGTATTGGGAAGGGGATAAAATCCCAACAGAGATTTCTTTCCGCGCCGTTTAATCGGTTATAGAGAAAAAAGGCTATTTAGTTTATCACTAGATAGCCTTATTTATTGTTGATACTTTTCTTTACTAAACGTGTTTTTTTAACCTTCTATTTTTCTGAATTGTTCGCGGAACATTTCTTTATTGAGTCATGTTCGCGTAGAATAGCCACATCTTTTATTTAATCAGTTTTCTTTCTACGGGCAACCCGAAAAGGTGACTATGAAATTTTTAATTTTTATTGTTGTCGTGGTGCTGATCGTTATTTATTTTTATAACCGTATCGTCGCATTGCGAGAAGCTGTTATTTCGAGTGAAACAGAAATTTCAGTTCAATTAGATCGTCGTGGAAAAGTATTTGATAGCTTATTGGCAACAGTTAAAAAATATTTAAGCCATGAAAGCGAAGTGTTCAGTAAAATTACTGAACTACGGACGCAAGCACAAACGGCGACAGGGGATAAAGCCCGTGAAGCTGAAGATGCGTTATCAAAAATGGTATCAAGTGGGGCAATTAATGTCGCGGTTGAAGCTTATCCTGAGCTAAAATCCGATGCAATTATGGCAAATTTACAAGAAGAAATCGTTTCTTCAGAAAATAAATTGTCATTTGCTAAACGTGGTTATAACCGTTCATTAGAAACTTATAATGCGTATATCGCTTCTATGCCTGCGGCACTCATTGTTGGCATTATTCCTAGCTTAAAAATTTCAAAGGAATATTGGCGTCTTGATGAAGAAACCATTAAGACTGAGGAATCACGTCGAATTAATTTTGATTAAAAGCCTTTAAACCTTTGAAGTGATAAATCATCGGGATGCCTTATGGTGTTCCGATATTTTATGAGTAGTAGATAACAGGTTACATTATGGATTTTAGAAACGTCATTCGTAAAAATAATATTCGCACACGTTTGGTGGTGATGAGCTATATTTTTTTAATGCTAATCATTGGATTACTGGCGGATATTGCAACACATCCAAATGAACAATTGGATTTGGTCGACAATGCGATGATGTTTGTGACACTTCATGAATTACCTATCGCCACTTTCATTGTTTTAGGTTTAACCTTCCTTGGGCTAATTTATATTCATTTTAGAGGCCATAAAATGATGTTAGCTGGGATGAATGCCAGAGAAATCACCCAAGAAAATGCGAATATCCCCCAAGAAAAGCAACTTTTTAATATTATTGAAGAATTAAGTTTAAGTGCCAGCTTAGGCTATATTCCTCGCTTATATATTTTAGAAACGGACGAGCCTAATGCTTTCGCAGCAGGGTGGAATAATCGTAATGCACTTGTGGGGGTGACAAGAGGCTTATTACAGACACTTAATCGGCAAGAGGTTCAAGCCGTTCTTGCTCATGAAGTTGGGCACATTATTCACGGTGATTCAAAATTAACTCTGTACGTGGGGATTTTGGCGAATGTGATTTTAACCGTGACCAATTTATTTAGTCAGATTTTTATTCGAACAGCAGGGCGCAGTCGCAATAATGCGGCGAACAAAGCGCAAATGATCCTATTAGTTCTGAATTTTGTTTTACCGTGGATAACACAAATTCTCTATTTTTATTTATCGCGTACCCGTGAATATATGGCGGATGCCGCAGCGGTTGATCTGACTTCTGATAACCAAGCGATGATCAGCGCATTGAAAAAAATATCAGGGAAGCATGAAACCCATGATTATGATGAAACGAGTACAGGCCAAGCTTACCGTAAGGCCGCTTATATTTTTAATAAGGGCGATTCTGTGTTTTCAACTCACCCTACGATTGAAAATCGCATTGCGGTATTAGAAGGAAAAAAACAGTTTTAGTGTATAAATGACATTTTGTACGCTTTGATTTACGGCATTTCCTATCTAATGGGTGTTTTTTTAGCGAACTTTGTTGAGGTATGCTGGAACAACACGCCATTACCCCCTATAATTCCGCCAACATAACATTTTGTTGTTGTGTATTTTCATTTCTAATATTTAACCAGGTTATCATTTTATGACTGACATAGCGCATCACTGTACCATTGTAGGTATATCGGGAGCCTCTGCATCTGGCAAAAGCTTAATTGCCAGCACGTTATACCGTGAATTAAGGGAACAGGTTGGTGATCATAATATCGGTGTTATTCCAGAAGATTGTTATTACAAGGACCAAGCCGATGTCCCAATGGAAGAGCGTCTTAAAGTAAATTATGACCATCCTAACTCGATGGACCACAGCTTGCTTTATGAACATCTCAAATCACTGAAAAGTGGTCAAGCAGTAGAAATTCCGCAATACGACTATGTCGCTCATACCCGTAAACAGAAAACCATCACGTTTAAACCTAAAAAAGTTATTATCATTGAAGGTATTTTATTATTAACAGATAAGCGCTTACGTGGTGAAATGGATTTTTCTATTTTTGTCGATACGCCACTTGATATTTGCTTGATGCGCCGTATTAAACGTGATGTAAATGAAAGGGGCAGAACGCTCGACTCCGTTATTGACCAATATAATAAAACGGTTCGCCCAATGTTTTTGCAATTTATTGAGCCATCAAAGCAATATGCCGATATTATAGTACCTCGCGGGGGGAAAAACCGTGTTGCGATTGATATCTTGAAAGCGAAAATTGGCGAATTCTGTCAAGATTAAACCGCGCAGAAATTAAAATAATGAAGGGGGAAACAACCATGCGTCTTTGTGACCGCGATATTATTCAATGGATGGATGATGGTAAATTAGTTATTAGCCCACGCCCACCAGTTGAACGAATCAATGGTGCAACTGCAGATGTTCGTTTAGGAAATCAATTCCGTGTTTTTCGAGGACACACGGCTGCATTTATTGACCTTAGTGGCCCTAAAGATGAGGTTAATGCCGCATTAGATCGCGTCATGAGTGATGAAATTGTGCTTGATGAAGATGAGCCCTTTTTCCTACATCCAGGTGAATTAGCACTTGCAGTGACGCTTGAGTCTGTTACGCTCCCTGATAACCTTGTCGGTTGGCTAGACGGGCGCTCTTCATTAGCGAGGTTAGGTTTGATGGTGCACGTAACAGCACATCGAATTGACCCCGGTTGGCATGGGCAAATCGTGCTAGAATTCTACAATTCAGGTAAATTACCGTTAGCGTTGCGTCCTGGCATGGTGATTGGCGCATTAAGTTTTGAGCCGTTATCTGGTAGTGCTGATCGCCCTTATAATAGCCGACAAGACGCTAAATATAAAAACCAACAAGGTGCTGTTGGTAGCCGTATCAGCGAAGACTGATAACCGGTGAACTTTGCGGAAATTGCGGCGTTTAATGGAGATTAAACAGGTAATTTCCGCCCATTTTCAGGGATAGGTGTGAGTTCATTTTTGTGGTGAGCGCAAGCGGAATTTAAGAGAGGGAAGAATGAAACGTTTTTTGACGACACTGATTATTTTACTCGTGGTAATTGTTGCAGGGTTAACCACACTTGTAATGTTGGTGAACCCGAATGATTTTCGTCATTATATTGTTGAACAGGTAGAGAAAAAAAGCGGTTATCAACTTGAATTCAACGGTGATATGCGTTGGCATGTATGGCCAACTTTAAGCATTATTACTGGCCCTGTTTCCCTTACTGCACCGAATGCCGCTAAACCCATACTAAGTGCAGATAATATGCGCTTAGATGTTGAATTATGGCCACTTATTTCCCATAAGCTTTCTGTTGAGCAAATTGTGATTGATGGTGCTGTTATCCGCAAAACACCGGATAGCGAAATCCAAACTCACCGTAATGCTCCTGTCGCGCCAGGTGGTGTGCCTACATCCTCCCCTTTACCAGAGAAAAATAGCTGGTTATTAGATATAGAAAAAATTAATATTTCCAATAGCTTAGTGATTTGGCAAACATCTAAAGATGTGTTTAACCTACGTAACATTGATTTATCACTGAAGAAAAGTGATAAAAAACAGGTCGCCGTTAAATTCAGTGGAAATCTAAATAAAAACCAACAAGAGTTTGTATTTAATTTACGTGCAGATATCGATTTATCGGATGTAAATCAAAAGATTAGTGGGCAATTAACGCAATTTGATTATAAATTGAGTGGTGTTGATTTGCCTGAAAGTGGAATTGAAGGGCAAATAACAAGTGATTTTCTATACACCAAAGGGAAAGTAGAAAGTGCCAGTTTAAGCCATTTGGTGATAACGGCTAATGAAAGTGCCCTGTCAGGCGATGCCAGTATACAATTAGCCGATACCCCCAAAATAATGGTCAATTTAGTGGCCGAAAAATTAGATTTAGATAACTTACTGGGGACTATGCCTAGCAGTACCCATATCGAATCAGAGGTGAATAATAACCGTGTTGGTGTTAAACCGGTTATTTCTGGTGCAAATCCTCAACAATATGATTTATCTGGCTTGCAGGCATTTTCCGCCAATATCAATTTAGCCATTAACCAGTTAATCTATCGTGGAATGATGGTTAGTGACGTAGTTTTTGAGGCACAAAACCAAACACCTCGTTTGACGGTTTCAAAATTACAGGGTAAGGCATTTGGTGGTGCCTTCTCATTACCAGTGACATTTAATTACAGTTCAACGCCTGCATACGTTTCCGCAAGGCCGGATTTTAAAAATATCGACCTAACACCACTATTAAAAGCCTTCAATATGCCACAAAAATTAAGTGGGGTAATTTCGTTAAATGCTACATTATCGGGTGTAGGTTATGATGACCATGCAGTAAAAAATCAATGGCAGGGGCCTGTTAATTTTGAGTTAAGAAATGCAAAATTGCAGGGGTTGAATATTCCTTTATTAATTCAGCAATCCGTTTCCAGAGTAACCAATAAAATTAATGCACCAGTGAATACGGGTAACGTCACTGAGGTTGATTCCTTCACTGTAGCAGGGAAATTAAATAAAGGTAATTTGAACATTTCCTCTATGAATGCAATGTCATCCTTAGTGAATATTAGTGGGCAAGGCCGTATAAATATCCCTAATGAAACCATTGATGTCAATTTAGGGGTTAATATTGCTAACGGCTGGGGCGGTGATTCACGTTTAGTCCAGCAATTGCAAGCAATGACTATTCCACTGCGTATTTATGGTAGTTGGAATAATTTAAAATACCAATTAGATGTGGAAAAACTACTGCGTAATGAGTTACGAACTCAAGCCAAAGAAGCCCTTGGTAATTTTTTAAAGAAAGAAGAAAATAAAGGGCTTAATGATTTATTGAATGCCCTTTAAGACAACAAAATACCCTTAAATGAGTGTTTGAGGTTGCTGACAAAGCGGGATAAAAGCGTAGTTTTTCCCGCTTTGTGTTATCAGCCGAAAATCAATAGTAGCCATTTCCTGTTTTATAGTCTTCTTTTCTGTTCTGTGTATCTGCATAGGTTCTTGAAGTTTTATCAATCGAGAATTCTCCAGATAAAAAGCTATTTTTAGCATTACCTTGTTGAAATATTGCTATTGTATTATTTATTTTACCTTCTAATTCATTAAGTACATTTTCTTTTTTACTATTGTGCTGATAAGTTGAACGTTCTAATTCATTCCTATAGTCTTGAACATTCCCTTTTAATTCTGATAGTTTGTTATTCAATTTAGTCATTGTATTTTCAGATAAGATGATCTTAGATCCTCGTCCATCTGAGGTGCCAATACTTTTTATTTTTTTTGCGATGTTTGATAAATTTTTAGATGTATCACTTCTCAAGTTTTTTATATTTTCAGTGGTGACAGTTTTTTTAGATGTGATTGGTAATCCTGTGCTAGTTGAAATATCAAAAGATCGAGTTTTTGCTATTTCACTAGGAGCTTCTTTACTAGAAAACTCTTTCATTTGGCTGACGTCTGAAAAACAGACTTTCTTTTTAGAGGCTACAGGGCATTGTTCCGCACTATTTTGAATACGGCTTGCTGTAACTGCAATTTTCCCTGATGATTTATTGGTACTTTTATTAATATTTGACGCTTGTAATGTATTTACATTTAGAGACTGACTATTTGCTCGCATAGCATGACCTTTATAAAGTTTGGGTGTATTTAATGCTATGAATTATTCAGTGTTTCAATGTTTATTTCTTTTAAAAAACGATGTGGTTTTTTTATTTACTTTATTAAATTGTTATTTTTCACTAAAAATGAGGCAAAAAAATACCGACACAGAGGTCGGCATTTTTGTATTAGCGCTAAAGGTTAGTCATCTTCAAACTCATAACCATCCCCTTCAGGGGCAGGTGGCGTGATTAACACTTTATTGACTCGGTGGCTATTGACTTCCAGTGGTTGGAAAATACAACCATTGATAGTGACTTGCTCTCCCACTTCAGGAACACGTTGTAAGTGTTCCATTAAAAGACCCGCAATCGTTTCATACTCACGTTTATCGTCTAATTCCATAGGGATAAACATGATCAGGTCTTCAAGTGGCATAAAGCCGTTGGCAATCCAAGTACCATCATCCAGTTTTTGAATGTCGTGGCGTGAGTCATTTTCTTCATCACCAACCGGCAAGTTACCTGCGATCGTTTCCATCACGTCAGTCAATGTTACGATACCTTCGATAGAACCAAACTCATCGACAACAAAGGCAAAGTGAGTATGCGCTTTACGGAATTGCTCAAGTGCCTTTAATAGCGATAACCCTTCAGGGAATATCAATGGCTGGGTAATCAGTGCTCGTAAGTTTAATGGCTGGCCTTTTAATTGCTGTTTAACCAAATCCATTACATGTACCACCCCAACAGGTTCATCACTGATCGTTTCATCAATGACAACTAAACGTGAGTGTGGGTTTTTCTCCATTAATTGCAGTAAATCTGAAGATGATTTATTAATGTCGAGATAATCCACATCATGGCGTGAAGTCATAATGCTTTCTACGTTACGTTGTGCCATACCGAGCACTCGAGCAATCATTAAACGCTCTTGTGGGTCAAAAACCGATTGATTATCAGCGATAAGATCAGAAGTATGTGGGTCTAATTCCCCACGCTCATTATTACCGCTAAGAATGCGTAATACCGCCTCTGCTGTACGTTCACGTAGTGGACGTGAGCCTTTAAGGAATTTACGTCGGTTAAATTGGGCAAATTGGTTTAGGACTTCAATCATGATAGAGAAGCCAATTGCAGCGTATAAGTAACCTTTCGGTATGGCATAGCCAAACCCTTCGGCAACTAAGCTGAAACCAATCATCAGTAAGAAGCTTAAACACAGTATGACAATGGTTGGGTGCTGGTTAACAAAGCTAGTTAACGGTTTACTTGCCCAAATCATTAATACCATAGCAATGGTTACAGCGGCAATCATTACGCCGATATGGTCAACCATGCCGACAGCGGTGATCACGGAGTCCAGTGAGAATACGGCATCAAGAACAATAATTTGTGCAACAACAGCCCAGAAATTCGATGTCTTTCTTTGAGTATTGGTGTGTTCGTCTTTCCCCTCCAGCCGCTCGTTTAGTTCCATTGTGGCTTTAAACAAGAGGAATAGACCACCCACCAACATGATTAAATCTCGAGCACTAAAAGGATGCTCAAAGAGAGTTAATATTGGTTTCGTGAGGGTAATGAGCCATGACAAGCTAAATAGAAGCACAACACGCATAATCAGGGCTAATAAAAGTCCAGTTACACGGGCTCTATCACGCAGCTTTGGCGGGAGCTTATCTGCCAGAATGGCGATGAAGACGAGGTTATCAATACCAAGAACGATTTCTAGAACGATAAGGGTAGCGAGGCCCGCCCAAATCGAAGGATCTGCGATCCATTCCATACAGTTTGTTTTACCTTCTGATATGACGGCTTATACCGACGAATGAATAATGCGGTTTGTTGAACGAAATATCAATAAAAAATCACGTTAGTTGGACATTTCTTGACAAAAATGGCCTTGTATACGTCATCGATTGCATCAATAACTACCATGCTGCCCAATCCTAGGTTAATATGTGATCCCGTTAACAGAATGTCAGCACGGTCGAGGCTGACTTGGTCCTAATCAGACAGGAGTTGTTCATGTCAAAGCAGCAGATTGGTGTTGTCGGAATGGCAGTCATGGGGCGTAACCTTGCGCTCAATATTGAAAGCCGCGGTTACTCAGTGTCTATCTTTAACCGTTCTAAAGATAAAACAGACGAAGTGATTGCCGAAAATCCAGGGAAAAAATTAGTTCCCAACTATACAATTGAAGAGTTTGTTGACTCTCTGGAAAAACCTCGCCGCATCTTGTTGATGGTTAAAGCGGGTGAAGCGACGGACAAAACCATTGCCTCGCTGACTCCTCATCTGGACAAAGGGGATATCTTAATTGACGGCGGTAATACCTTATTCACTGATACTATCCGTCGTAATCGTGAATTATCCGAGCAAGGTTTTAATTTCATCGGTACTGGTGTTTCAGGTGGTGAAGAAGGCGCACTGAAAGGCCCTTCAATTATGCCGGGCGGGCAAAAAGAAGCTTATGAATTAGTTGCGCCAATCTTAAAAGAAATCGCAGCACAGGCTGAAGGCGAACCTTGTGTGACCTATATTGGTGCAGATGGTGCGGGCCACTATGTGAAAATGGTTCACAACGGTATTGAATACGGTGATATGCAATTAATCGCAGAAGCCTATTCATTATTAAAAGGTTCTTTGAACCTGAGCAACGAAGAGTTAGCAGGTATCTTTGCTGAGTGGAACAAAGGTGAGCTGAGCAGCTATTTAATTGAAATTACAGCTGATATTTTCAAGAAAAAAGATGAAGATGGTAAATATCTCGTTGATGTGATCCTCGATGAAGCGGCTAATAAAGGTACAGGTAAATGGACTAGCCAGAGTGCGCTGGATTTAGGTATCCCTCTGACTTTAATTACTGAATCTGTATTTGCGCGTTATATTTCTTTCTTAAAAGACCAGCGCGTTGCGGCATCTAAAGTATTAACCGGTCCAACCCTAAAAGCTGTTGAAGGTGATAAAAAAGACTTTATTGAAAAAGTTCGCCGTGCACTGTATTTAGGTAAAATTGTGTCTTATGCGCAAGGCTTCCAACAACTGAAAGCAGCATCAGAAGAATATAATTGGGATTTAAACTATGGTGAAATCGCAAAAATCTTCCGTGCAGGTTGTATCATTCGTGCGCAGTTCCTGCAAAAAATTACTGATGCGTATAACCAAGATGCGAAAATTGCAAACTTACTGCTAGCGCCATATTTCAAGCAAATTGCTGACGAATATCAGCAAGCACTGCGTGATGTTGTCTGCTATGGCGTACAAAATGGTATCCCAACACCGACATTCTCAGCGGCTATCTCTTATTATGATAGCTACCGTTCAGCGGTGTTGCCTGCAAACTTAATCCAAGCCCAGCGTGACTACTTCGGTGCTCACACTTATAAACGTACGGATAAAGACGGTGTTTTCCACACTGAGTGGATGGAATAAAATTCGTTATCATTAATTTTTGATAACACAAAAGGCGCTAGGTTTAGCGCCTTTTTTGACTTTGAAGAGCCATAAAATATTTAATTTATCATTATAAGTAAATCATTAATTCGACGGTGGCTTTAGCTTTTCTATAATTTATTGCATCTAATATTTTAAAAATTAATTTTATCGAGTCTGGGCATGGTTTATGCGTAATTTTCTTATCTTATTACTTTTATTGGTATTACTTGGTCCACTAGGGATTGATTTATATTTACCTACAATACCTGATATTGCGAAGGATTTAGGTAGCAGTGAGTCGGTGATTCAATCTACAATTGCCTTGTTTATTTTAGTTTTAGGCTTAGGGCAGTTAATTTCAGGCCCATTAGTGGATAGGTATGGCCGAAAACCTATCGCGATTTTGGGCATAGTGCTGTACATCATTGGGGCAGGTGTTGCTATTGCAGCAACAACACCCGTGGTATTTATTGCCTCGCGTTTATTGCAAGGGGTTGCAGTCTGTTGTACTTCGGTAGTGGCATTTAGTTGTGTGCGTGACCGTATGAATGGCACGGAAGCGGCCCGCGCTTTTGGCTTCTTAAATGGGACATTGAATATTGTTCCTGCGTTAGCGCCATTACTTGGAGGCTTGCTGGCTGAGGCATGGGGCTGGCGGGCACCGTTTTGGTTTCTTGCTTTGTATGCATTGGTCATATTAGTGCTAATTGTGGTTTTTTTACCCGAAACACTCCCCGCTAATTTACCTAAAGTAAAAGTTATTCCGCTGAAAACTTATTGGCGAATTTTGGGGAATCCTCAATTTATTATTTTTGCCTTAGTAAACGCAGGCACGATGGGTATGGCATTAACATATGTGTCACTTGCACCAACTGTGCTGATGGGGGATGCCCAATTAAGCCCGCTCGCGTTTTCTATAGTATTTGGTGTTAATGGTTTTTGGATCATGTTTGCCAGTTATATCGCTAATTATTTTATTCATAAAATAGGGCGGCCAACCTGTTTATTGGTTGGTAGTTCAATGATGGCAGTTGGCTGTTTAGGATTATTGCTAGGTTTTGTCGTATTACCGATAGAAATACAAAGCCATTGGTTAGTCTATATGTTGCCTGTCGCTTGTGCTTGTACAGGGCTGGCCTTTATGATGGGAACGGCAACCAGTTACGCTTTAGAACCTTTTGGTAATGAAGCAGGCACCGCATCTGCCTTAGTGGGGTTTGTTCAAATGGCAGGGGGAGCAACTCTCGGACTTTGTGCAATCGGTTTGCCTATCGCACCAAAAATGTCATTAGCATTAGTTATGCTAGTTGGCTGTTTGTTTGGATTGCTTGCAAGAAAAAAGAGCTTATCTCTTGTTAAATCAATATAGAGTAGACCGTTTGAAAATTTTATTTTTCGTTATGTCGTATATAGTTATCACTAATTAATTTAGGTAATTAGTGATAACTTAGATAAAATTATGTAATATCACCATTAATCGTTGTTAGGAGTCTATTCTTCTTTATTTCAATTTCTCTAGAATGGACAATTTTATTATTAATATAAAGATTAGCTTTTATGGGGTTTAAACTTCGCTCAATATTAACATGAAATTTATTCATCATCTCTTCATTTGAACGGAAGTTATGAAGTTGGTACTGGCTTATTGTCCCATCTTCAAAAATAACCTCTAAATATGGCATTTGAGTGTCTATATTTTTATCATGGCTATAAACCATGCCATAAGAACCATATAAAGAAGGGTAGATATAGCTATCAATTACATCTTTAGGGTCATAGAACCCCATTAAGGTCACAACAGGTACTCCTTGTTTATAGGGAACTTTATAGAGGATTGTTTCATTGTTATCTTTTCGATTCCAAGTGTAGCCATCTGAAATATAACAAATTGAATCATTTTTTTTAATTAATTCAATCTTGTTGTTAACATGAAGCTCACTATTGTAATCCGCGACTGATTCTATTCTTAAAATAGCACCCTTATTACTTTCATTTGCTAATGGAATGTTGATTTTTATGGCATGATAACCATTTCCATTATGAATAATAACGTTTTTGTTTTTTTTCAATAGTGAATTTAAATCGTTAGCTGTAATATCTGAACCATTTATTGCAGTAAACTCGATGGCGTTATATTGTGATAGTTCTAAATATGCATCTACCATCTCTTTTATTTCTGGATCCCATTTTTTATATCCTGTTTTTGATTCTTCACTAAATACATGCTGATTTTCAAATCTATTTTGAATTTCAATAAAAGAATTAGGTGTATAAGCGGTGTAAACGTTGTAACGCGCATCATAAGCTTCACCTCCATTCATTCCATCATGATTTAATGTACCATTTTTATACATATTTGGAATAAAATAGTTATTATCTGAATCCCACAGCCAGGTTGAATTTTTTTTATTTGCAGCTGCATGGGAGCCGCCTTCAACTCCCCCGTGATGATCACCTAAACCAAAATTGTGACCGAATTCATGGCTGATCTCATTATTATCTGTACTATATAATGTAGCTTTACCTCTACCACCAGACCAGCCGTGAACGACTCTACCATTTTTATACATTCCGACAGAGTTATAGGCAGTTATTTGGGGAGTTAGAACAAAGGAATCAGTGTCCGGAGCAGAACTATTTACACCATAATTTGCAGTGTTAACACCATCAGCATAAAAAGATTTAGTGATCAACTCTCTCATGCTGCCACTATGGCCTCCTCCCTCATCCAGTGCATTTTCTGTAAAAACTTGGCCATCAGGCATGACTACTTTTAACAAATGGATGGGTTCGTAGCGAGAAACAATTAGTTTACTGACTGGAACCGTTTGATAATATTGGCGATTTAGTTCGAATTTATTTAGGAAAAGATGTTCATTTCTTGGTGGTGTAAGTAACCCGATATCAAAAGTATTAATGAGTAATTCATTTGGGGCACCTACATCAATGTTAGATAATGTACTTTTCTGACCTTGATAATTAAATTCAAGTTTTATTTCTGGATGGATATATTCTTTTGGGATTTTAGTAGACCATGTTTTATCTATGTATTCCAAGTTGCTAATGAAATTTTCTTTGTTATTCTGATTAATAGGGATCCATTTTTTATCTAAATCATAGACAAAAAGGACGTTTTCACCTGTTTGTAACTTTATAGTGTTTTTTCCATAATGAATGTAACTGTTATACGATGCATTAGAGCTAAACAGTATTTTCTTATTATGGAATGCATCATTTTTATTTAATGTGAAGTCACGACTCCAATTACCATCACTAGTCAATATTTTTATTGAGTCATTATTCTTTATTAGATTATTTAAATAATTTCTTTTTTTCGAAGCCTCAATGATTAATTCATTTTCATCTAAAGTTATATCAAATTTATTAGGGTATGAGTTGTTGATTTTTGATGTGTGACTAGAATAAATAGGGATGTTTTTCCATTTGCCATTTGAATTACAATGGAATAATAATACACTGTCTTTTTTTAGCTCGAAAACTTTATTTGTAGTGTGGATGAATGTTGACTCTTTAGCTTCTGATGTGAAAATAATTTTCTTAGATGCGAAATTTTTATTCTGTTTTAGTGTGAATTTTTTGATTCTATCATAATCCATTTTCATTATTTTTATGGTGGAGTTTTGTTCTAGAATTTCCTCAAAAAAATCTGCATCTACTTTTTCCCCATCGATATCTGGTAGGTTGCCAATTTCAATATCAATAATTGGAAGAGTGTTTGAGTTTACTTTTTTAGGGGGAGTGTAATATTTTATTTCTTTAATATCATGTTTTGTTAGCCAATATCCATTTTCATCACATATAAAACGAGTGGATGATTTTGAAGGTAATATAGAAGTGTTATTGCCATAATTAACTTCAATATCGTTATTGTCAGTGTTGTGTAATGTTATAGTTTTACCTTTATATTTGATGCTGTTATTTAGAATGAAAGGTGTTTTTATATTGTTATGATTAAGTTTTAAATTTATTTTGTTATTATCTAAAATTGTTTCGTGTAAGTAATTTTGATTTTTGGATATTTCAATTAATTCACTATTAGATCTCATGACAAGGTCGAAATTTACCGGTGATTTGAAATCACGAGGTAATAAATTAGTTTCTCTTATACTATTATTTGCAATTTTTGGTAGTTTAGATGGGGGAGATAGTGGTTTTTGCATGATTAAATTATGATTTTTATCATAAATATTTAATTGAATTGGATTTTCTTCTGGAATATGAGTATGCGGTTTAAACATAATTAAAGTCTTACGTTCCTTAACTAGTTTTGGCTTACTATCTCCATCTATATGGAGTTTAGATGGAATAATATTAGCTTGGGCGAAAAATACATTTCCTTTTAATTCACCATCTACATCACTAGAGTGCTGGTTGTTATTAAAGTAATGATTGGTTTTCCCATTTTCAAAAAATGAGAGATTACCGAAGGATTTGTTTATTTCTGTTATTAAATGCCAATAATCTAGAATGGAGTTAGACTTATTTATAGTATCTATATAATAATCATTGTTTCCTATTGATAAAATATGGCTTTTTAAACTGTTAATCAATAATGATGGTGAAGTCGTACTTAAGTTTTTATTTGGCATAAAATATTATCTTATCTATTTGTTGTTTCGTAGAAGCTGGTCAAATTTTTAGTTGATGGTAAGATAAAATATCTTTAAAAAAAAGATGAATTGTTTAATAGTTACTCCTAAATGATACTCTAAGTATTGGAAAGCTCACCATGAGTGAGGAAATTAATATTATTTGAACTAGTGAGGTTAAAATGAATAACTCATTACTAAAAAAGCCAATGATTACTTAGTGTGATGTATTTTGAACGCGGATACATCACCATAGAATGCGTTCTATGGTAAATATAAACGAATTAAAAGGTTTAGTACCATGAATCAAAAGCATTGGTCAAAATACGAGCTCCTTCATGAGGTTGTACAAAATCCCAATATCCATATTAAAGGTAAGCATAGTTATTATAGCGACTGCTGGGATAACGGGTTTGAGCGGTCAGTTGTGCGTTATCTACAAGGTGATGAACAAAGCCGAGATTGGCAGCTAGCATGGAATGTTGACCAACTTTATATCGGTGATTATGTCTGTATTGGTAGCGAAGCTGTGATATTAATGGGAGGGAATCATACTCACCGAATGGATTGGTTTTGCTTATATCCTTTTCTTGAATTTATTGAAGAAGCTTATGTAGGAAAAGGCGACACAGTGATTGGCGACGGAGCCTGGGTTGGCATGCGAGCCTTTATCATGCCCGGAGTTAAAATAGGTGAAGGAGCTGTAATTGCTGCTAATAGTGTAGTGGTCAAAGATGTCGAGCCTTACTCCATTGTGGGAGGGAACCCTGCAAAGCCGATTAACTACCGCTTCTCACACGATGTAATTACTGAACTATTAGCATTGAAAATCTATGATTGGTCGGAGGATAAATTTACCGCATTAAAGCGGTTTATTTGTGGATCAGATTTTGTGGCATTAAAAAATGCCAGTCAGGAATATGATCAGCGATTGATTGGTTAATTTTACTTATTGATGGGTATTCTGTGGAATACCCTTTTTTAATACAAAACTATTTTTCTTCTGTGCGAATAAACTCAACTAAAGTCGGTGCGGCTATTCTTTGATAATCTTCTGTATTTAAAATAATAGAGCGCTCTAATGTACCGGCATTAAAAGCTAGTTCCTCAAAACGTTCAAATAATAGTGGGTCAGCAATTAACTTTAAGTTAGGGTGAAAACTAAAAGGCGGAATAGCCCCGAACACACATTGAGTGAGCTCATCGACTTCCTTTGGGCTTGCTAAAGATGCGCGGGTTCCACCAATGGCTGTGGCAACCTTATTTAAATCAGCCTGTTTATCAGCAGGTAAAATTGCCAGTACGTGTTGGCGGATCCCATTTCCTTTTACATGGCATACTAGTCCTTTTGCCCCTTGCCCAAGCTGCGTGCCACGTATTTTTGCCACTTCTTCTGATTTCCCTGCTGTGGGGTGCTCCATCACACGATATTTTGCATTATTTTTATCAAGTAACTGTGTGAGTTGCATAAAAATAGAATTTTCAGACACTGTTTTTTCCCTTTAAAACCACATCAATAATAAGAAATGATAACAAGTTAATTAAGAGATACAACCGTGAAATATAGCGAGCCAAAAACATAAATTTGGGAAATATTATAAATTGCATATCAGATGCGGTTTTTAACTATATTGTTAATCTATTCTTGGGTTTTATTGTCATATCTTCTGGTGGATTAATTATTCAAAATAAAATCAATGAGTTATTTTTTCTTTTTTTTATTATGGTTGAGAATACATCTTATTAAGAATTGAGTTTGATCATTTACGCTGCATTGTATTATCGGTAATATAAAATTTTATATAACGAAAAGATAATATGACTCGTAAATTTAATTTATATCTCATTATGCCGCTTATTGCAGGGATCGCACCGTCTATTGTTGCAGCACAAGTTTCTGAGCAACTGGCTAAACCTAAGCAAGATAGAATGTTAGTCACCGCAGCGCCAAGTGATGTAACCATGGAAGCACAGGCTGGTGCTGGCTTTTTCACATCGCAAATTGATATTGGCCCATTAGGCAACCGTGAGTGGATTGATACGCCGTATTCTACAACCACGATTAGCCGCGAAATGATTAATAATCAACAAGCTAAAAGTTTGAGTGAGTTATTGAAATATGCGCCAAGTACACAAATGCAAGCCCGTGGAGGGATGGATGTAGGGCGTCCACAAAGCCGAGGCATGCAAGGTGGCGTGGTGACGAATAGCCGGATTGATGATCTGTATATGGTGTCAACAACGGCATTTCCCGTGGAAATGTTGGATAGAGTGGACATTATTAATAGCTTGACGGGAGCATTGTATGGCCCTGCAAGTCCCGCAGGGCAGTTTAATTTCACCACAAAACGCCCTGAGGATATTCAGCGTTTTTCTTTAGGTTACCAAAGCCGTAATGCCTATAGTGGCCATGCTGATTTAGGCGGTTATTTTGATGCTGATAAACGTTTTGGATATCGCCTTAATTTGTTGGATGAAGAGGGAACAGGCAGCCTTAAAGAGAGCACATTACGCCGTAAGTTAGCCTCTGTGGCGCTTGATTGGAATATTCAACCGGGTACACAGCTTCAGTTTAATGCCAGCCACTATAATTTTGTGCAAAAAGGTTATGTGGGGAGTTTTAGTTATGGCTCTGCTATCAAATTACCAAAATCACCTAATCCACAAGATAAAAATTTAGCATTGCATACCGCAGGAAATGATTTAACCACTGATACCGTTAGTACTCGATTAATTCATGATTTTAATGAGGATTGGGTACTAAAAGCGGCAATTGGTTATCAGCAAGCGGATAGGGCGATGCGTACGGTGACGAGTGCCATTCAAGATAACAATGGAACCATTAGCCGCTCATTAAGTGATTCCCCCGCATCGGGACGTTTTCGTGTGTTGAGTAATTCAGTGGTAATTAATGGTCATGTAGACACGGGCTCTATTGGTCATGATTTATCATTAGCGACGAATGGCTATGTTTGGTCGATTTATAGTGCAAAAGACAAGAGCGTGAGACGTGATTTGGGGCAAACCAATATGCACCGCCCGTCGCCAATGGAAGAGCCATCGGATGGCAAAATTCATACGGGAGGTTCACGTTATAAATCAGCTGAAAATAGCCAACAAAGTATCACTGTCGGTGACACAATCACGTTTGATTCACAATGGTCAGCCATGTTTTATCTCAGCCAAAGTTGGATTGAAAGCCGTAGCTTTGATAAACAAAACCACAAAACCAGCCAGACCAATGACCATGGCCTCAGCCCTCAAGCAGCATTGATGTATAAAATTACCCCTCAGGTGATGACTTATATTAGCTATGCTGATTCGTTAGAAGAGGGGGATACCGCGCCGATGAATCAAAACCTGAAAAATGAAGGGCAGACTTTAGACCCTTATCGTAGCAAACAATATGAATTGGGTATTAAAGCCGATGTAGCAGATTTAAACCTTAGTGCTGCGGTATTCCATTTGGAGCGGCCATTTGCCTACGCGGGGGATGACAACGTGTTCCGCAAACAAGGTGAACAAGTAAACCGAGGGCTAGAGCTCACGGCAACCGGCCATGTTTGGCAAGGGCTAAATGTCTATAGCGGCGTGACTTTCTTAGATCCAAAACTCAAAGATACCAAGTTCACGACAACGCGTGATAAACGTGTTGTTGGTGTGCCGAAAGTTCAAGCGAATATGTTAGTGGAATACAGTTTACCGACAATGCCAGAACTGGTGTACAGCGCTAATGTGCACTATACAGGAAAACGAGCTGCTAATGACACCAATACTAGTTGGGCAGGTAGCTACACAACATTGGATTTAGGAACTCGTTATAGTACAAAAATCAATCAAGTTCCAACGACGGTCAGATTATCCGTCAATAACGTAACGGATGAGCGCTATTGGGCTTCCATTTTTCCATCAGGTATCAATGGAGAAGGGAAAGGGGGAAGTGCTTTTTTAGGTTCAGGCCGTGAAGTTCGCGCAACGGTTACGTTTGATTTCTAATTATAACAGTCTAGGAGTATGCCGTTTTACGTTAAGGTGAAACGGTGTGAAAAATATGAGAAAAACCATTTTTCTGCAATCGGTCATTTTACTGTTTGGACTACTAATGAGTAGCGCAATACAGGCGAAGACAGATAACCCCGAATTGCGTATTGCAACACCGTGGCCAGCACAAAATACTATTATTATGATGCTAGGTTACGGTGAGCAAATTGTCGGCACATCGATGATCGCGAAAAAAATTCCATTATTTCGCCAAATGTTACCCAATATTGATGATGTTCCAGTGATCAGTATTAGCAATCAATTAAACCCAGAACAAATCATTTCATTACGTACGGAGTTACTGTTCATTGCTAAAGGAATGGAAGTCCCACAACGTGATTTATTAGAAAATATAGGGGTGAAAGTGGTTGAATACCCAGCGAATTCATTAAAATCGTTACAAGAAAGGGTTCAAGCCACAGCAAAAGAGCTGGGCCCTGATGCGCAAAGTAAAGCTATTGAATATCAACGCTATTTTGACCGTAATATCGTATTAGTTAATGAACGACTAAAAGGGCTCACTGATGCAGAAAAACGGACGGTATACCACAGTATGGGGAACGTGTTATTTACGTCTGGCCGCCCATCATTAAATCAAGATTGGATGGATTTAGCAGGGGCAAAAAATGTGGCTGAGACTTGGTTTTCGGATAAAAAAAATAATTCAGGTGAGGTCTTGTTGGAAAGCATTATTACTGCGAACCCTGATGTGATTGTTGCGATGAATAAAGAAGATGCCAATATCATACTCACATCTCCTCAATGGAAAGCAATTAGCGCGGTAAAAAACCAGCAGGTATATGTGAACCCAAAGGGAATGTTTTGGTGGTGCCGAGAAACGTCAGAGGAGGCATTGCAGTTTCTGTGGCTAGCACAAACACTGTACCCAGAGCGCTTTGTGGATATCGATATGAAACAAGAAACGGCTGATTTCTATCTGAAATTCTTTGGTATTTCATTGAGCGATGCGCAAATCGATAATATTTTGCACCCATAAAATAAAACTGCCAGCGAGGCTGGCAGCCTGTTATTTATTGATGGCGCTCTTTTAAACGTTTGATTATCGTGCTTAAATCTAGCTCTTGGTCTTGTAGTAAGACTAATAAGTGGTACATCAAATCCGCGGCTTCGTTAGTCAATTCAGCGCGGTCATTAACGGTTGCCGCCAGAGCGGTTTCAACACCTTCTTCACCCACTTTTTGAGCAATACGTTTAGTACCGCTAGCATATAAACGCGCGGTATAGGAGCTTTCAGGAGAAGCGGTTTTTCGCTCTTTGAGTAATGTTTCTAACTCAAATAAAAAGCCCCAGTCACTTTGTGCGGGCGCGAAGCAGCTTTGTGTACCGTTATGGCAAGTTGGGCCATCCGGCAGTGCGAGAGCCAGTAGCGTATCACTGTCACAATCAGGGTAGATATCCACCAAATTTAGAAAATGATTGGAGGTTTCGCCTTTCGTCCACAAACGTTGTTTTGTACGAGAAAAAAAAGTGACTTTACGGCTGTCTAAGGTGACTTGCAATGCTTCTGGGTTCATATACCCAAGCATTAGCACGTCACCTGAAACGGCGTGTTGTACGAT
Source organism: Providencia sp. CIM-Carb-044 (assembly GCF_033901115.1). Taxonomy (NCBI): domain Bacteria; kingdom Pseudomonadati; phylum Pseudomonadota; class Gammaproteobacteria; order Enterobacterales; family Morganellaceae; genus Providencia; species Providencia sp. CIM-Carb-044. The sequence goes on from NZ_JAXADV010000001.1 coordinate 109,582, forward strand.
AACAGGCATCAGGTTATCGACTTTTTGCCATGCAAGTTGGCTGCATTGTTCTGTGGTTAACATACTCTAATTTGAACTCCGTTTTCGGCTAGGTATTGTTTTAAGTCACCGATATTAATAATTTGTTTATGAAATACAGAAGCGGCTAAAGCACCGTCAACACCTGCGTCAGTGAAGGCATCAAGAAAATGCACTTTTTCACCTGCGCCGCCAGAGGCAATCAAGGGCACTTGGCAGACTTCACGGACTTTTTTGAGTTGTTGTAGATCATACCCTTGGCGTACACCATCTTGGTTCATCATATTTAACACAATTTCACCCGCGCCACGTTGTTGTACTTCTTTTACCCAATCAAGGGTTTTCCACGTGGTTTGTGTGGTACGTTTTTCATCGCCAGTAAATTGGTAAACGAGATATTCACCTGAGCTTTCATCGAACCAAGTGTCAATACCGACAACGATACATTGTACGCCAAAGCGTTCAGCTAACCGGCTGATTAATGTAGGGTCGGATAATGCCGGGGAGTTGATGGAAATTTTATCTGCGCCAAAAGACAGAATTTGCGCGGCATCGTCAACGCTTTTAATCCCACCTGCAACACAAAAAGGAATATCAATCACTTCGGCGACTTTGGCAACCCAGCTTTTGTCTACCACTCGGCCATCAGAAGAGGCGGTAATATCATAAAACACCAGCTCGTCTGCGCCTTCTTGGGCGTAGCGTTGTGCTAATGGAACAATATCACCGATGATTTCGTGATTACGAAATTGGACACCTTTAACCACTTGCCCATCACGGACGTCTAAGCAAGGAATTATGCGTTTTGCCAACATTTGATTGCCTCCGTAACGGTGAATTTACCTTCTAATAGTGCACGACCAACAATCACGCCAGCTGCACCAGATGGCGAAATAGCCGCGATATCATCTAGATCGCCAATTCCCCCTGATGCCTGAAAGGCAATATCAGGGAATTTTTGGCTAATTTCTTGGTATAAATTCACATTAGAACCCGCCAATGTTCCATCTTTGGAAATATCAGTACAAAGGACGTGTTTTAAGCCATAAGGGCGATATATTTCAATGGCTTGCTCTAAGGTTAAATTTGAATTCTCCTGCCAGCCGCTAATGGCAATTTCTTTTACGCCTTTGTCATTAATTCGTACATCTAACGCAAGTACAATGGCTTCCCCACCATAGGTTTCAAACCATGTTTTGACTAGCTCCGGTTTGGTCACTGCCGTTGAGCCGATGACGACACGGGTCGCTCCGGCTTCCAGTAAGGCTTTAACATCTTCTTCGGTACGAATACCACCACCAACTTGTACGGGAACACTCACGCCAGCTAATAATTTTTTGAGCAGTGGAATTTGGCGTTTTTGCGGGTCTTTCGCACCCGTTAAATCCACGAGGTGCAATAGTTTTGCCCCTTCTTTTTCATATTGCTGCAAACGTGGGAGTGGGTCATTGCCATAATCAGTTTGTTTGGCGTAATCCCCTTGATGCAATCGCACCACAGTGCCATCGATTAAATCTAATGCGGGAATGATCATGGTAATTACATCTCCAAAAAGTTTTGAATCAAACGTGAACCTGCTGCGCCAGAACGTTCTGGATGAAATTGGACACCATAGAAGTTATCGCAATTCACGGCACTGCTAAACGGATTGCCATATTGCGTTTGCGCGATGGTATTGCTGGAAATAGGCATCGAATAACTGTGTACAAAATAGAAATAGGCATTATCAGGGATATCCCTAAACAAGGGGTTTCCTGCTAAGGCTTTGACTTGATTCCAACCGCTATGAGGAACTGGAAGCCCATTGGCATCCATTTTTTGTACAGGGCTATCAATTAACCCCAGTAGTGGCACTGTAGATTGGCCTTCTTCACTAAAAGAGCCGAGTAGCTGCATGCCTAAACAGATACCTAACACCGGTTGGGTAAGTGCTTTGATTAACGGAACTAATTCACGTTCAGTGAGCTTTTCCATGGCTGCGCTAGCAGTACCAACCCCCGGCAAAAAGACTTTGTCAGCTTGTAAAATAGTATTGGTATCACGGCTCACCACAGGGTTATAGCCTAGGCGTTTCACCGCATAAGCCACGGAGGCTAAATTTGCACAGCCGGTATCAAGGATGACAACGTTCATTACAGAACCCCTTTCGAGCTAGGTAACGTATCCCCTTCAACACGAATTGCTTGGCGCAATGTGCGGCCGAAAACTTTAAACAAACTTTCGGCTTTGTGGTGATCGTTTTTCCCTTTGGTTTTCAGGTGTAATGTGCAACCCATGGCATAGGAAAGTGAGCTAAAGAAGTGCTCAATCATTTCTGTGCTTAAGTCACCGACGCGTTGGTATTTAAACTCGGCCTTGTATTCAAGGTGCGGGCGACCTGAAATATCCAGTGCACAGCGCGCTTGGCATTCATCCATTGGCAGAACGAAACCAAAACGTGCGATACCGCGTTTATCACCCAGTGCCACTTTCAATGCTTCACCTAGTGCAAGACCGGTGTCTTCAACCGTGTGGTGGTCATCGATAAATAAATCGCCATTCACTTCAATGTTTAACCGGAAACCGCCGTGAGTCGCGATTTGGTCTAACATGTGGTCAAAGAAGCCTACGCCAGTGCTAATTTTGCTGCCGCCTTCTTGGTCCAGCCACACTTCAACTTGGATATTGGTTTCTTTTGTTACACGCTTCACCAGTGCATGGCGGTTGCGTTTGGTTAATTGCTGGGTGATAGCTTCCCAGTCAAGTTCAGCTGGGTTATAACGTAACCCTTTGATACCCATATTTTTAGCTAATTGAATATCTGTTTCACGGTCACCAATCACATAGCTGTTTTCGCTGTCTAATACGTTGCTGTCTAAATAGCGCTCAACTAACTGCAATTTAGGTTTACGGCAAGAGCAGTTATCTTCGGGCTTATGTGGGCAAATTAACACTTCATCAAATTTAACGCCTTGGGACTCAAATACCTGCATCATTAAATTATGAGGGGGTTCGAAATCTGCTGTTGGAAAGCTATCGGTGCCTAAGCCGTCTTGATTGGTTATCATCACTAAACGGTAATTGGCTTTTTGCAGAGCAAGTAAGCTAGGAATAACTGCTTTTTCAAAGGCGAGTTTACTTAAACTATCAACTTGAAAGTCAGTTGGCGGCTCGGTAATTAATGTTCCATCACGGTCGATAAATAAAATTTTCTGGCTCATGAATCATTCCTAATTAGCAAAGTGCTGCAATAGCTTCAATAACACGGGTATTTTCTATTTCTGTCCCAATAGTAATACGCAGGCAATTAATGAGACCGGGTTGTTTACTTTGGTCACGTAAAATAATGCCTTGGTCCCACAGGGCTTTAAAGACTTTATTTCCATCAGTGAAACGCACCAAAATATAGTTGGTTTCACTTGGATAAACATGTTCAACCACTGATAAGTCGCGTAGCGCTTCACGAAGTGCAATACGGTTTTCTGTTACCGTTTCTACACGGCTTTTCATCGTCTCGATACCTTGGGGCTCAAGGGCTTGAGCTGCAATCATCGCAACAGGGGTTGATAAAGGATAAGGGGCGATAACCTTTAATAGCACTTCAATCACTTCAGGGGATGCTAAAGTAAAACCACAACGTAAACCTGCTAATGCAAAGGCTTTGGATAAGGTTCTTAAAATTACCAAGTTTGGGTATTGAGCTAACCAGTTTGCCACACTGTATTGTGGGCAGAACTCAATATAGGCTTCATCGACAACGACTAATGCACGGCCTGCAGCCATATCTAGCACTTCGCGTAAATCTTTATTGTCGATGATATTGCCTGTTGGGTTATTCGGGCTGCAAATATAAATCAGTTTGGTATTGGATAGATTTTCACGGATCGCGTTAACGTTTAATGCCCAGTCTGGCAACGCCATGATTTTCTTTTGTTCAACACCAAAGGTTTCTGCACTGACGCTGTACATGCCATAGGTTGGCGGGCAAAACATCACCGCATCTTTCCCCGGCTCACAAAATGCGCGGATTAACAACTCGATGGACTCATCGGCCCCACGGCAAACTAGCACTTGTTCTGGTTTAACTTTGGCATAAGCTGCATAGTTATTGATCACCGCAACCGGTTGGCATTCAGGATAACGGTTAAGGTTGCGTTCACTGAATTGGTAATCAGGTGCAATTGGGTATTCATTGGCATTGAGCCAAACGTCGCCATTTCCCCCTAAACGTCGTGCAGACATATAAGGCGTCATGGTTTTAACATTTTCACGTGCAAGACTGGCGGCATTAAATGGTTGGCTCATGACTTACTCCTGATTTTGTTTTTTTAGTTCGTTAACGCGTAAGGTAACGGCATTTTTGTGAGCGGTGAGTTGCTCTGCTTGCGCTAAAGTTTCGATGGTGTTGGCTAAGCCTAATAAGCCTTGCTGCGACAGTTTTTGCACCGTCATTCGCTTCATAAAGTCAGCGAGGCCAAGGCTTGAATAGGTTGCAGTATACCCGTAAGTGGGTAATACGTGATTTGTGCCTGAAGCGTAGTCTCCTGCAGATTCGGGTGACCAGTCTCCGACAAACACGGAACCTGCGCTAGTGATAGAATCGACTAGGTCATCGGCATTGCGTGTTTGCAGTATTAAGTGCTCAGGGCCATAACGGTTACTAATTTCAACGCATTGAGCGATGGAATCAGCAATGATGACACGGCTGGCGCTCAATGCTTCTCGAGCAATTTCTGCACGTGAAAGTTGCGCTAATTGTTTTTCTGTTTCTTCGATCACGCGTTGGGCAAAGTTTTCATCGTCAGTTAATAAAATAACTTGTGAATCAGGGCCATGTTCCGCTTGTGATAGTAAATCAGATGCGGTAAATGCTGGGTTTGCACCGTTATCAGCAATGACTAACACTTCGGAAGGTCCCGCAGGCATGTCAATAGCGGCTCCATCATGGTTTTGACTCACTTGGCGTTTTGCTTCAGTGACATAGGCATTACCAGGGCCAAAAATTTTATCAACCGCAGGAATACTTTGGGTACCAAATGCCATTGCAGCAATCGCTTGCGCACCGCCTACTTGGAAAATATCACTGATGCCACACAGTTTCGCTGCATACAAAATCTCATCGGCAATAGGTGGGGGCGAACACAAAATAATTTTGCGACAGCCTGCGATATTCGCAGGGGTTCCCAACATCATGACCGTTGATAACAGGGGAGCAGACCCCCCCGGAATATATAAACCGACCGCATCTATTGGGCGTGTGACTTGTTGGCACACGACGCCTGCCTGTGTTTCTACTGTAATCGGAGTGGGTTTTTGGGCTTCGTGAAAACGACGAATGTTACCAATGGCGGTTTTCATTGCTGTTTTGATTTCATCACCAAGACGAGCCTCTGCCGCGTTAACAGCATTTGCAGGTACACGCACTGTTTCGATTTCAGTTTTATCGAAACGACGGCTCAGTGCTTGGAGGGCAGCATCGCCCTCGTTACGGACTTGGTCAATAATTTGGCTAACCGCAGTACTAATGCTACCAGAAGCCGCTATTGCGGGGCGCATTAATAAAGCGCTTTGTTGCTCTTGGTTACAAGCCGACCAGCGAACAGGTTGGTTAAATCCCATTTTCATGACGGCTTACTCCATCATTTTTTCAATTGGCAGGACAAGAATAGAGCTTGCCCCTAAAGCTTTGAGTTTTTCCATAGTTTCCCAGAACAGCGTTTCTGAGCTTACCATGTGCATCGCCACACGGCTTTGTTCGCCTGCTAACGGTAGAATTGTTGGGCGTTCAGCACCTGGCAGCAAGGCAATGATCTCTTCCAGTGTTTCACTTGGCGCGTGCAACATGATGTATTTGGATTCACGTGCTTGGATAACACCTTGGATACGGGTCATCATGCGGTCAATAAGCTGTTGTTTTTCCGGCGACATCTCGCCATCACGTTGAATTAAACAGGCTTTAGAGCGATAAATAACTTCCACTTCTTTTAGGCCGTTTGCTTCAAGTGTTGCACCTGTAGAGACGAGGTCACAGATAGCGTCGGAAAGGCCAGCACGCGGGGCAACTTCAACTGAACCATTTAACAGGCATGATTTAAATTGAATGCCTTTTTGGTCGAAATAGCGTTTTAACAAGTGAGGGTAGGAAGTTGCAACGCGTGAGCCATTTAAGCACTCAGCACCGGTATAGTTGAAATCTAATGGGGCAGCGAGAGATAAGCGGCACCCACCGAAATCAAGACGACGCAGGGTTTTATACTGCGGGTTTTCCCCTTGAGCACGGCGGTTTAATAACTCTTCTTCAAGAACGTTTTCACCGATGATCCCTAAGTCAACGACACCGTCCATGACCAGCCCCGGAATATCGTCATCGCGAACGCGGAGTAAATCAATAGGCATATTTTCTGCATAAGCAATCAAACGTTGTTGTTGTAAATTGATTTTGATGCCACAGCGAGAAAGCAATTCTCTTGATTCTTCACTCAGACGGCCTGATTTTTGTATTGCAATACGTAAACGTGATTTATCCAACATGACTTTACCCTTATCCCTTTTAAATTTTTTTGTTTAGTAACTCTTTGTTCAAGAATAAAAAAACCCTCGGAAGATTATCTTCCGAGGGTTCTCTCAATTCGCATTTCAGCCACCGGAAGATTCGTTGAACGTCTTCCAGCACACATCGCCCGAAAGACTAGTCAGGATGATGGTGGTGATGATGGTTGCGTGAAATACGATTCATAATGTCTTCCGTTCTGTTATTTAAGTGAATGACTAAACATTCATTGTGCTAACTAAATACTCATTGGTATTCAACCTATCCGATTTCCCCCTATGAATGCAACCTTTTTTTAAAAAATAACCAATAATAATTAGTTGTTCACTTTTTATAGTGATAAATCTCTCAGAAATTGTATTCGGAAGTTTTATGGTTTTCAGCTACTCTGTGATTAATTTCAGCTGGTTGGTCGATTAAGGAGCCATTGTATGAAAAAAGTCACTGTCATCGGATTAGGGTGGGTTGGGTTACCACTCGCCCAAGCCTTATTGTCTCAAGGCATTCATGTGGTTGGAACTAAAACGACACCAGATGGTATTGAAGCCGCTCAAGCGGTTGGAATTGAGTGTTATGCATTGAAATTAACCCCAGAACTTGAATGTGATGACGACGATTTAGCGCAGTTGATGGAACAAAGTGATGCTATCGTTATCTTGCTTCCGCCCTCTAAAATTAATACCGAATACTATGTGATGGCGATTGAAACACTGGTGAATAGCGCAATAGCCTTTCAGGTGCCTAAAGTTATTTTCACGTCATCTACTGCGGTTTATGGGGAACAAAATGGTGAAATGACCGAAGACAGCCTATTGGATGGGGTGACGGATTCGGCTAAAGCCTTGGTGGCGACAGAACAGTGGTTGCATCAGTTACCGAACATATCGGTGGATATTCTGCGATTAGCGGGATTAGTCGGTGAAAAACGCCATGCAGGGCGTTTTTTAGCGGGGAAAACCGGGGTAAAGGGGGCAAACCAGCCTGTGAATATGGTGCATCAAGATGATGTGATTGCTGCCATTTTATTATTGCTCCAGCAACCGCAAGGGGGGCATATTTATAACCTCTGTGCGCCAGTCCACCCAACACGAGCCGAATTTTATACTCATGCAGCACAATCTATCGGGTTAGTTCCGCCTCAGTTTATTGAGGAAGAGAGTGCATTAGTGGGGAAAACCATTAACGGTAATAGAATTTGCCAAGAACTCGGGTTTGAATACCAGTACCCAAACCCAAGTTTGATGAATATGACCCTGTGATTATTTAATCGGGATCATGACAATTTTTTGGAACGCAGGGCGTGTGGTCAGTTGCTGGTACCAGCGTTCCAAATTGTTAAATTCGGGGCGTTCAGTGACAATTTCATGCCAAGGGTAAAATAGTGGTGCGATAGCAATGTCAGCGATACCAAATTTATCACCACTAAAATAGGCTTGGTTAGCTAATGCATTATCAGCAATGGTTAGTAACCGATTGATATTGCCATAAATAATTTTAGCTTGTTCTGGGTCTCTATCCGCTTCTGGGACACGAACAATTTTGTTCATCATCTGTTTAATGTGGTCGAATAAATTAGCACCACTCCAATCCATCCATTTATCTGCGGCAGCTCGTTCTTGTAGGTCTTGTGCGAGCAATAAGTGAGAATGATCAAACTTTTCCGTAAGGTAACGTAAAATCGCATTCGATTCCCACAGCGCAAAGTCATCATCCTGTAGAGTTGGAATTGTGCTGTTTGGATTCATTTTTATATATTCAGGTGTATCTAGCCCACCAAATGGGCCACCCACATCTTTTTGATTGTAAGCGATATTTAATTCTTCTAAGCACCAAAGTACTTTTTTGACATTGGAAGAGTTGACGCGTCCCCAAACAGTTAACATGGCAGTCTCCTAAATTTTGATTTTTTGGCATCGACCATGGTTAAGATAGATTAAATTTACTCAGAGGCAAATGTTTATTTGTTATCAGTGGCCTCAGTGAAATTAAAGTCTTATATTAGGTCTAGTTATCAAATTTTGTCACAGCGATGGGTTCTCGTTTAGTGATGTTGAGTCAATGACAGTAATTTAAATGTGTAGAATTAAGTGAAGGAATAACCGATGAGTAAGAAAATGTTGTCTTTAAAAACCCGCCGAGCTGGTATTGGGTTGAGTCTTTTGGTTGCCGTAAGTACCAGTGCTTATGCGGCGCAGACACCGGTTGCTCCTCAAGTCGATGCAAAAGCGTTTGTTTTGATGGATTATAATAGCGGCAAAATTTTAGCGTCTGGGAATCCAGATGAACGCTTAGATCCCGCAAGTTTAACAAAAATTATGACCAGCTATGTGATTGGGCAAGCGGTGAATGCGGGGAAAATTACCCCACAGGATATGGTTACGGTAGGTGAAGATGCATGGGCAACGGGAAACCCTGTTCTTAAAGGCTCTTCTTTGATGTTTTTAAAGCCAAAAGATCGTGTTTCCGTATTGGATTTAAATAAAGGGATTGTGATCCAGTCAGGGAATGATGCCAGTATTGCTCTTGCCGATTATGTTGCAGGTAGCCAAGACTCATTTGTGAGTTTAATGAATCAATACGTGCAAAAGATTGGTTTAAAGAATACCCATTTTAAAACCGTTCATGGCCTCGATTCAGAGGGGCAATATAGTACTGCACGGGATATGGCATTGTTAACCCAAGCAATGATCCGTGATGTTCCCGATGAATACGCACTGCACAAGGAAAAAGAGTTTACCTTTAATAAAATTCGTCAACCAAACCGTAACCGTCTGTTATGGAACCAAAATTTAAAAGTGGATGGCGTAAAAACTGGGCACACGAGTGGAGCAGGCCATAACCTAGTCGCCTCTGCAACAGAAGGCGATATGCGTTTGATTTCAGTTGTGTTGGGAGCGCCAAGTGACCGTGTGCGTTTTTCTGAAAGCGAAAAATTACTCACTTGGGGTTTCCGTTTCTTTGAAACTGTCACGCCAATTAAGGCAGATGCCACACTGAAAAAGCAGCGTGTCTGGTTTGGTGATACTTCAGAAGTTGATTTAGGTGTTGCCGATGATGTTTCAATTACGATTCCTAAAGGGCAATTGCAAAACTTGAAAGTGGATATTCAACTAACTAACGATTCACTTGAAGCGCCTCTTGCTAAAAACCAAGCGGTAGGAACGATTAACTTTATTCTGAATGATGAAGTCGTCGAACAGCATCCTCTAGTTGCAAAAAGTGCCGTTGAGGAAGCGGGGTTCTTCGGTCGTATTTGGGATTACATCATGAAAACGATTAGCGGCTGGTGGAGTGCCATTTTCGGTTAATAATGATTAAATGAAAATGATGTGAACAAAAAAATGCCTGCATTAGCAGGCATTTTTATAGAGACGATAGATAAACAAATGCTATTCGCAGTGAGCCAATTTAATCGCTAATCCCCCTTGGGATGTTTCACGATACTTAGCGTTAATATCTTTACCAGTTTCATACATGGTTTCAATGACTTTATCGAGGCAAACACGTGGGTCACTGACACGGCGTAATGCCATGCGTGCGGCATTTACGGCTTTAACGGAAGCAATGGCGTTACGTTCAATACAAGGTACTTGAACTTGCCCTCCAACAGGGTCGCAGGTGAGACCTAAGTTATGCTCCATGGCAATTTCTGCTGCGATACACACTTGCTCAGGGCTACCGCCCATTAATTCGGCGAGCCCCGCAGCGGCCATCGAACAAGCAACACCCACTTCGCCTTGGCAGCCCACTTCGGCGCCGGAAATTGACGCATTCATTTTATATAATGCACCAATGACACCGGAAACTAGAAAATAACGGGTATAGGAATTTTCATTCACAGGGCGAATGAATTTGTCATAGTAAGCTAATACCGCAGGAATAATGCCACAGGCTCCATTCGTTGGTGCCGTTACAACACGACCACCCGCTGCATTTTCTTCGTTAACGGCAAGCGCATACATATTGATCCAATCAATGACGGCCATTGGGTCCATATTGGTGTTATCGGTTGTTACGAGTTGACGACGTAACGCTGCTGCTCGACGTGGCACACGTAATGGGCCTGGTAGTAAACCTTCGGTTGTCACTCCCCGTTCAATACCGGATTTCATGACATCCCATACGGACGAGAGATATTGCTGAATTTCTTCTTTACTGCGTAACGCTAATTCATTCTGCATCACGAGTGCGGAAAGTGATAACCCTGTGTCTTTACAATGTTTTTGCAGGTCGGCCGCATATTTAAATGGGTAAGGGACTTGAATTGCATTTTCGTCTGACTGGCCAAAATGTTCTTCATCGACAATAAAACCACCGCCGATAGAATAGTAATTTTTGCTGTAAATAACATCATCACCACTGAATGCCGTAATACTCATTCCATTTTCATGGAGGGGGAGATTGGTTGTATGAAAATTCATCCCCCCTTCAGTAGGGAAATCAACTTCATGTTGCCCTTGTGCAAGGGAGAGCCTTTCAGTTTGCTCAACATTACGCATGAAAGCAGGAATAGCGTCAATATCAATGGTATCCGGTAAGTTACCCGCAAGACCCATAATAATCGCCATATCCGTTGCATGGCCTTTACCTGTTAAAGAGAGCGAACCATATACATCAACTGCAATTCGTGTTGTGCGAGAGAGTAATTTTTGCTGGATAAGGTCGTCAACAAACTGTTTGCCCGCTTTCATTGGGCCGACGGTATGGGAACTTGAAGGGCCGATGCCAATTTTGAAGATATCAAATACACTAATCATATTCAGTGCTTCCTTTTGTAGAAAGTCATTGAAATTAGGTAGCTTCCGTTGTTGGTCGCTACCTAGTGGCTTCAATTAGAAGAATAACTTATATGTTGCCGCAGAGATAGCGACCAGACCCATAATTACGATAAATACATTACTGATTTTACCTGAGTATTTACGCATTGCTGGTACCTTGCTAATTGCATACATTGGCATCAAGAACAGTAAGATAGCGATAACTGGGCCACCGAGGCTTTCAATAATATCCAGCACACCTGGGTTCAATGTTGCCACTAACCAAGTTGTGACTAACATGAAGATTGCAGTACCGCGGTTTAACTTGCGAACATCAATTGTTTTACCTTTTGCACGGTAAGCACGTTCAACTAGGCCATTGAAACCTTCACGAGCACCTAAATAATGACCAAGGAAGGATTTAATAATTGCAATAAAGGCAATGATTGCAGCTGCATATTTAATGAATGGCTGGTCAAAATAGCCAGACAGGTAGTCAAGAATACTGATATTTTGTGCTTTAGCTTGTGCAAGATCCGCTGAAGATAAGGTAAAGACACAGCTTATCACGAAGAACATAACTGTCAGCACCATCAGAATGTGTGCAGAAGCAAGGATCCGTGAGCATTTTTGTTCAGCTGCATCACCGTATTCTTCACGTTTTGCAACGGAGAAAGCGGAGATAATTGGCGAGTGGTTAAATGCGAATACCATCACTGGGATTGTTAGCCAAATAGTGACCCAGATGCTTTGTCCGCCGGTATTTTTTGTTGCTTCAGTGATACCTTCCCAAGTTAATGTATTTAGTACATCACCAGACCAATGTGGGATCATATACAGTGAGAATGCAACCAGCACGGCGATAAATGGAAACACTAACATACTCATGACTTTTACGATGTATTTTTCACCGAATGCCACAATCGCCATCACTCCGCCTACAAGGATCAAGGCAAGTAACCAGCGTGGTGGTGCGCCAACGCCCAATAATTCGGTTAAGAATTTATTGACGTTATTGGTGATGGAAACACCATAAACAAGAAGAATAGGGTAAATAGCAAAGAAGTAGAGTAGGGTGATCCAGTTTCCTGCTGTGCGACCAAAATGTTCTTCTACAACTTCAGTGATATCACCGTCAGGTTTTGAACCAGAAAGAACGAAGCGTGTTAACCCACGGTGAGCAAAAAATGTCATTGGGAAGGCTAATACCAGCATCAGTAAAACAGGTAATAAACCACTCATACCTGCATTGATTGGCAAAAACAATACCCCAGCACCGATAGCTGTACCATATAAACCCAGCATCCATACTGTGTCAGTTTTGCGCCAAGCACTACTATTTACTGTTTGCGAGGCCGTTTTGTCGATGGAACCAACTTTTGTTGCATCCATAATAGTCTCCGAAAATATAAGTCAAAAAAATCATTTAGCGTAACTGCAAATGCGTTACGACCTTTTAATCTTTTGGTACGAACAATTACTCAATAACAATTGTTTTCTTTTGCGTAACAATCTGATTGGAAATAAAACTAAAATTGACGGTAAATTGATTTTCAATCAGTTTTGTATTTTTATCATTAAATTTTAACTTTGGATTTTGAGTGTGTGAATTTATAGTTTACCAGAATAAAATGCCGTGATCATTATCTCAAAAGAGAAATATCCCCCAAGATTGCGAGATATAATTATATTTTATAAAAATGTTAAATAAATTTGCGTTAAGTTTGTTTTTATTAGCAATTGAATAGTGGGTGAATAAGTTAAGCTTTACTTAAATGTGAGCAGAATTAAATTCTGTTAGAAAAATATTATTATATTAATGATTAAAATTGAGCTGATTAAAATATCATCCATATCAATATAAATATTGAGCTGTACTGTAATAATAGTACAAGTAAATTGTTATAGATAACTGATAACCAATTGAAAATAAATGAAATATTTTTATCTTTTAGATTGATTTATTGCGTAACTAATTAGTTTGAAAATTGGAGGAAAGATAACTATATATTAATTATTTTACGTTTTTTTTGTGCTTATATTTGCCACTTTTTTTGCAACGAAAAAAATAATTAAAATAGGTAACAAGATATTTGTTAAGTAATTGTTTTAATAATTTTATTGATAACTTCAAAAAAGTTTTAATCATGAGAATGGAAATAAACAGAAACTTTGATTTAGCGCAATTTTTATAATGCTAAACATACTGGCATTAATTAATGCCAGTATTTGAATATACGTTGTTATGGTTGAAACCAACCTTTACGAATAAGAGAGGCAAAAATAAAACTATATAGCCGAGTGATAGGTAATTGAATTTTATACGCACCAACAGACCAGAGGATCTGGGCCAAACCGCATGCGACAATCGCCAGTATAAAGGCACCTGCCATATCTAAAGGCCAATGAACACCGAGGTAAATACGTGACCAAGCAATAACGACAGCGGGGATCATCATCACGAGGCCAACCCAAGTTCTTAGCCAGAAAAGAAATGCAAAAGCGAATGTAAAGACAATCGTGCCATGGTTACTTGGGAATGAAGGCGTGGCTTCATGCTCGGAGAAATTAGTGCCAATTCCCATGACAAATGGGCGGTCATGCGGCGCGAAATAGCCCACTAGCCATGAAATGGTTAAGCCAATGACGATAGCAATGGCTGCTTTACAAGCAAAGGCACGTTGGCGAGTCATATTTGGCTGGGCGCCCCAAAACCAACAAGCAACAGTAAATAGTGGAAATAATAGAATTAAGCGTTTCGCAATCACATTCGCTACAGCAATGGTTCCACTAGCGGTTTCTGGAGTCGCATTGATCAAATTGAATAGATCAAGGTTAAGTTGTTCCAGCACAGTTCAGTACCTCGGTCAGATGGTTAGTGAGACAGAATAGATATAAAAGGGGGAGATTAAAGTTTCTTAATGAGCAGGTAAAGTCCCTTTGTCTTATTATTGAAAGCTATATGCGACAAATTTACTTGCGGTTTAACATTTACTCAATAATTATTTAGTGCAGTAATGAGTTTAGATAAGTCAAGGGAGAAAAAGTGATGTGGTGGCAAAAAGAGATACAACTTAGCGCAAAAGCGAGAGGGTTTCATTTAGTGACAGAAGAAATTCTCAAGCAACTTCCTGAACTTAGCTTAATCAAGGTTGGTTTAGCGAATATTTTTATTCAACATACATCAGCATCTTTAACAATCAATGAAAATGCAGATTACACTGTCAGGGAAGATTTCGAGAGCTTTTTCAATCAGGCCGTTCCTGAAAATGAACCTTATTATAAGCATGATTATGAAGGAAGTGATGACATGCCTGCGCACTTAAAAAGCAGTTTATTGGGTGCAAGTTTGACTATTCCAATTACTAAAGGGCGTTTAAACATGGGGACGTGGCAGGGGATTTATTTATGTGAGCACCGAAATTATGGTGGAAAACGTAGGTTAATCATTACATTGCAAGGCGAACCCAGCCGTTAGAAACAAAAAACCCGATAGCATGAAAACAAATAGTTGGCTATCGGGCTCCTCAATATGGGGACATCAAAGAAAAGCAGTGGCACTAATTAAGACCCCGTCTAAAAAAGAAAGTTCTCACCTAGATGAAAAAAAGTACAATATTTTTATTAAATTTGGCTTAAATAGCACAAAAAGAACAAGCAAAGTGTTAACACCTATAAATAAGTGAACAACTTTGCTTGTTGAGATGAAAAACGGAAAGGGCTAATTATTTGTATAGATTCAAATTTTCTTTTGCGTAAGCTTCGAAATCTGTACATCCACCAATATGTTGCTCATCAATAAAAATTTGTGGAACGGTTTCAACAGGTTTGCCAACAGTTTTAGATAAATCTTCTTTAGAAATACCTTCAGCTTGAATATCAACGTAGCGGTAGTCAAAATCTTCACGTTCATTTTTCAGTTTTTCAGCGAGTTCTTTTGCACGAACACAGTATGGGCAGCCAGGACGACCAAAAATAACAGTATACATAGTATCTCCTTTTTATCTTGAGCTCAGATTCTAATTGCAATGCTCAATACTATGCCTACATAAGTTATGAAATAAAAGTCGAATTTTCCTGTTATACCTATAGGTATGACATATAATTCTCAGTTTGAGAAAGTGACACAATAATGAGAGGAGAAAAAGAATGAGCAATAAACCTCAGTCTAAAGGGACAATGCGTTCACTGGCGGACATGCCAAAGCCCATTATCGTGTTAGAAGGTGTGGGGATCATTCTGCTTATTATTGTTTTGTTAGCAACAAATGACTATATCACATTGCCGGAGCCTTTAATGCAGCCAGGGGCGATCGTGAGCATGATTATGGTCGGCATTGGCTGTTTGGTGCCCGCAATGGTCAATATTGTCTGGCGAGCAATTCATGGCCTGAGTTTTTTGGGCATTGATAATAAACAACCAGAAAAGAATGTATCTAAAAAGCCAGACTCTACAGATAATAAACCAGATGAATAAGTAGATTGAGCGTGGTTTTACTGGTGTTTCGCTCTACAATGTGTGAGAATTATTCGTTTTTTAGTTAGGGGAAAATGTGCCAGAACCCTAACAAATCGATATTGCACGACTATTTTGAGTTGAAGAAGGTTACTATCCATGGATTCTATTTGTTACCCTGACATCACTAAGTTACGTGAATGGTTAGACCAACTCAAAACCTCTTATTTCGAGTGTGATTCCTGCTCTGCATTACATTTACCTCATATGCAAAATATAGACGGTATTTTTGATGCAAAGCTCGATATTTTAAATAATGTTTTGGTGTTGTCTGCATTAGCTGAGCTCAAACCGACAGCGATTGTGACGTTAGTGGCGAATATCAGCCAAATTAATGCCAGCTCATTAACGGCAAAAGTTTTCCTTGAAATAAACAATGAAAACTTGCCTAAATTGATTGTTAGCCAATCATTTTCATTAGAAGCAGGAATGACGTATCGTCAATTCTGCCATTTTTTACAGCAAGCGGAAGAGCAAATTTCAGCTATTGTCTTTGAAATCTTTAGCAATAATTTGTTGTATGCAAATCAAGATGACTTTAGTGAAGATGATGACAGCTCTGAAGAAGGCTCTGAGCTTTCTCTTGATGACAAACCTTCAGTCATTCTCCACTAAGTTTTTGCTATGCATTGTGAAAAATATGCCACAGGGCAATGCCATTCATGCCAATGGCTGACACTAACTCCTGAACAGCAAATTATTGAAAAGCAGAGTCAACTACAGGCTCTTTTACCTGCTATTGATACTTCTTTATTTCAGCCTCCAGTGACAGGGCCGCAAACGGCTTTTCGCAATAAAGCCAAAATGGTCGTTAGTGGTAGTGTTGAGAAGCCAATTTTAGGTATTGTTGGGCGAGATGGGCAAGGTGTAGATTTAACGGACTGCCCGTTGTATCCAGATGCCTTTTCTGATGTGTTTAGTGCCATTATTCCTTTTATTGCAAGGGCAGGGCTGACGCCTTATAACATTGAGCGCAAACGCGGTGAATTAAAATACCTATTATTAACCCAAAGTCATTACTCTGGGAAATTCATGCTGCGGTTTGTGTTGCGCTCAGAGAAAAAAATTGAGCAGTTAAAAAAGGCACTGCCATGGCTACAAGAACAGTTGCCACTGCTTGCGGTGATCACCGCCAATATTCAACCCGTGCATATGGCAATACTTGAAGGTGAGGATGAGATTTTCTTAACGGAGCAGCGCACACTTCGTGAAGAGTTTAATCAAGTCCCTTTATTTATTCGGCCACAAGGTTTTTTCCAAACGAATCCTATAGTGGCTGCAAAATTATACCAAACCGCGAGGGAATGGGTTAAAGCGTTAGATATCGATAGCTTGTGGGATCTGTTTTGTGGCGTGGGCGGCTTTGGGCTGCACTGTGCTGAAAAAGACACTCACTTAACAGGGATAGAAATCAGTGCGCCAGCGATTGCCAGCGCACAGCAATCAGCGGATGAACTTGGATTAAAGCATGTTGAGTTTAAAGCCCTTGATTCAACGCGTTTTGCCACGGCGAATCAGGATATCCCTCAGCTTATTTTAGTCAATCCGCCACGCCGAGGAATTGGTAAAGAGTTATGCGATTTCCTTTCCCATGTGCAGCCTGAATATATTTTGTATTCTAGCTGTAATGCACAAACCATGGCGCAAGATTTACAACTGTTGGCTGGCTATCAAGTCTGTAAGGTACAGTTGTTTGATTTATTTCCTCATACGGCGCATTATGAGGTATTGACTTTATTAAAACGGTTAACTCATTGATAGATAATATAAAAAAAGCTTGGTTTTAATACCAAGCTTTCTATTAAAGTGAGATAAAACTAGCCTCTATGCTCAAATTCCAACGCTTTGCGTTCAATTAAACGCATTAGAACGGTCAAAATTGCATTGACCACTAAATAAATAATTCCCGCAGCAACAAACGCCATCACATTCCAGCTTTGACCAAAGATCAGTTGGCTATAGCCCATGACATCTAACATTGTAATCGTACTGGCAAGTGACGTACTCTTGAAAATCAGGACGACTTCATTGGAATAGGACGATAACGAACGCTTAAAGGCATAAGGCAAAATAATACGCATGGTTTGCATTTTACTCATACCAAGGGCTTGGCAAGACTGCCATTGGCCTGATGGGATGGCTTTAACTGCACCGTGGAATAACAAAGTGGAATAAGCCGCACTGTTTAAGGCCAATGCAACCATTGCACAGACCCAAGGTGTGGAAATAATCTCCCACAACATGGGATAATCTTGCAATGATTTAAATTGGCTTGGGCCGTTATAAATTAAGAAAAATTGTACCAATAACGGCGTACCAGTGAAAAGCGTGATATAGACTTTAACGGCTTGAGAAACCACAGGGGTTTTCAGCGAGAGAACTAAAGTAAATAATATCGCTAAGATAAAAGCCACAATGAGTGCGCTAAACGTTAGTGATAAGCTGGTTGGTAGCCCTGGAAGAATATCTAAAATTAAATCCATCATTTTGATTCACCTCGCTCAAAGCGAGTAGTACGCAATTCAATACGTTTTAAGATAACTTGACTGACTAACGTAATGGCAAGGTAAATCAAACCCACAATGGCGTACCATGTGAATGGCTCGTGAGTTCTATTGACGATTGTTTTTGTTTGTAGCATCAAATCATTAACACTGATGAGTGAAACTAACGCGGTATCTTTTAATAATACAAGCCATTGGTTGCCTAAGCCTGGAAGCGCATGGCGCCACATTTGCGGCATAATGAACCGAAAGAAAATAGTGCGTTTGTTTAAACCTAATGCAAAACCTGCTTCCCACTGGCCATAAGGTACTGCTTTTAAAGCTCCTCTTAATGTTTGTGATGCATAAGAGGCGTACAACAAGGCAAGGGCAATAACACCACAAACAAATGGGGTATAGTCAAATTCGCCACTATTAGCAAAGAAAATGCTGGGGTCGATTTGAATAGTGGTTTGCCAAAAACCGAGGTTTATATCGAACCCATCACCAAACAAATTGATCAGTTGTAATGTACCGAAATAAACAAACAACACGACCAATAATTCAGGCAGACCGCGGATCAAAGTAACCCAGCAAGTCCCTAAAAAGGCAATAGGTTTAAAACGGACGGACTCCCACGCAGTAAATAACATGGCGAGGATCAGCCCCAAAACCAGTGCAGAAACAGCAAGGCCGACGGTGATACCGGCGGCACTTGTTAAAAATAGAAAGTTGCTCATTAATTATATCAATTACTGTTGAAACCATTTTTTGTGGATAGCATCATAAGTGCCGTCTGCTTTAACTTCAGCTAAGGCTTTATTCATTTTATCCAACAGCTCTTTATTCCCTTTACGAACAGCAATACCTAAACCAATACCGAAATATTGTGGATCAGTCACTTTTTCACCAACAGCAGCTAAGTTTTCGTTACCTTTAGCTTTTAACCATTCGTCAGCAACTGCGGTATCACCGAAGACGGCATCGATACGGCCATTTTGTAGGTCTAAAATAGCAGATTGGTAGTTATCATAAGGAACGGTTGTCATCCCTTTATGTTGTTCCATGATGTATTTTTGGTGAGTGGTTCCGTTTTGAACACCAATTTTTTTATCTTTTAATTGGTCTACTGAGCTGATTTTTTCTTTTACAGCAATAAATTCTGCTGAGTTAGGGTAGTAAGTCTCAGTGAAATCTACTTGCTGTTGGCGCTCAGGGGTAATATCGATACCTGCCATTAATGCTTCAAAGCGACGGAATTTTAAGCTAGGAATTAAGCTGTCGAAAGATTGGTGAGTAAATGTACAAGTTGCATTCATTTTTTCACACATTGCATTGGCTAAATCAACGTCAAAGCCAACGATTTGGTTATTCTTATCGAACATTTCAAAAGGTGCGTAAGTCGCTTCTGTTGCAAAACGGATGGTTTCTTTTTCCGCAGCAGTTGCAGATAGGGTTACAGCGCCCAGCAGTGCAGCTAATATAATTTTTTTCATTGCTTAATCCTATATCTATTAATGTGACAGATAATTTGCAAATGCTTCTGTTTGAGGTGCAGTGAAATGGCTTGCATCCCCTTGTTCTACTATATGGCCGTTTTCCATATACACGACACGGCTAGCGGTTTTGCGAGCAATTTCCACTTCGTGAGTGACGATGACTTGTGTAATCCCAGTCGCAGATAGTTCACGAATAATATCAACAACTTGAGCGGTGATTTCTGGGTCAAGTGCCGCGGTTGGTTCATCAAATAATAAAACTTTTGGTTCCATCATTAGCGCTCTTGCAATCGCAACACGCTGTTGCTGACCACCCGATAAATGTAAGGGGTAGCGATCAGCAAATTGCGACAACCGTAAGCGTTCTAATAACTTAGACGCTTTTGCTTGCGCTTCTTGCTTTGATAATTTTAACACGCGGCAAGGTGCTTCAATTAAGTTGTCCATAACGCTCAGATGAGGCCACAGATTATATTGTTGAAATACCATCCCTACATTTTGACGCAGCTCACGAATCGCTTTCGCATCTGGAGCTGAAGAAAAGTCAAATTGCTGACCCACAATATTCAAGTGGCCTGAACGTGGCATTTCTAATAAATTGAGGACACGTAACAATGAGCTTTTACCAGCCCCGCTTGGCCCAAGTAATACCATAGTCTCACCAGCAGAACACTCTAGATTGATATCAAAGAGTGCCTGATGGGAACCATAGAAACAGTTGATGTTTTTTAATTGAATGCTCATGTGTACCAATAATATCTTATTTCACTACCCGCGATATTAATCCTATGAGCATATTTATGCAATAATTTCTGCATAAAAATTTGGTTTTTACGCTAAAATTATTCCGATTTAACGGTCAGTTGCTCTGCTTGCTGTTCTTTAGCGAGTTGTTTATCTCGCTCATAAGCCAGTTCGCTGATGCGTTTTGCCATTCCCTTAAAAATAAATAAATGTGCGGGCATCATGGCAAACCAATAGAGTAGGCCGCAAAAGCCAGCTGGGTGCCACCATGCTCTAACATCAATTGAACGGCGGTTCCCGCTATCATGAATAGTAAAAGTTAAGCGGCCAAGTCCTGGGGCTTTCATACCAAATAACAAGCTAAGTTGTTTATTAGGTTCAAGATTAATTACGCGCCAGCCGTCAATCTCATCACCGAGTTGGAGCTGTTCACGATCGGGGCGGCCGTACTTCACTTTATTTAACATCATATCGTCCATAATGGCGCGAGTTTTCCACAGGCCATTGGCATAGAAATAGCCGTTTTTTCCGCCGATTTGTTGCACTGTATACCAAAGCGATTCTGAACTGGCTGTTGTTCCAAGGGTTGCTCCCGCTTGTTTTGGGTAATAGCCATAGCCGGGACGCCAGCGTTTTCTGACTTCTGGGTCATAACCCCAATCTGCGTTATCAACGGCATCGGCTTCTTCTGCTAAAGTCGTTCTAACGGCATCATCAAAAGAAATTAAGGTTTGGGGGATCAGTTCTCGTAACGCTTTATCATCCGCGGGGAGGTCGTGCTGCAAGCCTTGGATTAACTCCTTAGCGATTGACGGGGGTACGGAGGTGATCAAACTGATGAAATGTACGGAGATCATACTGATGGGAATAGGAATAGGAATAAGTAAACGCCGCTTACCACTGACTTTAATAAAGCGCTTAAATAGCTCTTGGTAGCTAATAAACTCAGGGCCACCTGCATCAAAAATCCGATTCTCAGTTGTTGGTATTTTTGCCAGTTGCGTTAAATAATACAAAATATTCGATAGGGCGATAGGTGACGATTTAGAACGAACCCAACGTGGTGGCGTTAAAATCGCTAAGTTGTAGACCATATCACGCATAATTTCGAATGCGGCAGAACCAGACCCAACGATAATTGATGAGCGGATTTCGGTAACAGGAATTTGGCTTTCACGTAAAATATCACCGGTTAAACGTCGAGCAATTAGGTGTGGTGAATAGGTATGCCCATGTTGTAATGCACTGAGATAGATAACATGTTTAACACTTGAGCCTTCGAGGGCTTGTTGCACGTTGCGAGCGGCTGCACGCTCACGCTCGACTAAATTGGCTTGGTCGGCCATGCTATGAACGAGGAAATAAACAATATCGATACCTTCCATGACACCTTTTAATGTTTCGGGGTCATGAAGATCCACATAAATGCATTGGGTATCTTGCCAGCCTTGAGATAACATCCAATCAACACGACGTGCTCCTGCTGTTACGTCATATCCTTGCTCAATGAGTTTAGGGATCAGATTCTGACCAATATAACCACTAGCGCCCAACACTAAAACACGTTGTTTATCTGTCATGTTAATTTCCTGATTCACGCAAATTAACAGCTATTGTGACTGAAATTTTACCTATGTAAAGAAGGCCATGAGAATTGGCGTAATAAGACTCAGTACGAAGCCGTGAACAATAGCAGCAGGGACAATTGAAACCCCACCACTGCGTTGTAAAACAGGCAGTGTAAAATCCATTGATGTTGAACCACAAATGCCAAGAGCGGTTGAGCGGTAACGGTTAATAATAATTGGAATAAGCATGATTGCAGCAAGTTCCCTTGCTAAATCATTGAAAAAAGCAGCGCTCCCCATGACTGGGCCATAAGCATCGGTGAGGACAATCCCTGTTAATGAGTACCAGCCAAAGCCAGAAGCCAGCGCTAACCCCATTTTCACGGGAAGGTCTAGTAAGAACGCGGCTAACGCACCACCCGCTAATGCACTGACCGCCATGACAAACGCAATGGTTGTACCGCGGCGGTTGATTAAAATTTGCTTGATGCTCATGCCACTGTTACGTAGCTGGATACCGACGAGTAATAGCAGTAGCATTAATGCCAACTGGCTCCCTTTGTCGGCATAGTGCAGAAAATCAAAATGAGTTAGGCCAACGACAAATCCGAGTAGTAACACTCCGCATAACTGTAAGGATTCGAGTACCATTTTGATTCGTGAAGGTGGTTTTTCTTGTTTATGTTGCGGAATTTTCCAAGGATCAAATTTATCCAGCAATAACAGTGAGATTACATTCAATGAAAATATGCAACCAAAAAAGGTAACTGCATAAATTAAAATAGAAAATAAGTGAACACTTAAATTTTCAAGAAGTGCGAGAGTAATTCCCATTAAAAATAAAATAACATACACCATTGAATTCAAGGATTGGTGTACTCGATGGAGAATTTGCTTGTTTTTAATAGGAATAAGATAACCAAGCGTTAATGGTAGAAGAATAATTAAGAGTCCTGAATACATGGCCGCATCCTTAGAGGTTATCTCATCGACTAGCTAAATATAAACAAAGGGTTATACAATTTTATTTATTTAGGTTATTGAAGTACAAACCCGATTTAACGCCCCGTGCTAAAAGTTCTTTTTGTTATAAAATGTTTTTATTGGCTAACTAATAAAAAATAGGTCAAAAACACTAAAAATAAAAGTTTTACTATTTTATAACACTGCAATTAGATGCTCAACATAGTTTGCTATTTTGCTATGAAGAATTTTTATTTTACATACATAGTTATAGTAATAAAGAAGGTTAATCGGTAAGCTCTAAATATTGTTCTTTAGTATATCCAATTGACGGAATCACCCGATATGTAATGAAAACTAATAATATTTAGGGTGAACTAAAAATATTCCAAGGAGAGTGATATGTACCTGGAACGTGTGGAAATATACGGATTTAGAGGGATTAACCGCCTTTCATTAGAACTGAATAACAGTACAGTTTTAGTTGGCGAGAATTCATGGGGAAAGTCGAGCTTACTTGATGCACTTGACCTTCTTCTTTCTCCTGAACATATAGATTACCAATTCAGTCTTCATGATTTTCACTATCCCGCAGGGAATGATGAGTCACGTTACCGTTCATTGCAGATAGTCTTAAAATTTTGTGAACGCCGCAAAGGGCGTCATCAATCCTATCGTTTTCATAACTTAGCCTCAGTTTGGGTAGATAACGGTGATGACCTTAAACATATTTTTTATCGTGTTAGTGCAGAACTTAAAGATGATGACACGATAGTTGTCGATAAAAGCTTTTTAAATGCAGGTGGTAATAAACTTTCATTGGACAACGTCGGTAAATATATTAAAGAAATTATTCGGTTGTATCCTGTTATTCGCCTTCGTGATGCGCGTTTTTTACACTCACTTAATCCAGAAACGATTGTTTCAGGGCAAAAAGAGGTACGTGACTTATTTAATGCTCGTATTAAGGAACTCACTAGCGCATTGGTCAACAACCCTGAACGCTTAAGTGATGAAGATCTCTGTGATGGGGTTGATGCCATGCAACAGTTGCTTAGCCATTACTTCTCTGGGCAAAGCTCCCATATTATTCGTTCAGATAATTCAATGGTTAAAATAGAACCGCGTAAACGCGGTTGGAAAGCGCTTGATAATATTAACCGGTTAATTGCCAAACCAAATCAACGTAATATTCGGTTAATCATTTTAGGGATGTTTTCTTCTTTATTACAATCAAAGGGCAATATTCATTTAGATAAATACGCTCGGCCATTGATTATTGTTGAAGACCCTGAAACGCGTTTGCACCCAATTATGCTCTCCATTGCATGGGGCTTATTTAGCTTATTTTCTCTACAGAGGATCACCACGACGAATTCAGGGGAGCTACTTTCATTAGCGCCTTTGGAGGATTTATGTCGTTTGGTTCGTAATACGAATAAGGTTTCAGCTTATCGTTTAAATGAAAATGATTTGAGTGCTGAAGAATTACGTAAAATTTCTTTCCATATTCGCTTTAATCGTCCGTCAGCCTTGTTCGCTCGCTGTTGGTTATTAGTTGAAGGGGAAACTGAAATTTGGCTGATGAATGAATTCTCGCGCCAGTGTAACTATTACTTTGAAACAGAAGGAATAAAAGTTATTGCATTTGCGCAAAGTGGTTTGAAACCACTGCTAAAGTTTGCCAATAAAATGGGAATTGAATGGCATGTTTTAACTGATGGTGATGAGGCAGGGCGTAAATATGCGGCAACAGCGACGCATTATGCTAATAAAATTAATTCCTCAGATAGGGATAGGCTAACGATGCTACCCGCACCAGATATGGAACATTTCCTATATCGTGAAGGGTTTCGAAAACTTTATCATGAAATTGCTGATATTCCAGATAATGCGAAAGTTTCAACAAGGCGAGTGATTATTAAGGCGATCTCTCGTACATCGAAGCCAGATTTAGCGTTAGCAACTGTTAATCGGGCGGCTGAGTTAGGTCCAGATAGTATCCCTCTACAGTTGAAAAGTATGTTTTCTCGTGTGGCATGGTTGGCAAGGGGTAAAGCAAATTAATGGTGATATCGATAAATTTTACGGGTTGTTGATGGATTATTGAGAAATCCCACTCTTAGGTTTATCTCATGTTGAATCAATTGATAACTTAAGTGATATATAATTTGATCATTAGTTTTTAGCTGGCAACAAATTGGAAAGTCACCTCCTTTTACAAGTTGTCAGCGATCTTAGAGGGCAATGCCCTCTTTTTGTTCATAGGAAGCGAATAAACATGAAGGCAAAGCCTAAGAAAAAGTGGCCGATTTATTTGGCAATCATTATTGTTGCCCTAGTCACTGCTGGGTTTCTTTTTAATCGTGAGGAAGAAGAGGTTTTTCAAACCGTAGATGTCACTCGAGGCGATTTAGATAAACAAGTGCTGGCAACGGGAAAACTTGACGCTGTACGTAAAGTCGATGTGGGGGCTCAAGTGAGTGGGCAACTACAAACTCTGTATGTCAAAGAGGGTGATTATGTTAAAAAAGGTGATTTATTAGCCGTTATTGACCCGAAAAAAGCCCAAAATGATGTGACTGAGTCTGAAGCGATGACTCGTGAACTTGAAGCGAATCTATCATTAGTTCAAGCGGAACTTCGCCTTGCTCAACTGACTTATCAACGTCATTTAAGCCTAGCGAAACAGCAAGCCGTTTCCCAACAAGAGCTTGATAAAGCCAAAACTGATGTAGAAGTGAAAAAAGCGCAAGTTGCCACTTATCAAGCGCAAATTAAGCGTAACCAAGCCACTTTAGATTCGGCAAAAACAAATTTGAAATACACTCAAATTACGGCTCCAATGGATGGCATTGTCACCTTTATTAAAACATTACAAGGGCAGACGGTTATTGCTGCTCAGGAAGCACCAACGATTTTAACACTTGCGGATTTAGACACGATGCTAGTAAAAGCGGAAGTTTCTGAAGCCGATGTGATTTATTTGGAGCCTGGGCAAGATGCCTCGTTTACCGTCTTAGGCGCTCCAGATAAAAAATTCTCAGGGCAACTAAAAGATATTTTACCAACACCTGAAAAAATCAATGATGCCATTTTCTATTATGCGCGCTTTGAGGTACCCAATCCGCAACATTTATTGAAATTACAAATGACCGCTCAGGTCACTATTGAATTAGAGTCACGTAAAAATGTTCTGTTACTACCGCTATCTGCATTAGGCAATGAAATTTCACCACAAACCTATGAAGTGGATATCCTTCAAGGCAATAAAGTCGAGAAAAAACACGTTGAAATTGGTGGTCGAAATGATGTGTATGTGGAAATTACCAAAGGCCTAAATGAAGGTGACAAAGTGGTCATTGGCCATAGCGAGACGGAATACTAACTATGTCTGCGTTAATTGATCTTCAAGGGATCACTCGCCGCTACGGGGAAGGCGAAAACCGAGTTACAGTCTTAAAAAATGTCTCACTGCAAATTAATGCAGGTGAGATGGTAGCGATCATTGGTGCTTCTGGTTCAGGTAAATCCACGCTCATGAATATTATTGGGTGCTTAGATAAACCAACTGAAGGGAATTATTTCATTGATGGCCAAAGCGTTGCAACGTTAGATAACGATCAATTGGCAGAACTGCGCCGAGAGCATTTTGGCTTTATTTTTCAACGTTACCATTTACTGAGTCATTTAAGCGCGGAACAAAATGTTGAGGTGCCTGCGGTGTATGCAGGGGAGGGTAAAAACCAACGTCGTGAGCGAGCAGCCCAGCTATTACAGCGTCTAGGGTTAGGGGAGCGAGTTGATTATCGTCCAAGTCAGTTGTCTGGTGGGCAACAACAGCGCGTGAGTATTGCTCGCGCTCTTATGAATGGTGGGCAGATAATTCTCGCAGATGAGCCAACAGGAGCACTGGATAGCCATTCGGGGGAAGAGGTCATGAATATTTTAAAAGACCTCTGTGCCCAAGGGCATACCGTAATTATTGTCACGCATGACCCTGAAATTGCTCAACAAGCGGAACGTATTATCGAAATTAAAGATGGCGAGATTTTGAATGACTCGGGTAGCAAAGCCACGAAACGAACAAATTCATTACCAAAAGCTCCCCCACGAAAATTCTCTTTAGCTCAGGCGTATGGTCGGTTTAGTGAGGCCTTATTAATGGCTTGGCGTGCCATGGTCGTTAATAAGATGCGTACATTGCTGACTATGCTGGGGATTATCATTGGCATTGCGTCGGTGGTATCAATAATGGTGATCGGTGATGCTGCTCAAGGTATGGTCCTTAATGATATAAAATCAATCGGGACGAATACCATTTCAATTTATCCAGGGGAAGACTTTGGGTACGATGATGCAAAAAATCGTCAGTCCTTAAGAGCCTCAGATATTGATGCATTAGCAAAACAGCCTTATGTGTACGCGATTTCTGGCGAGCTCAACCACTCAACACGCTTAAGAAAAGGGAATGTTGACGCTTCGGCACAGCTCACCGGTGTTGGTCGGGATTATTTTAATGTTTATGCCTCTAAATTTTCAGAAGGTATGAGTTTCACGCAAGATATGGTGGATAAGCGCGCACAAGTGGTGGTTATTGATGCCAATACTAAGCGCCGCTTTTTCCCTAAACAAGAAAATGTTATTGGCGAAACTTTGCTCATTGGTAATATGCCTGTAACGGTTATCGGTGTGCTTGAAGAGAAAAAATCGACTTTTGGTTCGAGTAAGTCGCTATCGGTTTGGTTACCGGATACTACGGTGAATAGTAAAATTCTGAACCGTCCATACTATGAGAGCTTTGTTGTTAGGGTGAAAGATGGTTACGATGCGAAAACGGTAGAACAGCAACTGACCCGCTTACTCACGTTGCGCCATGGTAAAAAGGATATTTTCACCTATAACCTTGACACTTTTGTAAAAACAGCGGAAAAAACCACCCAGACTATGCAACTGTTTCTAACATTAGTCGCGGTTATTTCGCTGGTGGTTGGTGGTATTGGTGTGATGAATATTATGCTGGTTTCTGTTACCGAAAGGACGCGAGAAATTGGTATTCGCATGGCGGTAGGGGCTAGGACTAGCGATGTGATGCAGCAATTTCTTATCGAAGCCGTACTAGTCTGTTTAATGGGCGGGTTGATGGGGATTGGCCTATCGTATGGGATTAGTTTATTGGCTCAAATGGCACTACCAGGCTGGACTTTTTCTTTTGACCCGGTGGCATTAGTCAGTGCCTTTGTTTGTTCAACAGCCATTGGCATTATTTTTGGCTTTTTACCTGCTCGAAATGCAGCTCGCTTGAACCCAATTGATGCGTTGGCGAGGGAATAAATTGTTCGTATAAAGCTCTCCATGCACATTTATCAAAATAGTGCATGGAGCATTATTTATATATTATTTCAGTACTTTAAGTAATGCTTGCATATATCCCATCGCATAAGCCATACCTGCGTGCCATGGCGCATCACATGACATTTGTGGCGTATGGTCAGGGATTAATACACCTGTATAATTATTTTCTTTTAATATTGTTAATACCTTCAACATATCAATATCGCCCTCATCAATGAAGGTTTCATGATAGTGTGGCACTTTACCTTTAACGTTCCTAAAATGGACGTATGCCATCGCATCTTGACTTGCATATTGTTGTACTGCTTCGTAAACGTTGCCCTCAGACATTTCGGCAATGGTTCCAAGACAAAACTCTAGCGCATTTGATTTACTTGGTTTTATATCTAGTAATTTTTGATATAAGTGAGGTTGATTGACGAGCCTTGGCTGGCCTCTGACAAACTCTAGTGGAGGATCGTCTGGATGAGCAGCTAGGCGAACGCCTGCTTCTTCAGCGACAGGGATAATATGGTTTAAGAACCAGGTTAACCTTTCCCAGAGTTGCTCTGTTGTTGTTTCAGGACGATAACCAGCACTATGGTTATTGATTTTCATATTCCATGCCATATTATCCGGCATTGGTTCTAGAATGTCTTCATTGATGCCAGATAAACCAACAGTTTGAGCACCTCCTCGTGCTTTGTTTTCGATAACTCGCCCTGCGACTCCTGCCAGACTGAAATTATATCCAAAGACAGGAATACCTGCTTTCCCTACATTTCTAATAATGTTTTTGACGACTTCAAGCTGTTCTAATTTTTTAGGGCCGTCAAACAAAATATCATCCCAGTGGCAAGGGTCGAAATTTTCAATTGCATAAAATGTTAAGCCAAACTCTTGCATCCGGTCACGGATTTTTATTAGTTCATCTACTGTCCAGACATCACCAACAGCCGTTCCCCAGCCATCATTATCGCCAATTGGCTGGTCGCTACGTGAAAATCGTTCATTACTGTTAAAGTAGTCGACCATATGAACAACGATATGAGTTGCTCCACATTGTTTTGCAAAAGCATAATGTTCATCATTAAGCATATGTCGATATAAACCAAATCCTAGTTTCATAATTATTAACCTTTTAATTTGAAAATTTCTTAGTTAGTGAGATTTAGTGGTTTTACATATAATGCGACACTGATTGCGCCAACAATACCGATTCCACCTGCCACAAAAAATGCGATGCTATACATTCCAGACCATTCAATGATATAGCCTGTAATAATAGGGCCTAAAATTCCGGCAACATTTGCCATTGCGTGTACAAATCCACCAACCGCACCAATATTATTTTTTGCAACGGTATCTTGTAGAATTGCCCAATAGGTTGTAGCAGATAAATATAAGAAAAATATTCCGAATGCCATGAGTGCTACGGCACTTTCAACACGAGTAACATTACCGACAAGAAAGACAAGGATTGCCGATATTCCTAGACAACTAACCAACACGATTTTTCTGGAGAATAATGGTTTATTTGTTTTCTTTAAAACAAAGTCACAAAGTATTCCCCCTAGAGCCATTCCAATAGCACCTAATAGCCAAGGTATAATACTTACTATACTCATATCTTTTATACTGAGATTTTGAACATTAGATAAGTAACTTGGAAACCATGATAAAAAGAAAAATAAAATATAATTCAAACTGAAGAATGCAAGAGTTGTTGCTAATATAGTCGGACTCTTTATATAAAAAGATAATGGTTTAGATATAGTATTTGTGGTTTTTGATT
The DNA here is from genome assembly GCF_033901115.1 of Providencia sp. CIM-Carb-044. NCBI lineage: Bacteria > Pseudomonadati > Pseudomonadota > Gammaproteobacteria > Enterobacterales > Morganellaceae > Providencia > Providencia sp. CIM-Carb-044. Next base: position 139,787 of record NZ_JAXADV010000001.1, read on the forward strand.
CTACATTATTATCGTCAGATAAAATATATTCTAATTCTTCTTTTGATATTTTTTTATGTTGTTCCGGTTTATCTTTAGCTATTTTTAACCACCCAATTAGCCATATAAAGCCTATTGCAGCAAGTATAAAAAATGCAACACGCCAACCAGTTGTAATTATTAATATTCCCATTATAGGGCCAGCAATAGCTCCACCTATTGGATTACCAGCAGTTGCTATACCTATAGCAGTAGCAACTTCTTTTTTAGGGAACCAGTTATTAACCATTTTATTGAGTGTTGCTGCAAAGGGGCCTTCAGCTGCACCAAATAAAGTTCGGATAATAAGCATAGAGATAAAACCAACAGTTACCCCGATCATGCCGCAAAAGATAGACCAAAGAGCCATACTTACGGCAAAAACCTTTTTGGGACCATATTTATCTGATGCGTATCCGCCAATGAAATTAAATAAAGCATATCCAATAGAAAAACTACTGAAAAGTATACCCATTTCACTTGGTGTTAAGTTTAAATCTTTAGAAAAAACAGGAGCTGCAATAGCAAATGCAGAGCGATCCATATAGTTTATCATTCCTCCAAGAGAAATAAATAAAACTAAATTCCATCTTATTTTTTTAAACATAAATCACCTTTGATATAATGATATGTTTATTATTAAATTTAATAAGACATATCTATTTTTATGTTTATCACATGACGCCAAATTTATTATATGCTTCTACAGCACCCATTCCATTTGCTATTTCTTTTTGTACTTTATTCTCCATTTTTTGTTTTTCAAATGCATTTGCAATAACGTAAGACTCTACATTTTTAGGAATAATTAATACGCCTTCTTCATCGGCAACAATTAAATCACCTGGTTCAATTAAAATATTATTGATTTTGATTGGAACTCGATAATCTAATACTTTACCTCTTATTTTTTGATCTTGAGCATAACTACCTAATGAAAATACAGGGAAATCAAGTTCTAGTATTTCTCTCTTATCTCTTGAATAGCCATAAATAATAGCGCCCGCAGCGTTAAGTTTTTTAGCTCTTGTCGACATTAATCCACCCCACAGGGCGTAATTATGCGAAGAACCGGAAGCGATATAAACTTCACCTTCCTTTAAGCTATCTAGTGCTTCAAACATAATACCGAAATCTTTATTTCCTAATGGCCCATTAGATGTAACGTCAGGCGGTAACATGTAATCAGCTTCTAGTACAGGCATTGCTCGACCTACAATCTTCATATCCTCAGATAAAGGTTTGAGTATAGGAGGTAAGAACTGATGGTGTAATCCTATTTCATCTAAAATATCCCCTAGAAGAGCTACGGGTAATTCCTTTTTAATCTTGTCAAACAAATCATTATCTTTATTCATTTCATATTCCTATGTATCTAAGGTCTTAATCTTACTGTTTGGCTGTAAACCTGTCATACAGGCTAACAGTCTAGCCTTAATATTAAAAGAGGGTTAATATAGGTTTTGTGATACGACTCTAGTTTTATTATTGTTTTAATCACAGGAAGATTATTTTTTTGATTTTAAATCAAATGGATATTGCTAATTTTGGGGGTTAGATTGCATCCTTTAATTGAAAAACAAACACTTTCAGAACAAGTTAGAAGCTATGTTCTATCTTTAATATCTCAATCAAACCTAAATCCAGGTGATGAAATACCGAGTGAAAAAGAGATTATTGAACGTTTAGGGGTGAGCAGGGGGGTAGTTAGAGAGGCTTTTCAAAGCCTTTCTATATTAGGTATTTTAGATATTAGTAGTGGCAAAAAACCTAAAATACAAAAAATTAACTCAAACCCGTTAGAAACTATTTTTAACCATGCCATTGTGACTCAGCAGGTTAATTATCAGCAAATCTTAGGCCTTCGACGTGCGATTGAAGTTGATTCTGCAGTGTTGGCTGCAATGCATGGAAATAAAAATGATTATATCAAGTTAAGAAAAATTGCAGATAAAATGAGGAAGTCCTTGTTGAGTTCTAATGATTGGGATTTGTTCATCGAAAGTGATATTGATTTTCACTTAACATTAGCTGAAATGTCACAAAATCCGTTATATGCATTGATGCTAAAAGCATTAAGAGGCGCATTAGGTGGTTCTATTTCAGCTGGTTTATTAAACCAAAACAACCATGATGAACATAAAAAGATCATTGATATTCATTTTGATATTTTAGAGTCAATTGAAAAACAAGACTTTGTGGCAACTGGGTTAAAGATGGATACTCACTTTAAGTTAACCATGGATAGTTTTTAGATCAGCCACCCATAATAATTTTTCTTAGTGAGATTTTTGAGTGGCGAAGGATAAGCTAAATTCCTTCGCTCTACTTTCTGTGTAACTCAGTTTTAAGGTCAATTATCAATATGTGAATCATCTGCTTGTAAATAATTTGATTTAGGGATAGTCCCATTTTTCGGAACCAAGTTCCTCAATTAAATTCTGCTAATTAAATGCGTTATTTTTAACTCCTTCATTTCCCGATAATATTTTTTTCAGTCTGTATATTCCCTCGTTTCTTAAAATATTTCATAATAAAAAACTGTCTGAAAAGATAAATTCTACTTGCGAATTGGTATCGATCATGGATATGATTTGCCTTGTAGAATAAATGAAACCTAGTTCCATATAATGGAACTTATAATAAAGCCAGTAAAAAACTAAGCAAAGACAACCACACAGCAGGTGCGATATGGCGAATAAAGCAGGTGAAGATTATTCTTTGGCTCGGGTACCCCAAAGTGCTCGTAGGCCGTTCTATGAAGTGTTAATTCTACGAATTGGCGCACTAGCTTGTGTTTCACAAGTTATGTTAGGTGCGGCTCTTGGGTATGGGTTAACTTTTTGGCAGGCGTTTTGGGCAACGATGCTTGGATCTGTAATTTTACAGGTTGTCAGCTGGGGGCTTGGAGCGGCTGCGTGCCGCGAAGGAATGTCAATCAGCCTACTGTCTCGGTGGGCGGGTTTTGGTAAGTTAGGCTCAGCACTCATTGGTGGCGCAATTGCTATCTCCTTAATGGGCTGGTTTGGCGTCCAAAATGGTTTCTTTGCGGATGGAATGTATAAAGCGACTAATGTGCTAACACCAGGGACTTGGTCACTTATTACAGGTATTGCGGTGACGGTTATAACAGTATATGGGTATCGATTTTTATCTATTACTGCCAATATCTCAACGCCGCTATTTTTATTCGCGTTAGTTGGGCGACATATAATTTATTATCAGGTCAAGATATTGGTACGCTTATTAATGACACTGAACCCGCCGGGCCATTAATGACTATGCCTGCGGCCATCACAATGGTTGCTGGTGGTTTTATTATTGCAGCAGTGACAACACCCGATATCAGCCGTTTCATGAAAGGGCCTAAAGATGTGTTTTGGATGACGCTTATCGGCACATTTTTTGGTGAGTTACTGGTCAATATGATAGCGGTACTAATGGCGCTGTCATTACGTACAAGCCAAGTATTTGATTTAATGATGGCGCTGACAGGCCTATTAGGTGCATCGATTGTTATCTTCTCAACAATAAAAATGAATGATATCAATTTGTATTCATCATCGTTAGGTTTTTCAACACTGTTAAATGCCATATTTAATAAGCGTTTTGACCGTCGTTATTTAACGTGGGTGATTGGTATCTTTGGCACAATCGCTTCAATGTTAGGGATCTTAGATAACTTTATCGGTTTCTTAATTTACTTAGGAATAGCCATTCCTCCTGTCGCAGGGATTATGGTTGTTGACTATTACTTGTTAAAACGTGATCGCAAAGAACTAGATATCACTCGAGAGCAAGGCATATTACCACCGAGTTGTGAAGCATATAACCCAGTAACACTCGTGGTGTGGGTGATCGCAGTACTGGTTGGCTGGGGGACATCAGAGTTAGGTCCGCTGCATGCAGACTACGGTATCCCAGCGCTTAACTCTTTGATTACTGGTGCAGTTGCTTATTGGATAGGCATGCGCTGGCAGGCGAAAGCGAGAGGTGTTGAAACGGTACACTTTCGCAAAGTCTCTCATTTAGATTAAGGATTAAACAATGTCAGGTACAAAAGTTAAAGTTGCTCTGGCTCAGTTTGATTCAGAACTTGCCAATAAAACCAATAATTTACAACGCATGGCACAGTTGTGCCAACAAGCCGCAGATTCAGGGGCAAAACTGATTTGTTTCCCTGAGCTGGCGACAACGGGTTACCGTGGTGACTTACTGACCACTAAGTTGTGGGATTTAAGCGATTCCATCGGAAGTGAAACTTATACGCTATTTAGCGAACTTGCTACTCGTTTAAATATCACTATTGTTAGCGGTTTTGTTGAGCGCGGTGAATATTTAGGCGATATCTATAACTCTGTCGGTGTTTGGAACCCGGGGTGTGAGGGTATTAGTGGTGTTTTTCGTAAAGTTCATGCTTTCGGCATAGAAAAACAATGGTTTGGACGAGGTGATAGTTTCCCTGTGTTTGAAACGCCGATCGGTAAAATCGGTATCATGATTTGCTATGACATGGGTTTTCCAGAAGTCGCACGAATTTTAACATTACAAGGCGCGGAATTGTTATTAGCCCCTTCAGCTTGGTGTGTTCAAGACCGAGATGTGTGGGATATTAATAGCGCCTGTCGAGCACTAGAAAATGGAACTCACTTACTTGCAGTGAACCGTTGGGGTCATGAAGAAGATCTGCATTTATTTGGTGGTAGCAAGGTTTTAGGTCCTCGCGGCCAAGTACTTTGTGAAGCGAGCTGTGAGGGCGAAGAGCTATTAATCGGTGAGGTTGATTTTTTAAACCAAGCCCATACACGTTTAAAAGTGCCTTATCTGAGAGACAGAAAGCCACAAAGCTACAGTGTATTAACCCAAGGTTTAGGGTCATGAGTATTTTATCTAGCGTGGTTGATGTTTACCAATTGTTCTTACGTTCAGGTAATGAACTGACGGTGACAACGTTGGTTAATGAATTAGGTATGCCAAAAAGCTCGGCCTCCCGTCTTTTAAAGCAAATGGCTGAACTCGGATTGCTGGAAAAGAAAAACAATGCACCGATATATCGACCTGGTTTGCTGATTATGGAATTAGCTCATCGGGCTAGGGGGATGAACCCGCTAATCGATATGATGCTTGAAGCACTTGATGAACTTGCGAAAGATAGCGGGTTTACCAGTTATGTCTCAGCACTTGATGATGATATGGTTCGTGTTGTTCATGCACGTTTTGGTAATAGCATGCTGCAAGTGATCACTCAACCGGGTACCCGCTTACCCATACTGGGAACGTCAACGGGGCGTGCACTATTAGCAAGGTTACCGCTAAATGAGCGGTCAAAAATTATCGACCGTGAGCCAAAAGAAGAACGGGGTAAATTAGTTGAGCGTTTGGACTTAGTGGCAGATCGTGGCTGGGAATTTTCGATGGATGAATCCGTTGCCGGAGTCGCTTCCATATCCAGCACGGTGTTCGACCCTGCACAAAATACGTTATATGCCTTGTGTTTAAGTTTGCCTGCTGCACAAATGAATGATGAGGTTATGGTGCAGTTATCTAAGAGCCTTTGTCATAAAGCCGCTTATCTTGGGTGTATGGTGGGTGACCCATATTGGTTGCAAAAAAGCATGAATAAGTCATGAGCTTATTTCATGTTATAAAAGCAAAAAGTAGTAAGTAGTTGAAGTAAGTAGTTGAAGTAAACAGTAAATTATAAATATTTAATATTGTTAGCATTTTAAGTGCGTGAATACGCCTTCATCAGGAAAAATGGAACCTCTATTACGTGAGATTCCATCTAGAGTGAAATGAGATTAACTCGCTATTCTATGCGAGTTAATCTCAAAGTAGCTCTTTACTCTCATAAAAAATAATTAAAATTAAAGGAAGTACAATGAGTCTAAAACAAACTCTTTGCGTATATGATCTAATCGATTGCGCTAGTGTTAAAGGTGAAGACATTGTTGCATTGTTCCAAGATTTCCCACACATTGAAGTCATGTCTAAAACGGTTAAGGATCACAAAGGACAAAGTGACTTTGTTCGCATTCTTATTCCAGGAACACAAGGTAAATCACAGCATAAAGATGCGCCAACACTGGGAATCATCGGGCGTTTAGGTGGAATTGGTGCTAGGCCTTCTCGAATAGGTGTTGTGTCTGATGCAGATGGTGCGATTGCCGCACTTGCAGCAGCGCTTAAACTGGCACAAATGCATGAAAAGGGTGACCAGTTACTCGGTGATGTCGTGGTCACGACCCATATTTGCCCAAATGCGCCAACACGTCCGCATACACCTGTTGATTTTATGGACTCGCCCCTTGAAGATGCCACGATGAATCAACATGAGGCGATCCCTGAAGCGGATGCTATTTTGTCCGTAGATACCACGAAGGGAAATCGTTTACTCAATCATAAAGGGTATGCACTGTCTCCAACAGTAAAAAATGGTTATATTTTACCTGTGTCAGAGGATTTAATTCGTTTGATGGAATGGAGTAGTGGCCAAAAAGCGGTGACATTTCCATTATCAATTCAAGACATCACGCCATATGGTAATGGCCTACATCATATCAACAGTATATTACAACCTGCGGTATCAACATCTGCACCAGTGGTTGGTGTCGCTATTTGCTCAGAAACGGTAGTACCAGGTTGCTCTACAGGGGCCAGCCATGAGGTTGATATTGCGGCTACTGTAAAATTTATGATAGAAGTGGCTAAAGCATTCACAGGAAAACAATGTGTGTTTTATGATGTTGAACAATATGATTTATTGACGTCATTGTATGGTGATATGTCACACCTGCAAACAGCAGGTAATAATGCAGCAAAAAAATGATTAATTTATAAATAGTCACAGTTAATTATTAGCGTTGTCAGTGTTATTAAAATAATTAACTGTGCTCTATTGGTGAGCTATAAATTCGATTCTGTTGTGTTGTCTGGAATATCCTCATTTTCAATAGGAACAATGAGGTCTGCATGATTACCTTTTGGGCCAATAGTCACACTAAATTGAACTTTCTGGCCTGCTTTTAGTGTCCTGTAACCGTCCATTTGGATACAGGAATAATGAGCAAAAATATCTTCTCCGCCATCAGCCGGGCAAATAAAACCAAAGCCTTTTGCGTTATTGAACCACTTAACGATACCCGTCTCCATATTTTATCCTTCAAATTTACCAGTATTTGCATTTAGAACGATGTATAAAAATCACATACAAAATAAGTATAAATACGATGTTATTTGTTCGTAAAATATACTGTAATAAATTACCTTCTAAGGTCAAGAGGTGCGGTTCAGGAATTGCTGGAAAGTGTTAAGAATTCGCTAATCAATAGCGCTCATTTTCTATAATATTTGATATGGCTCACAGATTGCTAACCATGGAAGCAAAGGTGATTCCCATGATACACTGTCGTTTGATGCAATATAGACAAAAAAACAGCATAGTAACTAAATGGTATAGTTTTATGATGTTATCAATATGATTGATAGAAATCGTTGATAATAAAGACTATGCTTAAATTGAAGTTAAACACTGAGCAAGAAAGTAATGAGTGATTTTCTGGGCACATTTAAAACTGACGTCATTTTTAAAGATGAAATAGAACAAACCTTACAGCCACCATCGATGTATAAGGTGCTATTAAATAATGACGATTACACCCCGATGGATTTTGTTGTCGAAGTGTTACAAAAATACTTTTCTTTTGATGAAGAACGCGCTACACAGATAATGTTAGATGTCCATATTCAAGGAAAGGGAGTTTGTGGAATTTTTACTGCAGAGGTTGCTGAAACGAAAGCGGCGCAAGTCAATACTTTTGCTCGTGAACATGAGTACCCTTTGCTTTGCACTATAGAGAAAGTCTAATTTGGCTTAATATCAATTTTGGGAGGTGCTTATGCTCAATCAAGAACTGGAGCTTAGTTTAAACGTAGCTTTTACGAAAGCGAAAGACAGTCGCCATGAGTTTATGACTGTAGAGCACCTATTGCTAGCGTTATTGAGTAATATCTCTGCTCGCGAAGCTTTAGATGCTTGTAAGGTTGATCTTGTTGCATTACGTCAAGAACTTGAACACTTCATCGCGCAAACTACACCTTTGTTACCCGAAAATGATAGCAGAGACACCCAGCCTACGTTGAGTTTTCAGCGTGTATTACAGCGCGCTGTTTTTCATGTGCAATCATCTGGGCGTAACGAAGTCAGCGGTGCAAACGTATTGGTCGCGATTTTTAGTGAGCAAGAGTCCCAAGCTGCGTACTTATTACGCAAGCATGATGTAAGCCGTTTAGATGTAGTTAATTATATTTCTCATGGCACGATAAAAGGCGAAGAGTCGTCATCAGAACAAGATATCTCCTCTAATAGTGTGCAAAACGAAGAGCAGCCGGTCCCAGAAGACCATATGGACAACTTTACGACCAACTTGAACCAGCAGGCCAAGAAAGGGAATATCGACCCTCTGGTTGGACGTCAGGCTGAATTAGAGCGTACGATTCAAGTATTGTGCCGCCGTCGTAAAAATAATCCACTATTAGTCGGTGAGTCAGGTGTCGGTAAAACCGCGATTGCTGAAGGGCTAGCATGGCGTATTGAGCAAGATGATGTACCTGACGTAATGAAAGGCTGCACAATTTTTTCATTAGATATTGGTTCATTATTGGCTGGAACCAAATACCGTGGTGACTTTGAGAAACGTTTCAAAGCATTATTAAAAATGCTGGAAAAAGATCCGAAGAGCATTTTATTTATTGATGAAATTCACACTATCATCGGTGCAGGAGCCGCGTCTGGTGGGCAAGTTGACGCAGCGAACTTAATTAAACCGTTGCTATCAAGTGGTCGAATTCGTGTTATTGGTTCAACAACATACCAAGAATTTGGCAGTATTTTTGAGAAAGATAGAGCGTTGGCTCGTCGTTTCCAGAAAATTGATATTGTAGAACCAACTCCCGAAGAAACAATTCGTATTATCAATGGGTTGAAGCCTAAGTATGAAGCTCATCATGATGTTCGTTATACCGCAAAAGCGATCCAAGCGGCGGTGGATTTATCCATTAAATATATCACCGACAGGCATTTGCCAGATAAAGCCATTGACGTGATTGATGAAGCCGGGGCGCGAACGCGACTAGTTGCACCAAGTAAGCGTAAAAAAACCATTGGTGTGCCTGAAATTGAAACAGTTGTGGCGCGTATCGCCCGTATTCCTGAAAAAACGGTTTCCTCAAGCGATAAAGATAAACTCAAGACACTCGACTCTCGTTTGAAAATGTTAGTGTTTGGGCAAGACAAAGCGATAGATTCATTGTCTGAGGCAATCAAAATGAATCGGGCAGGTTTAGGGTTAGAAAATAAACCTGTGGGTTCTTTCTTATTTGCCGGTCCAACAGGGGTGGGTAAAACCGAAGTGACTGTCCAGTTAGCGAAAGCGTTGGATATCAAATTGCTGCGATTTGATATGTCTGAATATATGGAGCGTCACACGGTTAGCCGCTTAATTGGTGCGCCTCCTGGCTATGTCGGCTTTGACCAAGGTGGTTTACTGACCGATGCGGTTATCAAACATCCGCATTCAGTGGTGCTGTTAGATGAAATCGAAAAAGCGCATCCAGATGTGTTTAATATTCTTTTACAGGTAATGGACCACGGAACGTTAACAGACAATAACGGTCGTAAGGCGGATTTCCGTAATGTTGTTGTGGTAATGACAACCAACGCTGGGGTGCAAGAAACTCAGCGTCGTTCTATTGGTTTTGCTGAGCAAGATAATAGCACTGATGCGATGTCTGAAATCAAAAAGGCGTTCTCACCAGAATTTCGCAACCGCCTTGATGGTATCATTTGGTTTAACTCATTAACTCCAGAAATTATTACGCAAGTCGTTGATAAATTTATTGTGGAATTACAAGTTCAGCTTGATGAAAAGGGTGTATCAATTGAAGTTAGCGCCGCGGCTCGCCGCTGGTTGTGTGAAAAAGGTTATGATAAAGCGATGGGTGCCCGACCTATGGCTCGCACCATTCAGGATAACCTGAAAAAACCATTAGCAAACGAGTTGTTATTTGGTTCACTAACCAATGGTGGCTCTGTAAGTATCGGGCTTGATGAAAAAAGTAACACACTGACATACAGCTTCAGTAGCGTGCACAAGGCCTCTCCGGAGGATGCGGTATTCTGACGAATAGACCACAGGTGTATCAATGCACCTGTGGTTGTCAGGCCTTGCCTGAAGAGAATATCAACGGCTACGGAAAATGATTCGGCCTTTGCTCAGGTCATAAGGTGTTAACTCTACAGTTACCTTGTCGCCTGTCAGGATGCGGATATAGTTTTTACGCATTTTTCCAGAAATATGAGCAGTCACCACGTGACCGTTTTCCAGTTCAACACGGAACATTGTGTTTGGCAGGGTATCTAAAACTGTGCCCTGCATTTCAATATTGTCTTCTTTGGCCATCTAATCCTCTAAGTTTAATAACCGTGATTTTTAACGGGCAAGATAATGCCCAAAAACCCGCACTAAGTAAAGAAGTGTCGCATTTTAACGCGATCTTTATTTTTAAGTGAAGGAATAAAATTAATGTAAAACCAAAATTCATTAATCGAAAATTGGCGGTATTTCAATCGATTGCGGTATCCAGCAGGCGGGGTCAATCGCTTTGTCACGCCACCGATAAAGAATATGTAAAAAATCCCTACGGGATATCTCTTTTGCGCCCATTGAGGCGGTATGGTGGTTAAGTACCTGACAATCAAAAAGCTGCCCATTATAGCGCAAAAAATGAAAATAGAATGTAATAAAAGCAAATTTGGATGCATCATTCATTCTACTGAACATAGATTCCCCACAAAATAGGTGCCCCATGTTCACGCCATACAGGCCTCCAACGAGTTTATCGCCATACCAAGCTTCAATGGAATGCGCCATACCCGCTTGGTGTAGCGCTAAATACCCAGCTTGAACTTCGGGTAAAATCCATGTGCCTTCTTGGCGTACAGAACAAGCTTCAATAACTTGCTTGAATGCATGGTTAACAGTAATGCGATAAGTCTGCTTTTTTAAAACTTTTTTCATTGACCGGCTAATATGGAGTTCACCAACCATGAGTACTGCTCTAGGGTCCGGAGACCACCATAAAGGCATCTCTCCAGGATTAAACCAAGGAAAGATACCATCATAATAGGCAGCTTGCAGCCTTTTTGATGAAAGATCTCCGCCAATCGCTAATAAGCCATTGGGCTCCCGCATGGCTTCAGACACGGGAGGGAATAAATAGGAGTCATCATCTAATTGGTACATATACGCCTCAGAGCGGTTGCTGTGCCCAGTGGCGCTGGCGGAACTGATAATACTGGCCTTGCATACCTAACAGCGCTTGATGGGTACCTTGTTCGATGATTTTACCATTATCCATCACACAGATGTTATCCATTTCCTCTAAGCCCTGCATACGGTGAGTAATGACAATTAACGTCTTATCGGCACATTTTTCTTTTAACAGTGCTAAAATTTGCTGTTCAGTTTGTGCATCAAGCCCTTCCGTTGGTTCATCCATTAGAATTAATGGTGTGTTATGTAATAAAGCACGGGCAATACCTAAGCGGCGTTGTTCCCCTCCAGAAAGTTGTCGGCCGCCTTCACCCATCCACGCATTAAGCTTTAATTCGTTTTCTAATAAATTGCCTAGACCAACTTGCTGCAATACTTCGCTTAATTCGATATCCGTCGCTTGTTCATTGGCGAGTAATAGATTATTGCGCAATGTATCACTAAAGACATGAACCCGTTGTGGTACTACAGACATCATATTACGTAACGATTTTTCGCTAAATTCGTTAATAGGCGTACCATTTAAGTAGATGGTTCCGCTATCAACATCCCAAGCACGGGTTAATAACTGCAGAAGAGTGGATTTACCACAACCTGTTTTACCTAATAAAGCAAGGTGTTGGCCTTTATTTAATGTTAAAGACACATTTTGAAGAACGGCAAATGGCTGTTCTGGATAGGTAAATGAAATATTATCGACAGTCAGATTTTCCAATGTTGCGATTGAAGGGCTTTCACTTGGGAAAGTTACCTCTGGTTTTGCGGTCATTAATTGGGAAACGCGAGTAGCAGATGCAATCACTTGACCCATATGTTGGAAGGCAACAGCAACAGGGCCTAATGCTTCGAAAGCCGCTAGCGCACAGAATACAAATAAAGCAATCAGTGCTCCCGGTTTTGTATCGCCCCCTACATGGTCGGCAGCCATCCAAAGAAGCAGTGTTGCTGTAACACCAGAGGCAAATAAAATAATGGCTTGAGATAATCCAGTGAGTGCCGCTTGCTGTTGTTGACGCACTTGCCACTTATTTTCGATATTAAGCAAGTTTTGGCGAAAACGTTCAGTGGCGCCAAATAATGTTAACTCAGCTTGCCCTTGCAGTGCGGAGGTTAAAATAGTGCGATAACTTCCACGTAATTCGGTTAGCTCACGGCCAATGGGTTTTCCTGCACGATAAAATATAAATGGCATTGTAAATAGCAAGAACAGCATGATGCCACCCAGTGTCCAAGCAAGACGAGGGTCGAGATAACTTAAACCAAAAATAAGGACAAAGGTAACAAAAAATGCAGTAATGATCGGCGATAAAACACGTAAATAGAGGTGATCTAGTGTCTCTACGTCAGCGACCAGACGATTGAGTAACTCCCCTTGACGAAAACGACTGATACCACCCGGCGAAAGGGGCAATACTTTACTAAAAGCAAAAACCCGTAAATGAGCAAGTACTTTAAAAGTAGCATCGTGGCTAACTAGGCGTTCTCCATAGCGGCCAGCGGTACGAAAAATAGCGGCACCACGGACACCCGCAGCGGGTAACATGTAATTAAAATAGTAAAGACCCGGAAAACCAGCAATGGCGGTTCCGGCTAAAAACCAACCAGAAAGGGTAAGTAAGCCAATACTTGCCAGTAAGGTCACAATCGCCAAGATAATGCCTAATGTAATTAAAAACCAATGGCGGCGGTAAAGGGCTAAGAAAGGTAATAAAATTTTCATTATCAAAGCTCCTCACTGCGATGGGCAAGTAACTGGGCAAAAGCGCCTTCTGACTGGCTTAACTGTGTGTAATTACCTTGTTGAATGATTTGCCCGTTAGCCATTACCCAAATTTGGTCATAATCAAGGGTTTCTTCCAGTAAATGGGTGACTAAAAGGGTCGTTTGCTGACTTGATAGCTGGTTAAGTGTTTGCATAACACGTTGTTCGCTGTGGGAGTCTAAGCTCGCAGCAGGCTCATCTAGAAGGAGCATACGGGAGGGTTTCAACAGGGTTCGTGCAACGGCAACTCGCTGAGCTTGCCCGACCGAAAGGCGAGCGGCATAGTCACCCAGCTTGGTATTTAGGCCATCAGGCAAATGGGCTAAGAATTCGGAAACATATGCATTATCAATCGCCTGTTGAATTTCCGCTTCTGTAGCATTTGGCTTGCCTAAACAGATGTTTTCAACCAGTGTTTGCTCTGGAAGGTGAGGGTTTTGCCCAACCCAACCGAGTAACTCACGCCATTTATCAGGGCATAATTCACGAAGTTCAACACCATTTATGGTGATGGAACCGCGATAAGGCAAAAAGCCTAACAATAAATTCAGTAATGAGCTTTTTCCCGCACCACTTTGACCAACAATTGCAATACGTTGTTGTGGCTCAATATTGAAATCTAATGGCCCAGCAAGGCGCACACCATCATGGGATAAAATTTCTAATTGTTTAGCCTGAATATAGATAGCCTCATCACTCAGTGTTTGGGTTCCTTGTTGAGCTTTTTGTTCGCCCTCACTGTTTAATAGTGTTTCGAGTGTTTCAGCGGCACCAACAGCTTGCGCTTTGGCGTGGTAGTATGTGCCAAGGTCACGTAATGGTTGGAAAAACTCTGGTGAAAGTATTAGGGCAAGAAAACCCGCAAATAGCGTGACAGGTAAACCATAGCTACCGAAGTTCATTTCACCCAGGTAGGAAAAACCAAAATAGACAGCAACAACAGCAATAGAAATCGATGCAAAAAATTCAAGTACGCCAGAAGACAGAAATGCCATCCTCAATACTTCCATCGTTCTGGAACGAAAATCTTCTGTTGATTCACGAATTTGCTTAATCTCTGCTTTTTCACGAAAAAATAACCGTAAGGTATCAAGGCCTCGTAGTCTATCGAGAAAACTCCCGCTTAAACGACCTAAGGCAATAAAGTTACGACGGTTAGCATCCGCAGCGCCTAATCCGACTAATGCCATAAAGATAGGAATCAGCGGGGCAGTGACGAATAAAATAAGTGCTGCAGCCCAGTTAAAGGGGAAAATAGCAATCAGGATCATAATGGGGATGATCCCAGCTAAATACATTTGAGGAAGATAGCGCGAATAGTAGTCTTGCATATCTTCAATTTGTTCAAGAATAATTGTAGCCCAGCTACCCGCTGGCTTACCTTTAACCCACACAGGGCCGAGTTCTTGAAGTTTATCGAGTACCATGGTACGTATTTCTTGGCGCACCACTTGGCCACAACGAAAGCCAACGCGTTCTCGTACATAAGTGACAATTGCGCGTAAGATAAAAACGCAAATCAGAAGAACAAAAGGGGTTAATAGCTGTTCTCGAGGAACGTTATCCATAATTAATGCTTGTAAGATAACAGCTAAGAACCAGGCTTGAGCAATAATCATTAATCCGCTCAAAATGCCTAGTAACATAGAGATCCGCAACCAGCGCTTGGCAGGGGCACTGTGTTGTTTTAACCAACGTACCAATTCAGTCTGTCTTGATTTATCCATAATGATTTAGTTAGCAGGTGTAGTTTTAATGTCATTGAGTATAGTTAGGAAATATCACCCTAACGTTGTTTTTACCATGCGTGATATTGCAGTTGACCTGTTTTAAACCGCATGAGAACGATAAATTTTGATCTGGTAACGCAATTGGTGATTATAAGAAAATCTGCGTTTTTGATCTTACCCACAAATTCGAGTATTAGAGTACATCATAACAGCTTCACCACGATATGTTACCTAATAAAAGTGGGTTATTTAAAGTGAGTTGTGCTTTGTTATTAAATTGTTTTATAAAGGTAAATTTAATATTTCAGTAAATTTTTAGATGTAATGATATTGGGATATTACTGTATTTCTACGTAATAAAAAGGTGGCTTAACAAGGAAATGTTAAGCCATCGGCATTTTTCACTACAATTAGAATGTGGGGTCTATCATTAACCATTCTTTGGGTTTTAATCTATAGTTTCCTTTTAATAAATTATCCCAAGCCTGATCTTTTTCTTTCATGGTATTAAATGAGCGAGTTTGCGTATCCATTAACTCCCAGGTTTGTTCCGTTTGTTGCCATATATTGCAATCAATACTAGAACTACTTGGATAGGAATAGCACATAACCACATCATCTTGATTGTTTTGGTTAACATCGGCCATAAAGCCCACACACGGGTATGGGTCGTATTGTGAGGTACAATACCAAGCACTGCTAAGGTTTTCCCCGAGGTCGAACCAACTCTCCGGTATTGCAGGGCTATTTTGAGCTTGAATTAATACTGATTTTAGCGATCTGCGCTGTTCTTCTTCATAAGGGCTGGTTTGGAATAGTTTTTGATATTCAGGGTTATTATTGAGTTTTTCAAAAGCTTGTTGCCCTTTCTCACCTAATTGTTTTAAGTCATAAGCAAGCGAGCTATTGACTTTGATTTTGCCATTTTCAATCCCCGCAAGAATACTGTTCAGTGTGATGCGTTTAAAATCAGCAATAGGGCTGTTAATGACCAATATAATGGCAATTAGAGACAAAATTCCCGCTTTATTGATAGGGCCTAAATAGGACATCCAGGCTGATTTTTTATAGATAATTGCGATGCTATAAGCAAAAACCAATACAAATAGGAATAGGGCAATAGTAAAGGCGTATAGGCGCTCAACACTCCAACTATACTGGTTAACTCGTACTAAAATTCCATAGAGCGAAAGCACTGAAAATGCATTAAGTAACATAATGCTAATTAAGACAAAACCGTTGAGACCCGCACGGAATTGATATTGGGTTGTGCCATCGCCATACACGAAATTGATAAAAATAAGGTTTAAAATTAAAAACCACAGCATTACTGCGGAGCCTAAGCCAGCAGAGGTCAAACCTGAAAAGTAGGAAACAACGAAACCGCCTAAGAAAATAACAGCAACAATATTCAAGAGCGGTAAGAAAAAACGCGCAATAAAGCTAACAAAATTACTGAGTTGTACATTCAGTGCTGTGCGTAAAAAAGCTAAACTCACGTTGAACCCAAGGGCAAAGCTCACCCAATAGATAACGTCGTTATCAAGAGCTTCACTCAAAAAAGTTAGGTTAACAATGCCAAATAAAAAACTGGCTATTTTTACGATTAATGTTAGCAACCCACCGATTATAGAAGCGAGAATACCCAGAAAGGTATTTTTAATATATAGCCCCATTAAGCAACCGTAATCAATTTTCCATGTTCTTGTGGTTTGCCACGATTGCATCCAAGGAAGTATAAAAAAGAGCAGGACGGTGAGGGTGATAAAGGCGAAGAATGGGTCTGTATCTGCAGGATTTAGAAAGTCTTGGGCATGCCAGTAATTGAGCCAGACAATTAACCCAATAATGACCGCAATGTTGAGATAAAAAATAGCGGATCTTGCATTGGTAATTAGGTAACTGATTGCTGAAGGAACAAAAATGGCGAGCAAAATAGGCAGATATAGGGTGGTGGCGCTTAGTTGGCTTTCTAGGCGGATAGAGTAATCAGTAGTGGCTGTGATGACGATGCCTTGAATCACGGCAAGTATGACAATAATAAAATAAGAATAACCGCGAATGGCATCACGTTCTAATTGTTGCCCCATACCTACACCTTATATTAATTAATGTTATGTAAAAACAGTATAGGCAGTATTAAAAAAGTACAATATAAACTTGGTCTTAAAAATATATGCAAAACCAATAGTTAGGATGTGGGGTATAAGTAATAAAAAAGGCTTCAATTGAGGAAAAATTGAAGCCTATCTAAATTACAATCACTTATTGATTATTTTGATGCTAAGCCATCAAGATAACGTTCTGCATCTAAGGCTGCCATACAACCTGTGCCCGCAGAGGTAATTGCTTGGCGGTATATATGGTCCATGACATCACCAGCCGCGAACACACCTTCAACAGAAGTTTGAGTTGCATTGCCTTGGGTGCCAGATTGCACTTTAATATAACCGTTGTCTAAATCTAATTGGCCTTCAAAAATAGCTGTATTTGGGCTGTGGCCGATGGCAATAAATGCCCCCATAACAGGGATATCTTCTGTTGCATGTGTTTTAGTACATTCTAAGCGCACACCCGTCACGCCCATATCATCACCTAATACTTCATTTAATGTGCGGTCGGTATGCAGAATAATATTACCGTTCTCAACTTTATCCATTAAACGATTAATCAGGATTTTTTCTGCACGGAAACTATCACGACGATGAATTAAATGAACTTCTGAAGCAATATTAGAAAGGTACAATGCTTCTTCTACCGCAGTGTTTCCGCCACCAACGACAGCGACTTTTTGGTTACGATAGAAGAAACCGTCACAGGTTGCACAAGCTGAAACGCCACGGCCTTTGAACGCTTCTTCTGAAGGTAGGCCGATATAACGAGCGGAAGCCCCTGTTGCAATAATTAATGCATCGCAGGTATATTCATTTTCATCGCCAATTAAACGGAAAGGACGTTGTTTTAAGTCCACTTTTTGGATATGGTCAGATATGATTTCGGTGTCAAATTTTGACGCGTGCTCATGCATGCGTTCCATAAGCCCTGGACCGGTTAAACCTTCTGGGTCACCAGGCCAGTTTTCAACTTCAGTTGTGGTGGTCAATTGACCGCCTTTTTCCACCCCAGTAATCAATGCTGGGTTTAAGTTTGCACGTGCAGCATAGACAGCCGCAGTATAGCCCGCAGGGCCAGAACCAAGAATGATTAACTTGCGATGTGTTGTTGTGCTCATGAATTCCTCTTTAATCTAAAAAGCATTTATCAGATTGTAGGAGAAATAAGAGGTTAACAAAAGTGGTTTAAGTGCGACTTAGTTTCATTTGGCTTATTTCATCAATAGGTAATACCGACAAAATGTAAAAAAATATGACAAAAAGTTGCTTGTGTCACGCATCACAATTTTTAGGAATTATCTTGAATTAAGGCTGCGAAACGTTTTACTGGAAAAAAAAGCGAAATCTTGTACTGATTTTTATTCATTTGCTTTGACAATCGGCTGCGCATTTGCGAAAACATCAGTGTAAGAGTTAATTATCTAGCTGATCAATGGAAATGGCGCATTTTTGTTCTTGCTGGAAAATTAACTTTACACTACTTACAAATTTAAAATACAAGTAAACATTGTGGGTGATAATTACATTCACACTAACTTCAGCATTATGAATAAAATTTGCTCCTGAACACGAATTCCTAAATAAAAAAGGTGGTGGCTAAGGTGCTTATTTTTAGATGTAGAAAATAACAATTAGAGAAAGAGAGATAAAGAGATGATTGACAATAAAAAGCGTCCTGGCAAAGACCTTGACCGTATCGACAGGAATATATTAAACGAACTACAAAAAGACGGGCGAATTTCTAACGTAGAGTTATCTAAACGAGTTGGTTTATCTCCAACACCTTGTTTAGAGCGTGTACGTCGCCTTGAGAGACAAGGATTTATCTCTGGCTATACTGCGTTATTAAATCCACACTACTTAGATGCATCATTGCTCGTGTTTGTTGAAATCACACTTAACCGTGGTGCTGCGGATGTATTTGAGCAATTCAATACAGCAGTTCAAAAACTGGAAGAAATTCAGGAATGCCACTTGGTTTCTGGTGACTTTGACTACCTGTTGAAAACGCGTGTGCCAGATATGTCCGCATATCGTAAACTGTTAGGTGAAACTCTGTTACGTTTACCAGGCGTAAACGACACTCGCACCTATGTAGTTATGGAAGAAGTTAAACAAAGCAACCGCTTAGTGATCAAAACTCGCTAATTAGTGCTTTTTAACCTCGCTTCAGCACAGCATTTCAGCTTTGTTGCCGCACTGCAGTTTCAACGCTGAGTTTACTCAGCGTTGTTCCGTTTTTCTCACCTCATTTGTTGCTTTATAAAAACGTAATATTTTGCTGTTTCACAGCTTCAACTGGCTGCTATCCATGCCTTTCTACTTTGTTTTACGTAAATTACTTAGCAACTGATAAGTTTTATTTCCAATTTATTGATTCTAAAGCTATAAATATTTAGGATTTTTGACGAGAAATAGAAATTGAATCATCATACATTAGATGGAATACTGCACCTTAGTGCTTTTGTGAAGCCTTGATATCTCTTAGTCGCTGTAAAACAGGCAGAGTCAGGCGTTTAATGGTAGAATAAACCTAGGTTAGTCAAGAACATCAGTTAGCAAAGAAATAATAATGAGCCAAGAATATACAGAAGATAAACATATCAAATTTAAAAAACTAAGTAGCGGAAGACGGCTATTAGAGGTTATTTTGCTCGCAATATGCTTGAGCGCACTCTTCTTAATGGTGGCTTTATTGAGCTTCAGCCCTTCAGATCCAAGCTGGTCACAGACCACTTGGAATGCCCCAGTGAAGAATTTAGGGGGTAGTGTAGGTTCATGGAGTGCAGATATTCTTTTCTCTGCTTTTGGTATTCTTGCATTTGCCATTCCTGCACTATTACTCCTAGGCTGCTGGGCGATTTTCCAATATGAAAGTCGGCGCCGATATATTGATTTTTTCTCTTTATCGTTAAGATTAATAGGTGGTTTAGCACTTATTTTATCTTCTTGTGGACTTGCGGCTCTCAATTTTGACGACTTACCTAATTTCGCCTCTGGTGGTGTGATTGGCAGTGTATTTAGTAATGCAATTATGCCGTGGTTCAATTCATTAGGTGCTACGTTAGCATTGCTGTTTTTATGGGCGATAAGCTTTACGCTGTTTACGGGATGGTCATGGCTTACAATCGCAGAAAAAATTGGTGCAGCGGTACTTCTCCCTATTACTTTGCTAACAAATCGAGCGAGGGGAGACGATTTAGATAACTATGATTACGACGTTGAAGAAACTGAAGGAGCTTTACAGCGTGCGCAAGAAGCTGAGCACAGAGCCAATGACAGCCTAGAAAATATTGATGCGGATGATGTTTTGTTTTCCGCACCCACTGTGGCTGAATTAGTCACTGAAGTCGCTCCAACAACGGAAAAAAATACGGGTGAAGCGGTTGTTACTACAGAAAACCCAATTCCTTCAGTGAATCAAAACACATCAGAGCAAGATTCGGTACCTGCTTTCTCTGCAGTGGATGAGCCGAGCACATATCATTTTGAAGTACCAGAAGATTACCAGCCTAAGCTCGGTGCAAGTTTTGATTCAACATCAGATACCGTTAATGAGCCGTTAGTTCAAGCGTCACCGTATGTTGCACCAGAAGAACCGATGTTAAGTGTTCAGCATAATCAACAAATAGAACAACAAAAACAAGACAATACCGCTTATCAAGACTATTCGGATAAACAAGAAACACCTGTTAATCAAGCTGCGTTTGAAGCTCAAGCAACATCAGTGCTCCCACTTGACTCTTCAAGTACAACAGAAAGTTTTATTCCATCATCAGTTACTGAAAGGGTCTCTAATCCAGCTGCATTAGCGGCTGCGGGTATTTCAGTCGCTGCACTGGAGCGCCATGCTCAGGTTAAACAAAATATGGAGCCGGAGCTTCCACGGCCAAATCCTGTTCGTTTACCGACTCGTCGTGAGTTATATGGTATTCGCATTCCATCGTTACGTGATGCGGAACTACAGCGGCGTGAAGAAGAGGCTTCTAAACGTGAACAAATATATCAGCAGTGGTCTACGAGTGAGTCTGACCAACCTGAAACTGATGATGAGGCACAACAAGACGAATTATTACGAGCGCAGTTCTTAGAACAGCAACGTGAACGTTATGGTGAAGTTGATGAAACTGATTATGATGTACCGCTTAATAGCCTGCACTCGCATGATGAGCAATTACAAAATGAGCCAATGACTGAAAATAGAGTCAGCGCATTTACGCAGCCAGAAATTGAACACCGTTGGGCGTCAGCTTCACAACAATCCAATAATACGCATACAATTCCAGAGCCTGATGAGGCCGTGCCAGTCGTGGATAATGGCTATCAACCTCAGTTTACACAAGAGCAAGAAGACTTTGAGCCCAAAATTGATTTAAGAAAAGAGTTCTCTGTGCTGGATAGTTTTACCCCTGTTGATGATTTGGTTGACAACGAGCCAGCTGACCCATTATTTATGCCATCATTTAGCGCGACTTCTGTTACAGCAGGTACCCCACAAAATAATATCGCTGAAGGGCTTGCTAGCTCACCATCAGTAACACAAACTTTTGGGCAGCCA